>CAZZYZ010000028.1:0-22476 GCA_964658425.1 Vulcanimicrobiota bacterium | reverse complement strand
AACCAGAGCGTTCCATGCGGCCCGCGACCGATATCGCTCGGATGCTCGAGGCCGCCCGGAGCGGTATGGGGCGGACGATCCGCGCGGGCGCTCACCCTTCGACGATTCGCATTGCGGGCGTGCGGTCATTCCGACCGATCGATGACCTCCGCACGGCGCCGATCAAAGACCACGAACCCTCGTCGAACGCGTGTGATCTAGCACCCACTCTTGTTATTTTGGGGCGTCCGCGCCTTGCGAGCGTTAATCGATCGACCGTGCGCGCCGACCGAGCGAGCATGGGCTTTTCGGCCGTGCGAGGCGCGGGGGAGACGATCGACACCGCGGCACGAGCGCGAACGGGGCTCCTGTTCTTCATCGCGCGCGTCGCGATGCTCGTCGCTCTCCTCGGAGTCCCGATTCTCGGGACGAGCTACGCGCTCGTTTCGACGGTGACGGACGACGTTCGCAGCGCGAGCGCCGAACGTGCGGACCTCGCTGCCTATTCGCTCGCCATCGATCTCGCCGGGACGATCGAGGCGATCCGGCGCGACGTCGTCGACAACGACGTGCGCGGACTCGCCCGCGATCGAGCGCTCGCGGAGGCCCTGTTCGTTCGCCTCCACGGCGCCTACGCCGGCTCCGACTCGGCGCCGTTCGTACGGGCGCTTCGAGGACGTTGGGAGGCGATTCGCGAGCATCCGACGTTGCCGCAGATCGAGCGTCTCTTCGGCGACTTCTCCGATATCGGCAACACGCTCGACCCCAATACGCTGCTCGATTACGACCCGAACATCGCCGAGCAGAATGCCGCCGCGGTCATGCTGCGCTCGCTGCCCCGGCTCATCGTCGCGATGAGCCGCACGTCGGCTGCGGCCCGGGACGCCTCCGCCGAGCGACTCTCGCGCGGCGCGATCTCGTCGCTCGCCGCAGCTCGCGCGATCGAGGGCGAGCCGCAACGGCAGATGGATACGTTCCTCGACCAAGCCGTCGTGCTCGATCCGAAGCTGCAGCCCGTCTTGACCGGACCCGAACGCGACGTCCGAGCCGGCATCGGGCGCTTCGATCGCCGCGTCGATGGGATTCTCCAGACGTTCCACGGTTCGCCGCTGAACGCCGAGCGGGTCGAACGGGATGCGCGGACGGCGTTCGACGCACAGATGGCGCTCTGGCGCGCGACGACGGACGCCGCCCACATGCTCGTGCGCGAGCGGTATCGCACGGGCGTCGCAAAGCGGCGAACGATCATCGCGCTCTCGTTGCTCGCGGTCATCCTCGGGACGATCGCGCTCACGTTCAACATCCGCTCGATGGCGCGTCGCGACCGCATCGAGATCGAATCGACGAAACTCGAGAGCGAGCGGCTGCGCGCGGAATTACGCCGAGCGGACGCGGAGCGAGCGCTCCGGCTGCAGGCGGCTCAGTTTCAAAGCGTCTTCGAGAATGCGGATTTGGGCATCGCGATCTTCGAGCCGACGGGCGAGGTGCGCGAGCACAACGCGGCGCTCGCGCGGATGTGCGGCGATCGGTCGGCGCAATTGCTCGCCGGCCGCGGATCGCAGGTCGTCTCCTTCGAGAACGAGCGGCAGCCGTTCACGGTCGAAGAGATGCATGCGAACGCCGACGGTTCGCCGCAGTGGCTCGCGCTGACGTTCTCCGGCGTCTACGACGGAGGCGCGTGCCAGATGGTGATCCTCATCGGCCGCGACGTCACGGAAGAGAAGCTGTTCCAGCAGAGCCTCCTTCACGCGGCGAATCACGACGCGCTGACGGGGATCTTCAATCGCGCGGCGTTCGAACGCGAACTCATGAAAATCTGCGGCGAGGGGACGCCGTTCTCGCTCTTCTACATCGACCTCGATCGCTTCAAACCGATCAACGATCGTTTCGGCCACGCGGCCGGCGATGCGGTTCTCGTCGCGACGGCGAACCGCTTGCGAAGCTCGCTCGCCACGGGCGACATCTGCGTTCGTCTGGGCGGCGACGAGTTCGCGGCGATCGTGCGCGGGAACAACGACCGGAGCACGCTCGATCGGATCGCGGCGCGCGTCGGCGGTGAGCTCGCGAAACCGATCGACTTCGGCGACGCGAGTCTGGACGTCACCGCGAGCATCGGCATCGCCGTGCATCGCTACGAACCGAACTGCTGTCTGCATCTCAAAAACGAATCCGATACGGCGCTCTACGCCGTCAAGGAGCGCGGCGGCAACGGCTGCCGACACGCCGATCTCGGCGACGTCGCCGCGAAGGCGGGCTCGCAGCCGCTCGTCGCCTGATCGGCGGCTCGCAGCTCACGGCCCCGTCAGCGCCCCGAATCGCGCGATGCCGTCGTCGTGACGGACGCGCAAGCGCGGCAATTCGTAGGGCCGCGCGAAGCTCGTGACGTCGCCCGGAATCTCCGTGAATGCGGCGGCGATCCCGAGCGAGCGCATCATGGCGAGCGTCGTCGCATCGAACTTGCCGGCCGGATACGCATACGTCGTCGGGGCCGCGCCGCCGAGATAGTGCGCGAAGCGTTTCATGCAGCCGCCGGCTTCGGCGAGCTGCCCCGCGCGATCGAGCGTCGAGAGGTCGAGATGGTTCGTTCCGTGGCAGGCGATCTCCATACCGCCCGCGCGCATCTCGCGCATCTCGCGCCACGTCAGATGCCGCGGGGTTCCGACGAAGCCGCTCGAAACGTAGAACGTCCCCCGCGCATGATACTTCGTAAGTAAAGGAAATGCCGTTGTCGCGGCGTCGTCGTAGCCGTCGTCGAACGTCAGCACGACCGCGTTCCGCGGGCGTTCGCCGCGCGCGAGCGCCGCCGCGAGATCCGCCGCCGTCAGCGTGCGAATGCGATGCGATCGCAGATAGCGCAACTGGGCTTCGAACGATCCGGGCTCGACCGTCAGATCCCGGCCGACCGCGTCGTTCGGCACGCGCGCATCGACGCGATGGTACATCAGCACCGGAACTCCCGGCCACGATGCGGCCCGAGCGGCGCCCCCGAACGAGGCCGCGATCGCAAGCGAGAATGCGAACGCCGAACGACGGATCACGGTCTCCCGATGACGGTGACGGTTGGGGCGGCGAACGAGATCGTTCCGAGCGAGCGCGCCGACGGGCCGCCGAGCGGCGGCACGACGTAGAGCGCGACGAGCCGGATCGGCGGATTGAGATCGTTCGGCAGATCGAGCGTCAGCGTACGCGAGCCCGTCCAATCGACGGTTCGCGCGAGCGTCAGCGCGCGGCGCTCGCCGAGCACGTTCACGAACGTCGCGCGCAGGCCGGCGCGATTGCCGTCGCCGACGACCTCGACCGAGAATCGCAGCGGCTCGCCCGGGAGCGCGAGATCGGTCCTCGCGTACGCGGCGCGTTGGCCCGACGTGAAATCGTAATCGATCGCGAGCGTGCCGTCCGGCGCGCCGACGCGAGCGGCGCCGGGCGTTCCGCTCGGGGCGGCGGCGAATCGCCACGCCGCGGCATGCGCGAGGTCGAAGTACGGTAGCGGCACGATGTGGCTGCCGACGCGCACGCGATACGTTGCGGCCGCGCCGCCGGCCTTGGCCGTCACCGTGTCGTCGCGGCCTTCGAGCGTCGTGTGGTAGCGGCCCGGCGCGTCGAATCCGCCGTGTTCGGCCGACCATTCGACGTCCGCTCCGAGCGCGACCGGAGCGCCGTCGTCTGCGGTGCCGACCGCTTCGAGCGCGAGCGAGAGCCCGATCTCGACGTTTCGGGCGGCGCTCCGAATCTCGAGCCGCTCGATGCGCGGCACGATCCGCACGGGCACGCGAGCGACGAGGCCGGCGGCTCGCACGGTCGCGACGTGCGTGCGCGTGCCGGCATCGACGGTCGCTCCGCCATCGGGAACGACGGCACCCAGATCGTGGCCCGCGGCGTCGACCAGCGTCGCCGCGACCGGGACGGTAACTCCCGGAAGCGCGACGATTCGGCTCGGCCGGACGACGAGCGAGGCCGCCGGCCCGCGCGGCGCATCGCTATACGCGAAGAGACCGTCCGCGACCGGGCGCTCTTCGCCGTCGCTCGGCGCGTTGAGCACGCTCGCGCTCGCTTCGCCGAGCCGCCGTGCGACGAGCGTCGCGGAACCGCCGGAATCGAACGCCAGCCCGTCCCGCGCACCGAGGCCGAGCATGAGCGCGGCGAACTCCGGACGGGTGAGACCGATCGACGCCGCGGAACGGCCGCCGACGCTGATCATGAGAAGCGAACCGTTCGCGCCGAGGGCGGCACCGGAGACCGGGAATCGGACCGCCGTCTCTTCGGGCGCCGGTGCGTTCGGATCGTTCGCGACCGCGCCGTCCTGCACGAGGAGCGGGCCGCCGCCGACGGCCGACTGGAGCTGCGCGAGTTCGGGGACCGTGGACGCGGTGATCTTCACCAACTCGCCGAGCGCCGGCGGGGGAGCGATCGCGAGGGCGGCCGGCCCGAGGGCGAGCGTCGATGAGCCGAGCGTCAGTGCCGGTGCGCCGAAGGTCGGCGCGAAGACGGGGAGTGCCGCGGGCGACGGCGACGGCATCGGCGCGGACGATTCGTCGCCCGTCGCCTCCCGACCGGGCGGCGGCGAGAGCGCGACGACGCGATACGTCCCGGCGACGTACGGCGCGGCCGACCCGCCGGCGGCCGGGCGAAGCGAGACGAGCGTGACGCCCGGCTGCTGCGCGAGCGGACCGAAGGCGGACGAGAGGAGCGCGGCCCCGCCCTGCGGCGGATACTCGTTCACCCCGGTGAGCGGGATCAGCGCCTTGCCGTAGCGGACCGCGCCCGCGAAGGCGACGTTCTCGATGTGAACGCTCCGGTCGGTGCGCACGTCGAGCGCGATGCGGCGCGACGGCGTGCGAACGAGTCGGCCGTCGCGAACGACGACGTTGAGCGGCTGGTTCGTCTGCCCGATGTCGAAGTAATCGGCATTCACGCCCGCGACCGCGCCGGAACGCCGCGCCATCGACGAGATGGTCTCGCCCTGCGAGACCAAACGATCGCGCGCGAGAACGACGCCGAGCCGAACGGTGGGTTCGCGCGGATCGATCGCGACGACGTCGATTGCCAGCGGCCCGTCGCTCGTGACGATCGCATACGTCGCGCGGCGGATGCCGGGCGCGACGTCTTCCTGCTGCATCGTCTGCGAGACGACGAGCGGGAACGGTGCCGGCGGGGCGAGCATCGGCGGGAGCGCGGGGCCGATCACGGCGTCGGCGCCGCGCGCGGTAAGACGCTCGGCGCGGGGCTCCCGGCGGGCGCGACGATGCGGCCGGCGGGGGCATCGCTGTAGAGCAGCAGCGCGTCCGAGATCCAGCGCTCGGCGCTATTGTCGGAGGGGACGTTGTGCAGGCTGACCCCCGGATCGCCGGGCGACCTCGCGACCATCGTCACCGAGCCTCCGGAGTCCAGCGCCATCGCATCGATCGCGCCGAGCCGCGCGAGGACGGCGCCGAACTCGGGGCGCGTCATCCCGATCGAGCGCTCCGGATGCCGCCCGTCGACGGCGACGAGCAGCAGCGAGCCGCCCGCTTGCGTCGCGAGCGCGATGACGGGCCAGCGGTAATCGCGCTCGTCCTTCGCGGGCGCGTGCGGGTCCTCGTACCACTGCCCGCCGCGCACGAGGATCGGGCCGCCGCCGATCCCCGCGATCGCGCCCGGGACGTTCGGCGAGAGCGCGTAGTGCAGCGCGATCCGTTCGCCGACGTGCGGCAGCGGGACGCGCACGAGCGGCCCGATCGCGATCCCGAACCGGACCGGCAGCGGTTCCGCGAGCGATTCGACGGCGGTCACGCGGAAGTGCAGGCCGTCTCCGAGCGGGCGCAGCGCGACGAACGTCCGGCCGGGCGATGCGGGGAGCTGCTTTCCGAACGCCGGCGTGATGACGCAGACGTCGCCCGGGGGCCAGTCGTTGAGTTCCGTGATCGGCATCTTCCCGCGCGCGGTCACGACGCTTCCCGAAAGCGAGAACTCTCCGAACGTCACGCGATTGTGCTTGTCGATGAGCGCCGCCGCCCGATCGGTCGGCCCGCGCACGAGCTCGCCCGAGCGCAGCAGCAGCCCCTGCGGCTGATAGGTGCGGCCGATATCGAAATAATCGCCGTTGACGCCGGCGACGGCACCCGTGCGCAGACCGAGCGCGCTCGTCCGTTCGCCGCCCGAGAAGACGTGGTCTTCGGCGATGGCCGTATCGAAACGCAGCGTCGGTTCGCCCGCTTCGATCGCGAGCACGCTGATCGCGACCGGGCCGCGCGGCTGCGCGAGGCCGTATTGCGCGTAGGCGAGGCCGGGAGCGATCGCTTCGAGCCGCACGGAACGCACGCGCGGCTCGCGCGAGATCTCGCCGAGCAATTTCGCGAGCGCGCGCAGATCCGGGGAGCCGTCGTGCAGCCAGGAAGCGTCGCGCGGCAGCCCGTGCACTTCGCCGCTGGCGGAGAACGGAATCGCGTCGAGCATCCCCACGAGCGCGCGCGAACCGATACCGTCGCCCGCGAGCGCGAGATCGCCGTGCACGCCGCGCAACGCGTGATGGCCGAGCGTTCCCGAGAACGAGCCGAGGTGCGCGCTCGCCCGGATCGTCGCTCCGAGCTCGACGTCGACCGCCGAGAGCGATCCCCCGCTCGGAACGAGCGGCGGATCGTCGAGCCCGAACGCGGCGAGCGGCACGATCGGCAGCGTTGCGGCCGTCCAGTGCGCGCTCGGCGCGCCGTCGGGGGTCGTCCGGCCGTGGACCGCGATCGGATAGCGCTGCGCTCGAACGACGAGCGCGAGCGTGCCCTCGTATGACGGCGCGCCTTCACCGAGCCGCACGTCGCCCTCGAGCGCATCGAAACGCAGCGTTCCGCGCTCCGAGAGAACGGCAAGCGTTCCGGCACCCGCCGTCCGCACGACGAGGCGCGTTTGCGCGTGCGGCATACGGTGCGACGCACCGCGTCGCACATCGATGCGAACCTGCGGCGATTGCACGACGACCGCGAGCGAATCCCGCGCGAGCGCGTCGCGTTCGCGACGCGCCGAAAGGCGCGGCGTGCGAATCTCGAGGCCGCCGCCCGGCGTGCGGATGACGACATCGTGCAAGACGTACCCGTCGCGCGTCCGTTCGGCGGCCGCGGCGTCGATCTCGAATTTCGTGAGCGAACGCATCGAACCCAAGACGAGCGAGCGTTCGAGCGGCGCGCGTGCGACGAAACCGGCGACGATGGCGAGGACCGCGATGAACACGACCGCGATGAGGGCCGGGAGCGGGAGTCGTGAGCGCGACATGGTGCGACCGGGAATGTCCGTAGCGAAGCGCGCAACACCTCTCGCGATGCAGCAACTCGTTCGCGCGGCGTTCGCAGCGCTCTCGCTCGCCGTCGCGATGAACGCACCGTTCCGCGCGCGCGCGGCGGACGCGCCGTTACCGCAAGTCGCGCCCGCCGGACGCACGCCGTACGTCGCGGTTCTCGTCTGGCACGACGTGCAGCGGACGAAAGGCGTCTGGTTCGACACGACGGCGCAGACGCTCGCAACGCAGCTCGATACGATCGCGCACGGCGGCTTTCACGTCGTAACGCTCGACGCGCTACGCGCGCATCTCGTCTCGGGGACGCCGCTCCCTGCGAAACCGCTCGTGCTCACCTTCGACGATAACGGCGCCGGTATCTACGAGAACGCGTTCCCGCTCTTACGCGCGCACCGTTTTCACGCGACGCTCTTCGTGCACACGAATTTCGTCGGCAAGACGACGAGCAAACGACACAACACGTGGGCGCAGCTCCGCGAGATGGAAGCGAGCGGCCTCATCGACGTGCAGAGCCTGACGGCGAATCATCCCGAGGATCTACGCTCGCTCTCCGATGCCGACGTCGTTCACGAACTCACGCTCTCCGCGTTCTCGCTCGAACGCCGCCTCGGGCATCGGGCGTATGCCGTCGCGTACCCCTACGACAATTACGACGAACGCGTCGCGCGGCTCGCGTCGCAGCACGGCTACGTGCTCGGGTTCTCCGAGGACTTCGGCGCCGCGGGCGCGTCGTCGTCACTCATGATGATCCACCGGTATTCGATTCTGACGCGCTTCGATCAAGCGCTCGCGGACGTCGCCGCGAACGACTAGCGACCTATTTCCAAACGTTCTCGATCGACGCGACCTTCGCGGCGCGTCCCGTATACGGCAAGCCGTACATCGACTCGATCGTGCGCAGCACGTTGTAGTGATCGATCGGCTGCGCGTAGCGGCCCGGTTTTACCATCGGCCCGAAAAAGATCGTCGGGATCGTGTTTTTCGAATCGTAGCCTTCGTCCCACGTGAGGATGACGAGCGTGTCGTTCTTGACGGCCCACGCGAAGAGCGCGGAGCCGTGCTTCACGAGCCAATCGTCGCCCGCATCGATCGTGCCGTCGTGCATGTCGTCATCGACGTCGGGGATGATGAACGCGACCGTCGGGAGCGAACCGTACGCCGGCAAGAGCGAGAGCGGGCGGCTGAGCGCGCCCGGCACGTTGCGGAACGCGATCCACGGTGCGTGCTTGCGCGCGTAATCGCCCGCCGCACACACGGTCGAACCGGTCTCCGGGAGGTTCTCGGCGTAGCCCGCGAACGTCAGATGCGCGGCGAGCAACTCGCTGCCGAGGTTCGGTGCGTCGGGCGAGATGCCGGTCGCGGGACACCCGTCACCGTTGTCGTTGGTGAGCCCCGAGAACAGCGCGAGATAGTTCGGCAGGCTCGGATGCATGACGCCCGTCGCATGCGTGAAGAGCGCACCGTGCGTGGCGAGCGTGTTGATGTACGGCGCCGACCGGTTGCCTTCGATCTGCGCGAGCGTCTTATTCTCATCGACGATGACGACGACGTGCGCGGGCCGCGGGAGCGAACTCGCGTTCGCGGCGGAGAGCGCGGCGCTCGCGAATCCTATCACGATCGAGGCGAAGAGCGAAGGGCGAAAGCGCATCCCGGCGTTGCTTCGGTCGCTCCCTCCGTCGATCATCTCGCGCTAGTGCTGATGACCCTCGTCGTCGAGCGGCTTCGGCCGGAGGCCGCTGATCCACGGCAGACGATTGAGAATCGCGAATCGAACGCGGCGAACGAACTCGCCGAACGTCGTACGCTTGACGGGTTCGAGCGTCGGATGCGCGCCGATCGTCTGCAGCGGCGAAGGCGAACGCGAATAAAAATACGCGGCGAGCGTCTTACGCGTATTGTCCTTGGGCACGCGGAGCGGCCGATAGCCGTGGAAAGCCTGATCGTGCACCTCCATGATGATGCACCGGTTGAAGATCGGCTCGACTTCCTTGACGACGCGCGAGCCCGTCGCGTCGTACATCTCGAGGTTGCCGCCCCACGACGGATCCCAATTCGCGTTGAGATAGACGAGAACGTTGATGCGCCGATAGCGCGTCGGATCGTTCGGGTGCGTGTTGTGATCGGCGTGCGGCGCGAGGCGACTGCCGCGCGCACCCTGATGCACGCCGCCGCCGACGTTGTCGACGTCGATTTCGAGGTCGGGAATGCCTGTGAGTTTCCTCAGCCAAATCGTGAACGATTCCGAACCGAGGGCCGAAAAGACGCTGTCGAACTCGGGCCCGAAGCGCCGGACCTCGCCGTCGTACGAGCGCGCCTCGAGCACGCGCGCTGCCGCCAATTGCATCGGATCGAGTCGCGGAAACGCATCGACGACCGCGAGCGCGTGACCGGGCGAGAGAAAATTCTCGACGATCGCGTGCCGAAACGGGCCGTTCGCCGCGAACTGGGCTTGCAAATCGACGAAATCCGCATCAAGCCGATCGAGCTGCACCACGTCAAGAAGCATTGTCGTCACCCTCTATCGTTCACAGCGACACCGCGCCGAGGCCAAAAATATACCGAGAAATCGGAGGAAGCCCCTTGAACGCAGGATACGTGAGCGTTTCGCTGATACGAACGTTCGTCCTGACCCGGCGAAAGATCGACGCGAGTGCGGTACGTCACGATCTCGTTACGTCGTGGTATCGACAATGACGTTAACGGCAACCCGTAGGTTCCTATCTGACCTGTGAGCGGCCTGCCGGGCTTCAGTACCCGCGCGTGATGGCTATCACGGTCCCCCGAACCCGGTGCGACTAGCGTACGCACATGAAGGTCGTCGGCTATTCCTCATGGGCCCCGGACGAGCGAGCGAACGCGATGCGCCTCGCGTTCAAGGAGCTGCGCACGAAAACGGGCCGGGAATGGTCGCTGCGCCACTTCGGAGCGTCGGAGTTCAACGATCCCGCCGCGATCGGGACGCTACGCCGAGCGATCCGCGAGGCGGATATCCTCGTCGGGTGGCAATCGATGAGTATCGAGGTCGTCGAGCGCCTCGCGGCCCTGCTCGGTGAGATGGATGCCGCAGGCGAGCTCGCCCACCTCAAGTTCCTGTGGTACGACATCCCCGATCCGCGCCTTCAGGCGTTGATGTTCAAGTCGCTCGGCTTCGAGTTCGACATGAACAAATCCAACCCGATGCGCGAGATGTCGATGGCGATGAAACGCTTTAGTGCGAAACGAAACGACGTGAACGTCGATGAGTTTTGGGAAGCGCGCGAAGGCTTTCTCGGCATGCAGAAAATGGTCGGCGCGGCGCCGCTGATGGCGAAGCTCATGAAGAAGCCCGTCTTCAAATCGCTCGTGATGATCGGCTACTGGAATAATCGCAGCGTCAAGAACGTCGCGAACATGTTCCTCTACCTGATGAAGCATTTCATGGATGCGTATCCGGGCGAGGTCGAGCTTCCGGAAAAAGTCGAGAACGAGGGCATCTACCATCCCGCGCACGCCGGACTGTTCGCGGATTCCGCGAGCTATCTCGCGTGGTACGAGCCGTGGTACGCGAAGACGTACGGCAAGTGCGCGTGGGATCGCATCGGCTTCATCACGCACGATCTCTTTCTCGTCGATTGGAATCACCCGGTTCTCGATGCCGCGATCGGCGAATGGGAGCGCCGCGGCGTCGGCGTCATCTGCTCGATGACGGCCGTCTTCAACGCGCACATCGTGTCGCGCGGCCATCTGCTCACGAAGAAGGGCGAGCCGCTCGTCGGCGCCGTCTATCACAACGTTCCGCTCTATCTCGCGGGTTCGATGTTCGCGGGCGCGCCCGAAGCCTCGATCGAGCTCATTCACGATCTCGGCGATCCGCGCGTCTACACGTCGCCCGTCAATGCGGCGATGTCCCGCGAAGAACTCGCGGCTTCGAAGTTCGGCGTCGCGTCGCTCGAATATATCGGCAACGTCGTCACGCCGGAGACCGAGGGGATTCAGCCGCTCCCGCCGATCTGCTCTCGCGAGCTCGGCGAAGACGTGAGCGCGCTCGAGCCGATCCCCGATCGCGTCGCGCTGCTCGGCGATCTCACGACGCGCTGGTTGCGCCTGCGCCACGTCGCGAACGCCGATAAAAAGATCGCGACCTTCGTCTACAATTTCCCGCCCGGGCCGGGCAACGTCGGCGTCGCCTACTTTCTCGATGTCGCCGGAAGTCTGCGCGAGATGCTGCTCGCGCTCAAATCTGCGGGATACACGACGGGCGAGATCGAGCAAACCGACGCCGAGATGTCGATGCGTTTGCGCGACATGTACGCGGGCTATCACAACGTCGGCACCGTCTCCGCGGGCGAGATCCGCGACTGGGTCCACGCGCTGCCGACGAAGTACGAAGCGCTCTACTACGACGTGTGGGGTCAGCCGCCGTCGACGATTCCGATCAAAGGTCTGCGCTACGGCAACGTCCTCGTGCTCTTGCAAGACATGCAGGGCCTCGAAGATCTCAGCGTCATCCACGATAAGCAGGCGCCGCCTTCGCCGTGGCTGCTCGCATCGTATCGATACGCGACGCGCCGGTTCAACGCCGATGCGATGGTGCACGTCGGAACGCACGGGCTCGTCGAATGGAGCCGCGGCAAAGAGTGGTCGCCCGCGCAAGGCGATTATCCCGAGTTCCTCATCGACAACTGCCCGCACGCGTACATCTTCAACATCCTCGATCCGGTCGAAGCGTCGATCGCGCGGCGCCGCTCGTACGCGACGATCCTCTCGCATCTGTGCCCGCCGCTGCGCTCGGTCGAAGGCAGCGAGGATCTCCGAAACCTGCATCGCCTCGTTCACGATTATTACAACACGCAATCGGATAATCTCGAGAAGCGCACCGACCTGCACGCGGAGATCGCCGAGATCGTCGAACGGACCGGGCTGCGCATCGACGCGCCGGGTTCGGCGCAGCGCGATCTCGTCTCGAAGGTCCACGACGAACTCGTCGCGCTCGAAGGCGAGTTCGCGCCTGCCGGACAGCACGTCTTCGGCCGCAATCTCACCGAGCAGGATCGTCTCGATACGTTCCACGCGTGTTTGGAATACGCCGACGTCGATCTCTATCGGCTCCTCGCGAACTGTTACGGTTTCGATTACGACGCGCTGATCCGCGAGCCGCAGCGCCGCGCCGACGACGGGTCGTACCATCACGAAATCACGGACGCGCTACGCGAAGCCGGGCGCGTCCTACTCTCGTCCGAAGTGCTGCGCCCGCCCGGTTCCGGCGTCGACGGCCGCGCGAAACTCCGCCAGCAGGCGATGCTCGGGATCTTGAAGGCGCGCCCGATCTCGGGGCATACGCTGCGGCAGAGCCCGTACGATATCGAAGCGCTCGCCTCGTTCGTCGACCGCGCGCGCGAACTTTTCGTGCAGCTCGGCCGCATCGGCGATGCCGAACGGGCGGGCCTGCTCACGGTACTCGACGGCAAATATCTCGAACCGTCGCCCGGCGGCGAAGTCGTCGGCGAATGGACCGTCCTCCCGACGGGTCGCAACATGGCCTCGACCGACGTGCGGATGCTGCCGCGCGAAGCCGCGCAGCGCAAGGGCAAGCGGACCGTCGTGCAGATCCTCGACGCGGCGAAGGCCGAGCGCGGCCATTTCCCCGCGGCCGTCGGCGTCGTGCTCTGGGGCTCCGAGGTGCTCGAGAGCGAGGGCGTCGGGATCGCGCAGGCGCTCGACCTGATGGGTGCGCGCGTCGCGAAGGATCGCTTCAACCGAGCGGAACGTGCGGAGCTGATCTCGCTCGACGAGCTCGGCCGACCGCGGATCGACATCCTCGCAAACACGTCGACCGTTTTCAAGAACACGTTCCCCGGCGCGATCCGCCTCATCCACGAAGCGGCGCTCCTGGCGGCGACCGCCGACGAACCGCACGAATGGAATTACGTCAAGAAACATTCGGACGAATTAATCGCACAAGGCATCGATCCGCAGCTCGCGCGCGCGCGCTGCTTCGGGATGGGCGAGGACGCGTTCATGGGCCAGGTCGGGGCGATGCTCGATACCGGCAAGTTCGACGACTTTCGCGATATCGGCGCCGCGTGGATGAGCGATAATTCGAACGCATACATCCCGGAGTTCACGACGGTCCGCATCCGGCCGGCGCAAGCGGCGCACAAATATCTCGTCGAGCGCGTCGAAGTGATCCAGCAGCCGCTCATCCAGATGGCGAGCGGCGGCCCCGTCAAGGAAGACATGTTCGCATCGTTCACGTCGGCGTTCGGCGCGGCCAAACGTGCGATGGGCGACGAAGATACGATGATCGTCGTCAGCGATCTCACGAAGCGCGAGCCGACCGTCCGCAACTTCCGCAACGTCATCGTCAACGGAGTGCTGACGCGCTTTCACTCGAAGCCATGGCGCGATCGCATGCTCGAGCACGGGTATTCCGGCGTGATGGAGTTCGGCGACATCTTCAAAGCGATGCGCTCGACCGAAGCCGCGCTCGGCAACACGATCACGCCCGAACTCTGGAAGCGTACCGTCGAGGTGACGCTCGAAGATTGGCAGCGTATCTCCGATGCGAATCCGCACAAGACGCGCGAGCTCGGCGAGACGCTACTCGATACGCGCCGCCGCGGCATGTGGGAGGACGCGGATCTCGAAAACGCACTCAAGGCGAAGCTCAACGAACTCGACGGCGACGTCGAACTCGCAACCTACAAGCGCCAATTGAGCGCAGCTTCCGGTGACTGAGCGATTGAGCGATTGAAATAAAAGCGCGAAGGCTTCGACCTTCGCGCTTTTTTTACATTTGTCGCTCGGCCAACGTCGTTCTCGACGATGGCAGCGTCATTTTTCCGCTTCCTCTTCCGCGCGCGCGGCTTCGCCGCGTTGCGTGTCGACGTCGTTCGAAGCGGGTTTCCGGCGCAATTTCGAAAGCTGATCGTCGGCCGCGACGGCGGCCGTCTCGGCCGGGATCCCGAAGTTCTGCTGCAACGCCTTCGCCTTGTCATCGACGGCGTCGGCGACGGATTTGTCTTCGTCGTTGTGCTGCTCGGTATTCATTCGTGTAACGTTCCCGAGCACGCCAGGCTCAATCGCGGCATCCGTACCGATCGAAAGACCGACCACCCGGGATATCCCGCTCGAACCCGTCGCACGAGAAAGGGCGCGCGGTGGCGTGCAACGCACGCCCTCTTCTCCGGGGACTAAATCTGTGAGGCAGGCGGCGGGTTATCACCGAGCGCCGATGCCATCGCGCTGTATACGTCGAGTCGGCCACAGCCCTCGTGGGCGTCACCGATATCGTGCGCCGTCGAGCAAAGCAACTGCTTCATCAACGTGGGCGACTGATAGGTAGGATTGACCGCGATGATCAGCGCCGCCGCCCCGGCGACCTGCGGCGTCGACATCGACGTACCGGCGATCAGCGTGCGACAGTCGATCGTCCCAGACGTATTGGATGCGGGGTAATCGGTGAGACACTCGCCTTCGAAGCTCATGTCGGTCGTATTTGCCATGAACGGCGTCGACGTCCAAATATTGAAAATCCAGTGGAGTTGATCGTCATCCTGGCTCATGTTGGTACCGTTTGAAGATGCGGTCGAGGTCGGATCGCCGCCCGGAGCGACAATGCCCCAAGCGCCCGAGCTCAGCGGTGCGGCGCCGGTCGCGCCATAATTGGAGTATGAGGCGACGTATTCCGCAGGCGACGCCGCCGTACCGGAGCTGTTGTTCGATCCGTTCGTCATCCCGTCGGAAAGCGCGCTGGCACCGACCGCGATGACACCCGAATCGCACGCGGGCGCGCTCACGCCACCGAGCCCGGAATTTCCAGATGCGGCGACGACGACGATGTTCGCGGCGATCGCGTTCGCAACGGCGTTTCCTTCAGCCGTATCCGGGTCGACGCCGCTCGTACATGAATCGCCGGCACCCGTCCCCCCCTTTGAGCCGAGGCTCATGCTGATGACGTTCACGCCCTGATTGACCGCATCCGTGATCGCCGATGCGATATCGGCCGTCGAGGCGCCGCACTGATCGTCCGTCGTCGTCTCGCTCGTGCAATTGTCGTCGGGCGTCGGCTGGACGCGATAGTCGGCGATGACGCTATTTCCACCGGCACCGGCGAAGCCGAGACCGTTCCCCGCTTGAGCCGCGGCGATGCCGGCGACGTCGGTTCCATGGCCGTCTTCGTCGGTCGTAAAGTTTGACGTCGACTGCACGCCCGATGGGTTCGTAATGAAACAACGCTGATAGGTGATCTTGTTCGCAAGTTCCGGATGCGTCGTATCGGCACCCGTATCGATTACGGCGATGCGAACGCCGCTCGAGCCCAACGCGTTCGCGTTGACCTTACCGCTACCGTTCGTTGCCACGCCGTATTCGAATGCATAGTCGCGACGCGTCACGTGCGCCTCCCACTGACCGGCAACGCCTGAGTTCTCGACGAAGGGCCGGACGTGATAGGTCGCGGGCGGCGCCGTCGCACCACTCGACGGAACGTTCGTCGTCGTAAAGCCTTGAAAGTACGGGTCGTTCGTGTAGTACGGCCCGTCTACGGCGAGCGGAAAGCGCTTGCCGCCGCTTGTCGCGACGCTAACGACGCCCGATTGTGAACGTAACGACGCCATGACGTTCGAGGCGCTCGCCGTCGGGACGGTGAGGAAGTGCGTTTCGAGTCCGATGTGCGAGAAGGCGAGCGTCCGATTTACGGTCGCACCGAGTCCCTGCTCGCGCGCGGCCATCGTGCTCCGCGTCGTCGATGCACTACGGTACGTCACCATGATCTGGCTCGTCGTCGCGTGCGCAGCGAGCGCCTCGGCCGAGGTCGCACGGCGCGGCGCGAATCGCGTCCGGCCCTCACTTGAAAGCGAACTGCTCCGCGCGACCGCGGCCGACGCGGTGTCGGACGTCGGACACGTGAACGCGGCTTGATCGAACGTGCCGCTCGCCGTCGCCGAAGGCGTTACGACGGGGATCGGCGAGCCGTTGTTGCCGGTACGCGGCGTGGAACCGCCGCCGCCGCAGGACGCGCAGAGTGCGGCGACCAGCAACGCGGCCGCTGACATTCGCAGAGAACGAAGCACGGAAACTCCCTCGAAAACGCACGGCATCGTGGACACCGATACGTAGGATGCTAGAGACGGCTGAGATTTTGCTGTGGACGGCTCCGGACGCCATGCGGGGGGCGCGGAGAGATGGCCTCGTCGCTTTGGACGGTAGGAAAGCCGAGCGACGACGATGCGCCGCATCACTCGTTCCGTCGCTTTCTCGATTTATCGGTCTATCGGCCGAATACCGTGCGAATTTCGCCGTTTGCGCGCGCTTCCAGGAACACCGGGTCGACTCTCATTCGATCGTAATGCAGCGAGCCCGCCCATGAGGCCGGCTGGGCGTCATCCGGGGCGGGTCACACTGCGCGGAGCCGTGCGTTCTTCGTCCAGAGCACGAGCGCGAGCGCGAGGGCGATCGCGCCGCCCGCGATCAGACTCGTCGGCAGACCGACGATCGTGGCGAACGAGCCGAGGACGAGGGAGCCGATCGGGATCCCGCCGAGGATGATCATCGAGAACGCGGAGATCGCGCGGCCACGCATATCCTCCGGGGCGAGCGATTGCAAGAGCACGTTCGAACTCCCCGCGAACGAGAGCACGGCGAGCCCGACGAAGGCGAGGATGACGAGTGCGGCCGGGTACGAGCGGACCGCTCCGAGCGCGATCGTCCCGACCGCCATCAGCACCGCGCTCGCGAACCAGATCCGGCCGCGGCGGCGTTCGCCGACGAGCGCCGTGACGAACGAACCGACGATCGCCCCGAACCCGCTCGCGGCGAGCAAGAATCCGAGCCCCCGCGCATCGACGTGAACGACGTGCGCGGCGTAGGCCGGCATCAGCTGCGAATACGGCCGCACGAAGATGCAGACGGCGACGAGCAGCAGCAGCACCGACCGCAACACCGGATGGCGCGCGAGGAACGTGAAGCCCGCGAGCATCGAGGCGACGACCCCTTCGCGGACGGTCGAACTCGGCGGAGCCGGCTTCATGAAGAGCAGCGCGACCGTCACCGCGAGCGTCAGGACGGCGTTGATGTAGAACGACGCGGCGATGCCGACCGAGAGGATCAGGAACCCGGCGATCGGCGGTCCGAGGACGCTCGGTGCGTTGAACGCGATCGAATTCAGCCCGATCGCGTTCCCGAGATTCTCGCGCGGCACGAGCAACGGCACCCAGCTCTGGCGTGCCGGCGCATCGAACGACTGCCCGGCGGCGCGTCCGGCCGCGAAGAGGTAGATCTCCCACAGCGCGATGTGATGCGTGCTCGTGAGGATCGCGAGCGCGAGCGCGAGGCCGATCTCGAGGGCGTTGGTCACGAAGAGCACGCGGCGCCGCGGGAAGCGATCGGCGACGACGCCCGCGAGGGGCGAGAGCAGCACGACGGGCGTCGCCGCCGAGGCGCCGAGGAGCCCGACGTCGAGCGATGCGGCGCGCGCCCCGCCCGCGAGTTGCACGACGAGATAACCGAGCGCCGTGAGCTGCATCCACGTGCCGAGGTTCGCGACGAGCAGCCCCGACCACAGCAGCCGGAAATCGCGATAGCGAAACGGCGCGAGCAGCCCGGAGGCGCGGCGCGGAGCGCGCGCCTCGAGCGCGAGGACGTCGGGATCGTCGAGCTTCACGAGGGCTCCCGTAGCGTCGCCGCGAGCGCCACCAGATCGGCCGCGCCCGAGATCCCCGCTCGCGAGACGTCGAGCGTGAGATCGTAGTCGCGCCGGTCGCCCCAGCGCACGTCGAATCGGTCCTTCGCGAATTTGCGCCGCGCGGCGTCCGTCCGTTCGATATCCGCGTGCGCCGTCTCGCCGGAGAGACCGAACGCTTCGACGAGCCGGGCCGCGCGCCAGGGCACGGGCGCCCAGAGAAAGACTCGCACGACGTCCGGCTTCGGGCCGAGCACGGCGCCGGCGTTGCGGCCGAGGAAGACGGCTCGCCCGGTCGCGGCCCGCTCGCGAATCGTCCGTTCGAACGCGCGGCGCAGCGACTCGTCGAAATCTTCGGGGACCCGTGCGGCGGCGGGCGAGACGAGTTCGGGCGTCCCGAAACCCAGTTCGGCGAGCATTCGCTCGCCGAGCGACGCCTCCCGACCCGTGCGCGCCGCGACGACGTCGGCCGAGGTGCCGAAGCTGCGCGCGAGGTCGGCGCCGGAGCCGTCCGTGACGAGCTCGAAATCGAGGCGCCGCGCGACGCCGGTCGCGACCGCCAGCCCGGCTGCTCCGTATTCACGCGAAATCGTTATTACCACGCCCGTGGGCACGTTCGCCGCCCGGCGTTACGAAGCCGGTTGGAGCGCGTTCCTGGCCTGCAAGGCCTCGGCCGAGATCGGCCGACCGAGGTGGTAGCCCTGCGCCTGATCGCAATTCCGATCGCTCAGGAACTGCAGTTGCGCAGCGGTCTCGACGCCCTCGGCGACGACGGGGATCTTGAGGCTGTGCGCGAGGGCGATGATCGCCGTCGTCAGCGCTGCGTCGTCGGCGTCGCCCGGCAGATCGCCGACGAACGACCGATCGATCTTGATCGAGTCGATCGGGAAGCGCTTGAGATAACTGAGGCTGGAATATCCGGTCCCGAAATCGTCGATCGCGATTCGGATGCCGAGGGCACGCAGCCGTTTGAGGCTCGAGAGCACAAAATCTTCGTTGCCCATCAGCACGCCTTCGGTGATCTCGAGTTCGAGGAACGCCGGATCGAAATCCGTTTCGCGCAAGATCGCTTCGACGCGATCGACGAAATTACGCTCGCGGAATTGACGCGGCGAGACGTTGACCGCGAGGCGCATCGGTTGCCCGACATCGGTCCGGAAACTGTTCGCACGCCGGCAGACGTCGCGTAGCACCCACTCGCCGATCTGCACGATGAGCCCCGTCTCCTCGGCGAGCGGGATGAACTCGAGCGGCGAGACGAGCGTGCCGTCCTCGCCGATCATCCGCAGAAGGGCCTCGGCGCCGATCATTCGGCCGGAGCGAATGTCGATCTGCGGCTGGAACATCAGCACGAAGCCGTCGGCTTCGAGCGCCCGGCGCATCGCCTTTTCGAGCGGCAGCCGCTTCGCGACCGCCCCGTCGCGGTCGCGATCGAAGGGCTCGAAGGCATTGCGCCCGTTCGCTTTCGCGCGGTACATCGCACTATCGGCGTTGCGCAAGAGCGTCGTGAGATCCGACCCGTCGGCCGGGAAGGCGCTGGCGCCGATCGACATCGTCGGCCGCAGGTCGTGCTCTTCGAGGACGAACGGCACCGCGACGGCGGCGACGAGTTTTTCGGCGAGCGCCGCGAGGCGCTCGGGCTCCAGGGCGTTGGGCAGAAAGATCACGAATTCGTCTCCGCCGAAGCGCGCCACGATATCGGTCGCGCGCAGCGCCCGTCGTAGCCGGTCGGCGACCTCGCGGAGCAGGCGGTCGCCCGCGTCGTGGCCGAGCGAATCGTTGACATCCTTGAAGTTGTCGAGATCGGCGACGAGGATCGTCGCGCCGAGGCCTTCGCTCTCGAGGCGCGGCAGCGCCGTCGTCACGTATTCTTCGAACAGCCGCCGGTTCGGAAGCGCGGTGAGCGCGTCGTGCATCGCGAGGAAGCGGATGCGGTCGTTCGCGAGCTTACTCTCGGTGATATCGTAGGCGATCGCGAGATAACCCTGCAGCGCCCCATCGACGCTTTCGAGCGGCGAGATCGAAACGTTCACGGGGAACGTCCCGCCGTCGCTGCGCACGAAGGTCCATTGCTGTTCGTCGGTCCGGCCTTCGCGGGCCGGGGCCAGGAACGCATCGTTCTGCTCTCCGGTAGCCGGTTGCGCGCGTGCGACGAGTTCGCTCGGATCGACGAAGCGCGAGCCGCTCGTGCCGAGCACGTCGTCCTCGCGATAGGCGAGGAGCCGTTCTCCCGCGCGATTGAGCGAGATGATCGCGCCGGACTGGTCCATCGAGATGATGATGCAGGCCGCGCTATCGAGGATCGCGCCGCGCAGGCGATCCGCCTCGCGCAAGAGCCGATCGCTTCGCCGCTGCTCCGTCGTATCGCGCGACACGATCGAGATCCCGTCCTTGAGCTTCACCGCGTGGATGTGGATCCACGACGCGGCGATCGTATCTTCGTCGAACGCGAACTCGCCGTCGAAGGGCTCGCCCGTCTCGACGACCCGCTTGTAGAGATCGTAGAGGCCGGTCGTGACGTTGATCGGCATCTTCTCGCACAGTAACTCGCCGACGACCGCGGCCGCCGGCAGCATCACGATTCGTTCGGCTTCCGCGTTGATGAAGACGAACCGGAAGTCGACGATCTCGCCGGACCCGTCGCGGACGGCATCGAGCAGAAAGAACGCATCGAAACTGCCGAGGGCCGCCGCGGCGAACCGATCCGCACCGATCCGCGCGTCGCGCATCGATGCGGTGACGGCCGCGACGTACGGCACGATCCAGAGATAGCTGGCCGCCACGCCCGCGACGAGGACGGCGAGCGGCACGAGCGCGATCCACACCGGAGCCGCCCCGGCGTGCGCGAGGAACATCGCGAGCAGGGCCGTGGCGATCGCTCCGCTCACGGAGACGAGCGTCGCACGCCACAGAATGACGCGCGTCTCTCCGAGCTCGGCTAGCATGGTCTCGACGAACGGATGGCAACCCAGGTCAAAGCGTTCCTCGGCGGGCGTGGCGAGCCAAATGCTCGCCACCGTACCATCGGCTCCCTCGAACGCATCTTGAGAGAATCCCAGGAAAAGTGCCCGTGAGTCGGGTCACGGTCCCGCGCTTCCTCGGGCGCGTACACTGCCGAAAGCACGGTACGCGAGGTTCACATGCTCAAGATCGCAGTTTACGGCAAGGGCGGAATCGGGAAGAGCACGTTCTCCTCGAATCTCTCCGCCGCGTTCGGTCGGCTCGGGAAGAAAACGATCCAGGTCGGCTGCGATCCCAAACACGACTCGACGTTCACGTTGACGGGGAACCTGATTCCGACCGTCGTCGAAGTGCTCTCCAGTTACAAATTCAAGACCGAAGAGATCGAACGCGACGAGATCATCTTCAAGGGCAAATTCGGCGTCGATTGCGTCGAAGCGGGCGGCCCGCCCGCGGGCGCCGGTTGCGGCGGCTACGTCGTCGGCGAGACCGTAAAGCTGCTCGAGAAATTCGGCGTTTACAAAGATTACGACGTCATGGTCTTCGACGTGCTCGGCGACGTCGTGTGCGGCGGTTTCTCCGCTCCGCTCCAACATTCGCAGCAAGTGATCATCGTCGCGACCAACGACTTCGATTCGATCTTCGCGGCGAACCGGATCGCGACGGCGATCGGCATCAAACAGAAAACCGGTGGCGGCATGCTCGCTGGGATCGTCGCGAATCGCGCCTCGAACGCCGAACTCGTCGGACCCTTCGCCGAGCGTATCGGCTCGACGTGCCTCGTCTGCATCCCCGAACACGACGGAGTGCGAAAATCGCGCCTGACCGCGCAGACCGTCTTCGAGATGGATCCGCTCGGCGGACTCGGCGCGCCGTGGATGGATCTCGCCGAGCGCATGCTCGTGGGGCTCCCGCTCACGTTACCGACGCCGATCCCCGAACGCGAACTCTTCACGCAGCTCGGCGCCGATTACGTCCGCGCGGCCGACATCCCCGCGCCCGCGATGGCGGTTTAGGCCAACCCCGGTCAGTAGCCCGGATCGTCCTTACAGGGCGCTTTCTTGTCAAGGACGCGTACGATGCAGGTCGCGGCGATCGTCTCGCCGCGAACCATCGCCTGCTCATCGCCCTTATAGCCGGCGCGTAATTCGGTAACGAGCCTGCCCGTCTTGACGTCGATGACCGAAACGTCGGTCGACCAGACGACGGCCATCTCACGGGTGACGCCGCCCATCACGACGCGATCCGCGCCGACGAGTTTGCCGATCTTCTGCGCGCACTCCGGCGTCACGCAGGCGCGCAGCGTCGAATACTGATCGTAGCCGGCCCCAGTGAGCGCGCGTTGGACTTTCGCCTGCGGGACGAGCGTCGCACTCTCCGTTTTCACGAACGGTTCGCGGAGCTTCTGCGACATGGTGTCGAGTTCGCTCTTACTTGGAAGCGTCGCATACGGAACGCCGATGTCGACGGGCGAGAGCGGCAGTACGGCGAGAACGTGCGTCGGCGCGACGCTCGCGGCCGATCCGGCGAACGGGGTCGCGAGGATGAGGCCGAGCGCGAGTATGCCCGCGGCGGATCGGAGCGGAAGCTTCATTTCCCCGCCAACCCGCCTCGG
>CAZZYZ010000027.1:6475-22889 GCA_964658425.1 Vulcanimicrobiota bacterium | reverse complement strand
TTCGATTCCCGTTAGCGCTACCAAGTAATTCCATCGTTTCGCAGGCGTTGGATCGGCAACGATCTTGCGTGAGGGTGGTCGATTCGCATGCGACGTTTGATTTCGTCCCTTTGAAGGCGATGGAATGATGTGATGCGAGCGCGGCGCGGCTGCGTTCCTATCGGCTTCGTCGCGCTCGTCGGGCTTTGCGCGTTCGTCCCGCTTCAGGTAGTGTCGTCGCATGCGGCTTTTTCGGCGACTGGATTGGGCTGCACGAGCGGGTAAGTGGGTCGCACACGCGAGCCGGTTCAAAGCCGAGGTGCTCGCGAGGCCCGCCGAACGCCGCTCCCAGTTGCGCTATGAAGTCTGGGATGGCTGGGGAGCTCTCGGCATGGATACGGACGTCTATCTGGTCTTCGATCCGCACGAACGTCTGCTCGTGGCATCGCACTCGCATTTGCCCGGCAAACCTTCGGGGCTTGCGTGCGCCGTCCAACGCGTCGAACGGATGGAACCGCATTGGTATTCGATCGTATTCTACACGGAGCAGGCTTGGAATTTTTGTGGTTCGGCGCTCGCGCAATGAGGGCGTGGCCACTCGTCAGCGCGCTGTTCGTCGCTTCGAGCGCGACGCGTACGTCCGCCGCGCGGAATACCGACGTTGACGTCGCGACGACCTCGCGAGCGTGGACCGCATGCATGACGGCGTCGACGCCGGCGCGTACGATGCTGCGCGATTGCACGGTCGCGCTCGGTAGCGCCGATCTCTCACCGTTTCATGCTTCGCTCTTGCTGACGCAGCGCGGAGACGCGAGCGCGGCACTCGGACGCCTTCGCGACGCGCTCGCAGATTATTCGCGCGCCCTGAGCTTCGAGCCGCACGATGAGGATACGCTCGGTCGACGCGCGCTCGCGTATCTGCATCTCGGCGATGCGCGTTCGGCGATCCGCGATGCCTCGGCCGCGATCGCGCGATATGACGCGACTCCGGCGAACCGTTCGAACGGTTCCGCGAGCGTCATCGCCGGATATTACGTGACGCGCGGCCGGGCGCGCGAGCTGGCGTGCGATCCGCGCGGCGCCGCGTCCGATTTCTTCGCCGCCAGAACGCATAGCCGACGCGTCGGGTTGGGGCAGGAGCGACCATCGCGTCACTCCTAACGCTTCAGCTCGATTCGCGCGCAGAGCGCCGACCTACCGAAGGCACCTCAGACCGGGCGGTCGCCGAGGATGGTCGCGCGGCGCATTCGGCGATGGTGCGGAAAGTAATCGGAGAGCGCGTAGTGCTGCGTCCAACGATTATCCCAAAAGGCGACGGCGTTCGGCTTCCATTGCCAGCGCACTTGGAACTCCGGCTGATTGAGATGCTCGAGAAAGAAATCGAGGAGCGCGCGGCTCTCGAGTTCGCTCACGTCGGCGATGTGCGACGTGAAGTTACGATTGACGTAGAGCGCCTTACGGCCCGTTTGCGGATTCGTGCGAACGACCGGATGCACGACCGGGGGATTATCTTTGTAGATACTCGCCGCGCGGTCGGTTATGCCGTACTGCGCGAACCGATCGGGGCCGAACGCTTTCGCGAAATCGTGCACGGCTCGAAGGCGGCCGGCGAGTTCTTTGAGCGGTTCGGAGAGCGCTTCGTACGCGAGATACGTGTTCGCCCAGAGCGTATCGCCGCCGATCTCGGGCAGCACCTCGGCGTACAGGAGCGACGCTTGCGGCGGCGTCTCGATGTACGTCACGTCGCTGTGCCAAACGTTGTTCCGGCCCTTCCGATTGTCGTCGTATTCGATCACCATGATCTCGGGCAGGCCGTCGGCGCCGGGATAGAGCGGATGCACGTAGAGCTCGCCGAAGCGAGCGGCGAACGCGCGCTGGGCCTCCGGAGAGAGCGTTTGATCTTCGAAGAAGAGCACCAAATGCTCGTCGAGTGCGCGCCGGATCGCGGCGATCGTTTCGCCGTCGTGATCGCTCGCGAGATCGAACGATTCGACGACCGCACCGAGAGCCGGTGTGAGCTTTCGAATCTTGAAACGCGTTGCTCGCGCGGTCGTCAACCCTCGTGCCGACATCAAGCGCGCACGCCGCGATACGTCGCTCGAGCGTCGTGCCGGGGCTCGCTCGAAGTCATGCGGTCGAAATCGTCCATCTCGTCGACTATGTTGCCCGATGGAAACGTTCCTATCCGCAAAGTGACGGGAATGCGGTCGGAACTTCCGAGCCGCTCACCGATCGCTTGCAGCGGCGAGAGAACCGGGGCGTGAGCGCGAATCGCGAGAGTTGACGATTTTCCCGGTACTCGCCGCCTTCGCAGCGGCGATCGCCGCAACGCCTTCGCCTGCGCCGACGGGAGCATCGGCCTCGGTGCCGCCGTCGATCCCGATCGGCGATGCGATTCGCGGCAAGGCCGCACGCGCTTACGTGCTCGTCTCGGCCGCCGACGGTTATGCCGCGATCTTGTCGCTCGGCGAGCTCGATGCGGCGGGCTCCCGCTGCGCTCCCCTCGCGGCGAGCGAGGCGGACGGGGCGCCGCTGCCCGGACGGGAGGGTCCTGTGCAGATCGTCGCACCGTGCGACGGCAGCCACGCGCGCTGGGTCCGCGCCGTCACGAAGCTGACAATCGTCATCGCCGACCTCTAATCGCGTTCACGAGGCGAACGCGATCTGCCGATGTGAGAGAGATGCCGGTCTTGCGGATCCATCGGCCGACGCTCGTCGGACTCGCGTTCGTTTCGCTATGCCTCGTGCTGTGCTCGTTCGTAAGAGTACCGTTCGGAACCGTAAATTTCTTAACCAATCCCGTCGACTTCGGCGTCTTTCGCTGCGCGGCGGTCGCTGTCGCGGACCATGCGGACCCCTATCGCGTCGAGCCGCTTCGCTCGTGCGAGCACGCGTCGCTCGCCGGCGTCGGGCTCGCCATGATACCCGGCCTCGTCGTTCCGGCGCCGCTCCCGCCGTACGCATTCGCCGCGTATCTTCCGTTTGCGGCGCTGCCGTACGAACGTGCGACGATTCTTTTCGCGCTCTTGAACGCTGCCGCGTCGGTCATCGCCGCCGTTCGATTGCGCTCGCTCACGGGGTTGCCGCTCGCGGCCACCGCGGCGGCGATCTTGCTCGGCGTCTGGTTGCCGTCCGTCATGCAGGGGCAACCGGTCCCGCTCGTCGTGGCCGCCCTGTGCTGCGCGGCATCGTTCGCTCGTCGACGCGCTCCGTGGCGCGCGTCGTTCGCTCTCGCGCTCACCACGCTCGAACCGCATCTCATCGCTGCGGCTCTCGCCACGCTCGCGACGCGGCGGACGTTCCGGCTGCCGCTCTTCACGCTCGTGAACGTTCTGGTCGTCCTTTCGGTCGCGCTCGGTGGCGCGTACGAAATCAACGAGTACGTTCGCGACGTGCTTCCCGAACACGCCGCTGCGGAACTCGGCTGGCTCGCGGGCCAACAGACCGTCGCTGCGGCTCTCTTTACAACGGTACATTCCGCGTCGAGTACGCTCGCTTTTGCGAACGCGCTCTGGCTTGCGGCGCTCGCAGCCTCGGTAATCGTCGCACGGCGTCTCGCACGGGAGACGGGTGACGATGCGTTCCTCGTTCTCGTCCCGGTGACGCTCGCATTGCCGTTAGGCCCATATCTGCATGCTACGCAATACGGCCTCGCGGTACCGGGGGCGCTTCTTTTGGCCGGTCGCTTCTCGCAAACGCGCGTCGCCGTCGCGTGTGCTCTTGCGCTGTTGTTCGTTCCTTGGAATGACCTGGGTACGGCGCCTGCGGCGATGTCTCCGCACGTCACATTTCACGAGGCACAAGCGCCGAACGATTTCGCGAGCGTCGGCTTGCACGCGTATCTCGCGGCGCTCTCCGCTGCGGACGGGCGCTCGCGCGAGACGCTCTTGGAACTCAAGCTTCCGGTTTGGCTCGCGTTCGCGACGATCGGCTCGTGCGCCGCATTCGCCGTCTCCGCCAACGGAAGCGCCGGTCGCCTTCGGCGATCTCGCAATCGTTCGCGCTCGTATCGCGGCGCCGCATGAGTCCGCGTTCGGCAAGTTTTTCGTGTTGGTTGCGTGCGCTTCGATATCCGCTCGCGAATGTGCAACTCCGCGCTACGTAGACATGTCATTCGCGCGGATGTCCCGGACGTCGCGCATCGGCGGCTTTCCGAAAAACCGTTTGTATTCCCGATTGAATTGGCTCGGACTCTCGTACCCGACTTCGAAAGCGGCGCTCGCTGCGTCGATCTCCTCGGCGATCATCTTTCGACGTGCGGCCTGAAGTCGAAGCTGTTTCTGGAATTGAAGCGGACTCATGGCGGTAAGCTCGCGGAAATGATAGTGCATCGTGGACCGGCTCATCCCCGCGATCGCCGCGAGCCGATCGACGTCGAGCGGTTTTTCGAAGTTTTCACGTAACCAGCCGACGGCTTTCGCCGTTCTGGAACTTTGGTTGCCGAGCGTCGCGATCGAACGCAAACGCTCGCCCAGCGTTCCTTGCAGGAGCCGGTAAACGATCTCTCGTCGGAGCAGCGTTCCCACGAATGATACGTCGTCGGGAGCATCGAGAAGATCGATCATCCGAGAGCAGGTTGCAATGAGTTCGACCGAAGCTTCACCGATGGCCATGCCTCGCTTCGGAGAGCCGGGAGCGGCAATCCGGATCTCTTGCATGTTCAGGACGTCGCGAACGATCTGCATGTCGAGCGTAAGGAAGAGCGCGAGATAGGGTGCATCGACGCTCGCGCCGAGAACCTGACTGACGATGGGCAGTTCGAGCGACGTGAGAAAAAACGTATCTCGACCGAACACGTAGCTTTCGTTCCCTAGGCTCACGCGTTTCGTTCCTTGTGGAACGACGAGCAGGCTCGGCTCGTACATGCATGGTTCCGGAGTGGTCGCGGCGGTATTCCGGTAGAGGGTGAGCCCCGGAACCACCGCGATCCGTTCACCGGACTCGCCTAGCGCATCGTCGATGCGAGCTGCGAGCGCAGCGAGCGCGTCGGAAAGTTTCGGCGAATCGTCGTGGGTGGGTGTGCGCGCCATCATTCCCTCTCTTACGCGATTACATACGATGCGACGAAAGCGAAGATATCAAACGAAACGACCCCGACCTCGTCGGCCGAATAGGCAAGAATCGCGGACGATCGGGCTACCTTCGCTCGAGGCAATTTCGGTAGGCTCATACTCGGAAAGCGAGGCACGCCTTGAAGACAAGAAAACTCGGATCGCTCGAAGTCTCGGAGCTCGGATTCGGCTGCATGAGTTTGGCGTCGAATTACGGCCCCGCGGCCCCGATCGACGACGCGATCGCGGTCATTCGTGAGGCTCACGAGCGAGGCGTGACGTTTTTCGATACTGCCGAAGTGTATGGCCCATACACGAGCGAGACCATCGTTGGTGGGGCACTCGAGCCGATCCGCAGCGAGGTAAAGATCGCGACGAAATTCGGCTTCGATCTCACCGGAGAAGGCGGTCTCGATAGTAGACCCGAGCATATCAAGCTGATGGTCGACGGTTGCCTCACGCGCCTCCGGACCGACTACATCGACCTCTTCTATCAGCACCGCGTCGATCCAAACGTACCGATCGAGGACGTTGCGGGCGCGGTCAAGGAGCTCATAGCGGCCGGCAAGGTAGTGCACTTCGGCCTTTCGGAAGCGAACCCGACGACGATTCGCAGAGCGCATGCCGTTCAACCCGTGGCTGCGGTGCAGTCGGAATACTCCCTGATGAACCGGGATCCGGAAGCGAATGGGGTGCTTGCAACATGTGAAGAACTCGGCATCGGATTCGTTCCGTGGGGTCCGATGGGCATGGGCGTTCTGACGCAGGGCGTGCAATCGAAGACGGCGTTCGATGCAAAATTCGATCTGCGCTCCGGCTTCGATCGATTCACCCCCGCTAGCCTTGCCGCGAATCAGCCATTCGTGGACCGTATCTCACAGCTTGCCGAGCAGAAACACGCGACGGCCGCTCAGCTCTCACTCGCCTGGCTCTTGGCGCAGAAGCCGTTCATCGTTCCGATCCCCGGCACCGGAAAAGTAAGACACCTTCACGAGAATGTCGCTGCCGAGGGATTGCAGCTGACGCCGCAAGATTTGACGGACATCGACCGCGCACTCGCCGACTTCGAAATTCACGGTGGCCGCATGAATCAGGAACAGATGCGCGTCGTCGAGGCATAACGCGTACCGCGTCAACGGTAGCGGCGGTCGCCTTCGGCGATCTCGTAATCGTTCGCGCTCATATCACGGCGCCGCATGAGTCCGCGTTCGTCGAACTCCCAGTGCTCGTTCCCGTGCGCGCGCATGCGTTTCTGCGTCGATGCGTCGAGATATTCGTATTCGAAACGCACGGAGATGCGCGCGTCATGAAAGCACCAAAGCTCTTTCATCAATCGATACTCGCGTTCGCGGTCCCATTTGCGGCGTAGGAACGCTTTGATCGCGTCGCGTCCGATAAAGAACTCCGTACGATTTCGCCACTGCGAGTCTTCGGTGTAGGCGAGCGCGACGCGCTCGGGATCGCAGGAATTCCATGCGTCTTGCGCGGCCGCCACCTTCGCGCGCGCGGTCGCTTCGGTGAACGGCGGAAGGATGATCGGTGCGGCCATCGTGCGTCATCCGGGACCTCGCGACGGCGTTCCTGGTGCGCTCGCGACTATCCGTCGAGAGCGCGCCCGCGTAGCATCGCACGCAGAGCCTCCACATCGGGAGAATACACGTTTGCCGATGACGTGGTACGGTCGCCGGGCTCGACGGAACGGTGCGCCTGCACGTTAGGCAGCCCGGCATGCACTCGCGAGCGGCCGTACCCGCCCTTCGTAGCGATGGCGAAAAGTCGCGCCGATCGGCGGACATAGCGGGCATAGAGGATGCCGGCGCGCGAATTACGCTCGGCGATTGACTCGCCGCTCAGGAGATAGCGATGATCGGCTAATGATCGAACTATTTGCCTGAGACATGCCCTGATCGACTTCGCGGTGGCTCGGCCGCCCATAGAGTAGTTGGCAGCCGCAAAGTGCGCGAGCAAACCAACCCTTGTATTGCCGAGCTGGTAGATAATTGGTCGGACGGCGAGACCGAACGAAGTCGATCTTACTCCTGGTGCGAAGTGATTTTCAATTGCAACGCGTCAGGCGGCCCGGTTAAGATATCCCGTAGATCAGCGTTCAACTTACTGGAATCGGGTGTCTTGCGATGCCGTTCAAAATCTTCGCTCGAGCGCCACATTTCGTAAACGAACCACGTCGTTGGATCCCCATCGACGTAATGCACGTTGAACAGTATAAATCCCGGCTGCTCCCTCACTGCCGTTGCGAGTGCGTTGAGCCGTACGCCGAGTTCTTCCGCTCGTTCCGGCTTCGCGTGAAATACGATGCTGTAGATTATCTTTTCGATCACGGGCTGCCCTTTCGCTGTAGAGGTGCGATAGGTGGCAAATGTTCGTCGAGGTCTGTCGAGGTCTTACGATGTTTCTCTTCTGCGGCACCGCGCGCTCCTGACGCGATCGACTTGCATCTCTTGCCTGCGTTGTAACCACCACCGTACCCTTGGTGCTCGACGAGCTTGGTAAACGCAACAGCACTGCCGCCTTTCACGATCTCGGTCGATGAAACGAGCGAAGCGCGGCAATTGCTGCGTGACGCCATACACCACGGCTCCGTCAAATCGAAGGCGAAACTGCAAGCCCTGCAGCCGTGTCTCGCGGTCGTCGATTACCTCGGGACCGGTCATCGAGTAGTCGGCCTCGCGCTCCGAATACCGACGATCGCGACTGTCCCGATAACGCAGGCCACGCTACGCATGCTGGGCCGCCCGATCGCCCGCCTGCGCCCGCTCCCGTGACGAATTCGCGCCAAGAAACGGCGCGCTGCTCTCGCAGGCGCTCCCACGTGCCCGGCGCTCTTTCGAGGTACTTTCGCGACGCTGCTCGCGTCGCTGGGCGGCCGCGAATGACGCGAGTGAGCCGCGATATCGGGAGGCATCGTCTTTCGAACGTCATCGCGATCGCGATGCTCTTGCCGAGTGATCTCGGCCGAGCGATCACGTTCGTTAGGGCGCTACCGCGCCCGGGCCTCGGCACACCGGTCGCGGCCCTCGCGAGCCGCTCCGAACGTCCCCTTCGGATGCCGCTACGGGTGTGCTTGCGCGCTCACCGCCGAGGAACGCCGGGTGGCGCCGCCGCTCAGCGGCTCAGCGGCGGTCCGAGCGCACGCGGTCGATCGCTTCGTCGAGGACGCTGTAGCGGGTCGCCCGGCAGTCGCAGCCGGGTTCCGAGCAACCGCCGTTCTCGTGCGAGACGATGTCGTGCGTGCAACGGCAGGTGACGAGCGTGTTCATGCTTCGTGGGGTGCGCCACATCCCGCGGCCGTCCCTCGTCGCGGGAACGCTCCGCGCTCAGGGGGCGTCGTCGAAAGCCGCGAGCCGGCACCGGCAGGCCTGTTCCGCGACGGCCGCCGTTTTCGGGGCCGCGTCGAGCGGCAGGCCGGTGTAGCCGACCGGCAGCCAGCCGATCGTTCCTTGGCGGGCGCCGCCGGCGATGCGAACGCGCACGCGCACCAGATCCGAGGTCCCGGAGTCGTACGGCGCCGCATCGATGCCGAGTGCGACGAGCGGCGTCCCCGTGGCGAGCTGCTCGGCCGATCCCTGAGCGGTCTGCAGCGTCGGATAGAAGTCGGCGAACCCTCCGAAGCCGCCGGCGGTCCGCAGCCGGGTGCCCGCGGGGATCTCGGGGATCAGCCGCGCGAGCGGCGCGTAGGCGATCCACGATCCGTCGTCGCCGCGCACGCGGGCGATCTTTCCGGCGAAGATGCGATCGATCCGCACGCGCACGCCGACCGGCCGGTAGACGATATCGCTCGGCCGGCTCGCGTCGGCGGAAAAGTCTCGGCGCAGCGACGTGGGGCTTGCGGTCAGTGCGGCTTCGGGTTCGTCCGAGTCGAGCCACGGCGCGATATCGACGCGTGCGATCGTACCGCTGCGCGGCGTCAGCCAGCCCGGTACATCGCGCGTCCGCATCGGCACGGCACCGAGCGGAGTCGTGGCACCCGCACACTCGCTCGCGAGAGCGAACGCGAGTGCGGATAAACAAGCCACGAGTCGGGCGAATGCGTTCACAACCATTGTTTCGCCCGTTCGGCCTCTCGGATCAAGTGCGCTACGGCGAGCATGCGTTCGAAGGCAGTGTGCCGACCGCCGCGAATCCCGAAACGACCGCCGTACCGGCGGCTCGGGCGATTAGCTCAGCGGGAGAGCGGCACCTTTACACGGTGACGGTCGGCGGTTCGATCCCGTCATCGCCCATTTCTCGGAGTTTGCAACGGCGGCCACCGGATAACGTGCTCAAAACGGAGAGCATCGCTACCGATAGTCGAAGTGGTGGTAGTGGCAAGTCGTAGCGTCCGAACGCCTTCGGTTCGGGAGCTCATCGATGCAAAGGACTGGGCGGCGACGCCGCTCGGGCCGCGAGCGCAATGGCCCGCGGTTCTGCGTCACACGCTTTCGCTCGCGCAAGCATCGGGGTTCCCGATCGTTTTCTGGTGGGGCCCCGAATACATCCAACTCTACAACGAGGCGTACCTGACGCTCATCGGTGACAAGCATCCGGCGGCGCTCGGTCAGCCGGCTGCGGAGTGCTGGCACGAAGTGTGGGATATGGTCGGTCCGATCTTCGCTACCGTTCGCGAGACGGGCGAGAGCTATTCGGCCGAAGACATGCTCTTCAAACTCTATCGCGGCGGCGTCGTGCAAGACCGGTATTTTACGTTCTCGTACAGCCTCATCGAAGGTGACGGGCCGGGCGACGAGTGCGGCGTTCTCAATACGGTGATGGAGACGACGAAGAACGTCACGCGCGAGCGAAATTTTCGCTTGATGGCCGACACCGTCGACACGGTCATCTACGCGCACTCCGCCGACGGTACGATCGAGTGGGCGAATTCGCGCTGGTACGAGTATTCACGGCTGCCGCCCGAGATCGCGACGACGCCCGAAGGCTGGAGGCGGGTCATGCCGGAGGAAGATCACGATCGGCTACTCGCTGCGATGGCGGATGCGTTCCGTGCGGGCGAAGCGTACGAGTGCGAAATTCGGATCAAGCCGGACGGGACGGGCGACGATCGCTACCGCTGGTTCGTGGCGCGCGCGAATCCGATGCGTGCCGAAGACGGTACGATCGCACGCTGGGCGGGCAGCGCGACCGACGTTCACGACGGACGGGTCGCCGCCGAGCGCTTGCGGGGCGAACTCGATCGCGAACATCGAGCGTCGCGCGCGTTCCAGGAAGCCGCGTTACCGCAAGACTTGCCGACCATCCCCGGGCTCGCGCTCAGCGCCGTCTACGAACCGGCCGGCGCCGAGGCGCTCGTCGGCGGCGATTGGTTCGATGCGTTCCGGCTGCCGGACGGCCGGGTCGTCCTCTCGGTCGGCGACGTGATCGGCAGCGGTCTCCCCGCCGCCGTGACGATGGCGGGCGTGCGGCAGGCGATCCGCGGCGCCGCGCACGTCTATCCCGATCCGACGACGATTCTCGACGCCGCCGATCACGCGCTGCGCTCCGAGCAGCCCGATCGTATCGTCACCGCGTTCGTCGGCGTGCTCGATCCGCTGACGCTGAGCATGGATTTTGCGTCGGCGGGGCATCCGTCACCGCTCGTTCGACGACCGGACGGCACGATCGACGAGTTGAGCGCGGTTCAGTTGCCGCTCGGGTTACGCGATAATCACGCCGAGCACGACGGCAACGCGACCGTCGTGCTCGGGGCCGGATCGCTGATCATTTTTTATACGGACGGGCTTACCGAAGCGACGCGCGATCCGATCGAGGGAGAACGCCGACTTCGCGAGGCGCTCGAGAATCCGGAGATTTACGAGAGCAACGATCCGGCCGGAGCGATTCGCAAGAAGATGCTCGCGACGGCGAGCGACGACGTTGCGATTCTCGCCGTGCGTATCGGCGATTCGGATCGCGCGGCCTCACCTCGACGGTGGTCGTTTCTCGCAAGCGACGCGGAGACCGCGATGCGGACGCGTCGACAAATCGGCACGCTCCTCGAGCAATACGGTGCCTCGATCGACGAGGCGGCCGATGCCGAACTCATTTTCGGCGAACTCCTCGGCAACATCGTGCGGCATACGGATAGCCGCGTCGAGGCTGCGCTCGATCTCACGGGCGACGCTCCGGTGCTGCACGTGCTCGATCGCGGCCCCGGGTTCACGTTCTTCGCACGGCTTCCGAAGGATCACATGAGCGAGTCCGGGCGCGGACTCTTTATCGCGAGCATGCTCGCGCGCGATCTCAGTGTCGTTCCGCGCACGGACGGCGGTAGCCATGCGCGCGTCGTCCTCGCGTCGCGCCGACACATCGCTCACGCGAAATAAGGTTCTCTCGATCTCACGGTTAGGTTACTTCGTGTAAGAGCCCGGTCGCGACGTCGAAGATGAAGCCGCGAACGCCGTCGCGATGGACGAGGTGCGAATCGGCTCTGATGCGTGCGATCCCTGCGCGAACGTCGGTCTCGAGATCTCCGAACGCGTGGAATGCGTAGGGCGGTTTGAAGCCGACTTCGGCTGCGATCGCTTCGCGGAGCGCGTCGTCGGTGAACGTCAACATGCCGCAATCCGTGTGATGGATGAGGACGATCTCGGTCGTGCCGAGGAGTCGCTGCGAGATGACGAGCGAGCGGATCGCGTCGTCGGTAACGACGCCGCCGGCATTGCGGATGACGTGCGATTCGCCGTCGTGCAGACCGAGGATCTCGTAGACGTTGAGACGCGCGTCCATACACGCGACGACGGCCGTGTGCTTCGAGGGCGGCAGCGGGAGTGGACCGTGGAACGTTTTCGAATACGCCGCGTTGTTCTCGAGATACGTATCGGTCGCAGAAGATTGCGTTTGACCCATGCGAACACGAACCCGCGCCGCCCGCAAAGCGTTCCGCTCGATGCGTAAGAAAAAGCCCGACCGCGACGCGGCCGGGCTTTGCCTTTTAGCTCTTCGTCGAGCTCGGAAGCTTGAAGACGTAGAGGTTGCCGCCGAGCGGGATGTTCTTGAAGATCGGAGCCATCTTCGGTCCGCCCCAGAGCGGCGAGACGCCCCCCCAGCCGGATTGCACGGCGACGTATTGCACGCCGTCGACCATGTACGTCATCGGCTGACCGATCACGCCCGAACTCGTGTGCTGCGTCCAGAGAACCTTGCCCGTCTTTGCGTCGAGGGCGTAGAACTTCTGGTCCGGAGTGCCGCTGAAGACGAGGCCGCCGTCGGTCGTGAGCGTGCCGTCGTTCCACGGCATCTTCGTTTCCTTCGTCCAGACCTGTTTGCCGGTCGCGACGTCGATCGCTTGCAGCGCGCCCCAGCCGTAGGAGCCCGGAACTTTCTGAACTTCGAACTTCTCGTTGAGATATCCGAGACCGGCGACGAAGTCGGCAGGCTTGAGGCCTTCGATCGTCATGCAGGTGCGCATCGTCGGAACGTATGCGTAGCCCGTCTGCGGATCGTACGAATACGACCACCAATTATCGCCGCCGAAGAACGCGGGGCACGTGAACACCTGGTGGCCGATCTTCGGCACGTTGGCCTCGTTGACGATCGACGTTTCCTTCGCCTTATCGTAACCCGTGATCGACGTCGCCTTCGTGAACGGGGTCGCGCTGATCAGCTTGCCGTTCGTGCGATCGACCACGTAGAAGATGCCGTTGCGTCCGGCCTGATAGAAGATCTTACGCGGGGTGCCGCCGATCGTTACGTCGGCTTGCGTCGGCGTGTTGACCGCGTCGTAATCCCACGGATCGTTCGGCGTCTCTTGGAAGTACCACTTGAGCTTGCCGGTCGACGGATTGAGGCCGATGATCGAGTCCGTGTAAAGATTCTTCCCGGGGCGCTGGCTCGAGAGCCACGGGCCCGGATTGCCGACGCCGTAGAGCAGCGTATCGGTCTCGGGATCGTACGAACCCGGCATCCACGCGTTGCCGCCGCCGTGTTTGTAGAGACCGGCCGGCCACGTCTTGCCGCCCGGCTGCGCCGGCGACGGAACCGTGTAGGTACGCCATTTTTCGGCGCCCGTCTTCGAATCGAGCGCGAAGACGAATCCGCGGCCGCCGTACTCGCCGCCGCCGTCGCCCGCGATGACCATGCCCTTGATGACGAGCGGTGCGGTGGTCATGAAGAAGCCGACGCCGGGCTTCGGATAGATCTCGTGATTCCACTTAACGGCGCCGGTTTTTCCGTCGAGCGCGATCACGTGATTATCGAGCGTCGCCATGTAGACGTTATCGCCGTAAAGCGCGACGCCGCGGTTGACGACGTCGCAGCAGACGGTGCGAAGCTGCTTGGGATCGACCTTGTAATCGTACTCCCACAGCTTCGAGCCGTTGGTCGCGTCGAGCGCGTACACGTGATCGAGCGGCGTCGTCACGATCATCGTGCGGCCGTTCACGATCGGCGGCGCCTCGAAGCCGTTGGGGATCGAGACGCTGTGCGTGAACGCGACCTTGAGCTGATCGACGTTGCCCGTGTTGATCTGCGTGAACGGCGCGTGGCCGTCCGCCTTGTAGCTTCGCAGATACATGAGCCAACCGTCTTCTTTGGCGGCGCCCATGAGGCGCTCGTCCGTGACGGGCTGCCACTCGACGGCGGCGTGCGTCGCCTTCGCGGCGTGAAACTCGTAAGCGGCGCCTGCCGTGACGGTCAAGACGACCGCCGCTGTGGCAGACGCCCAACGCGTAAACTTCATCATCCGGCTCCTATAGAAAAAAATTACCGCTCGTGCGGATCGTACGGTGATTTAGGTTCCTTCAGTGGGGCGAATGCGCCTCCGTTACGGACGTGCGTGCCACCGTCCACGGAGACGCGTCTAGGATTCGCGATGCCGAGATTTCGTAGTATACTGCTCGCGAACGTACGAATTTTGCGATCTACGTGGTACGTAGCAGTTCTCAAGCGAGGGGTCGGTCGATGTCGAGACGTTCGCTCTATCTTTGGACGACGGTGGCCGCGGGAAGTGCGCTCGCGCTCTCGCTGTGCTTCGGTTCGGAAGCGACGGCGCGTCCCCAGCCCGAGGTTTCTTTCACCGGGGCACAAGTCGGTCTCGGAGCGCATGCATACATGGCATACTGCTCGAATTGCCACGGCGTCGATCTCGGCGGCCCGCAGGCGCCGCTCAAGGGTCCGGCCTTCACGTCGCTCGGAAAAGACACCGGGATGACCCTCGGCACGTTCTTCGATTTCATCGTGCGCGACACGCCGGGCGGCGGAACGACGCGCCTCACCCACGATCAATACGTCGAAATCATGGCGTATCTGCTCGCGCAAAACGGATATTCGCCGAGCGCGACGCCGCTTCGCTTCGATCAAGCGATGCGGCTGCGCGCTCCGGTCGCCGAACGCGCACCCTGACGCCGATCCGTTAGGTGGGCTTCGTGTTCGCCGCGCCGATTTTCGAGTTGTCCTTGAGCAGCGTCGCGGTGGTCAGCGCTGCGGAGCCCGCTTTACGGCCGTTGGACTGCAAGAGAAACGCGAGAAGATCGACGTACTCTTTGGACGTCAGACCGCCCGCATTCCCGACCGGCATCTGAACGATCGTGTACTTGTAGACGCCGCTCACGGTCTGCGATGTAAGGTTGCCGTCTTTGCCCTTGAGAGCCGGACCCGAGATGCCTTCGAGATTCGCCCCGTGGCACATCGCGCATTTCGCGTAGTAAGTCAGCCGCCCGGCGCCGACTTGCGAGGCCGAGAACGAGATCTGCGCTTTCCCACCCGCGGGTGCGGCCCAAGCGTTGCCGCCGGCGAGGAGCGTGCTCGCCGCGAGCGCCGCGGCGAGGAGCGAGAGTCGGTACAATGAGGCCTCCGATACGAAGAACGTGCGTCGATTATAGCTGAGGGACGTCCGATGCGGGCGGGGCGACCGCGTGGCCCGGCATCGCTTCGAGCAACTTCTTGTACCCGATCTCCGATACCAGTCCGAAGACGGCCCCGGCGAGCATGGAGATCGTGATCATGATCTCCGAAGCACTCGTGAACGCGCCGCCGTCGCCCGTTTTGCTCGCGACGGCCGCACCGACCCACGTGCCGGCTCCGAGAAACGTTCCGGGGATGAACGAGAGCGGTTCGAAGCGAGCTTGCACGCACATGAAAAACGTGACGACGGCGAAGGCGATCGAGATGCCGAGCGTTCCGCCGCCGATGTGCGCGAACGCGAAGAGCGCGATCGCCGCGTAGAGATTGCCGGTCACGATCGAGCCGACCGTTTTGCGAAGGCCGACCATGCCGCCGCCCGTCGCGTAGAAGATCGCCCACGCGATGACGCCGGCCCACGTGATGAGATCGAGCGACGGGATGCCGAGCGAGATGAAGACCCAGACACCGACGAGGGCGCCGACGCTGATCCCGATTGCCGTCAGAAGACCCATGATTCACTCCGAGCCGCGCAGTCGTCGCTCGCGGCGGATGCGACGCATCCGGATCGAAACGAGCGTTCGATCGCGACGACATGACGCATTATCGGCAAGCAATCGGCGGAATCTTCTTTCACGACCGCACATTCGTTCGTACGCTCATAGAAGACGTCTGCCGTTCGCATCGCATAGCTCTCACCGACGAGCACATACGTGCGTGACGGTCGAAGGCGTCCGGAAGGCGTGCCGGAAATATCTTTGCCGTGGTGCTCTATGCGGGCGATGAAGCGGAGCGGGAACGCTGCCGCGTCGCCGCCGATCTGTATTACAACGGAGACTTCACGCAGGACGACGTCGCGTCGTACCTCGGAATCTCGCGTCCGTGGGTCTCGCGGCTCTTGAAGCGAGCTCGCGCCCTGAAGGTCGTGACGATCCACGTTGAGCCGCCGTCGCGCCGACCCGTTCCGCTCGAGAACGCGCTCGCACACGCGCTCGGCGTCGAGCGTTGCCTCGTCGCCTCGTCGGGCATCGACGAAACGGCGCGCCTCGCGGCATCGCATCTGGCAGCGATTCTCCGCGATAACGATATCCTCGGGCTCGCGTGGGGCCGGACCCTCGCGAAAACCGTCGAGGCGTTCGAACCGCTCGTTGCCGGCCCGCGTGGGATTCGCTGCGTGGCGCTCATCGGCGGGACGAGCGTCGTGCGGCCCGAGATCGACGCCGATCGCCTCGTCCCGATGCTCGCCGCGAAAGTCGGCGCGGCACCGCACGTCCTCAACGCGCCCGCGTTCGTCGAGAACGGTCGCGTTCGCTCGCTCCTGATGAACGAGCCCGGTATCCGCGCGACGCTCGCCCTCGCCGAGCGCGCGACCGTCACGCTGATGTGCATCGGCGGCCTCGGCAGCTCGACGATCCACGAACTCGGAACGCTCTCCGATCGCGAATTCTCCGGCTTGCGAGATCGCGCCGCCGTCGGCGACGTCTGTCAGTGGTTCATCGATGCGTCGGGCGCGCTCGTCCACCCGTCTCCCGCGCAGCGGATGATCAGCGCCG
>CAZZYZ010000027.1:0-6465 GCA_964658425.1 Vulcanimicrobiota bacterium | reverse complement strand
ACGACCGCGCGCGAACGAATCGCGATCGTCGCCGGCGAGGATCGGGTCCCCGCGATTCTCGCCGCCGCGCGCGGCGGATGGTTCTCGACCCTCGTCACCGATCTCTCGACGGCGCGCGCGTTGCTCAGTGCGGTCGGCGTCCGTCCGGGTACGGTCGAAAACCGTGCGGTCGCGGCGAGCGCGGCCACCGCTACCCCGCCTCCCCGACCATCGCCCGTAAGGAGCCCCACGTAATGGCAGTCGTGCCCATGAAGCAGATCGTGGACCGTGCGTTCGACGAACGCTACGGCGTCGCCGCGATCAATATCCTCAACGATCTCACGCTCGAAGCGGTCCTCGCGGCCGCGGTCGAATTGCGCGCGCCGCTCATCGTGCAGACGTCGGTCAAGACGGTCAAGTCGTACGGCGCGCGCGTGCTGCACGCGATGTTCACCGAGATGGCTCGCGATCTGCCGATCCCGGTCGCGCTGCATCTCGATCACTGCCCCGATCGCGGCGTGATCAGCGAATGCCTCAAGGTCGGATGGAATTCCGTGCTCTTCGATGCGCACGAGCTCTCCGTCGAAGAGAATCAACGTCAGACGATCGAAGTCGTCGCCGAGGCGCACGCCGCGGGCGCGTCGGTCGAAGGCGAGATCGAGGGGATCGAGGGCGTCGAAGACGGCCTGGGTTCCGACGACGCGAGCGTCGCGCAGCCGCTCGAGGTCGCACTCGCCTTCATCCGCGCGACGAAGATCGATTGCTTCGCGCCCGCGATCGGCAACAAGCACGGCACCTACAAGAGCGCGCCGAAACTCGACGCTCAGCGCGTCAGCGATCTCGTGCGCGCCGAGCCGATCCCGATGTGCCTGCACGGCGGCACCGGGCTCTCGGCGGCGCAGTTCGACGATCTGATCTCGCGCGGCTGCGCGAAAGTGAATATCTCGACGGCGCTCAAGGTCCGCTATCTCGAAGCGAATCGCGAATTTTTACGGGACAATCCGAAAAATTTCGATCCGCCGTCGCTCTTCACGTACGTTCGCGAAGCGTGCAAGCAGCTCGCGATCGAGCACATCCGCGGATTTCATAGCGACGGGAAAGCCGCATGAACGCGCTGCTCTTCGACTGCGACGGCGTTCTCGGCGATACCGAGCGCGACGGACATCTGCCGGCGTTCAATGCGGCGTTCACCGAATTCGGTTTGCCGTTGCAATGGTCGCGCCCGGAATACGGCCGCAAACTCGCGATCGGCGGCGGGAAGGAACGGCTCGCGAGCGTCTTCACGCCGGAGTTCATGCGCGAAGCGGGGCTTCCGGACGATCCGGAGAGCACGAAACAGCTCATCCTGCGCCTCCATAAACGCAAGACGGAGCTCTTCACCGAGATCGTCTCCGCCGGGAAGGTCGCGCCGCGTCAGGGCATCGCGCGGCTCGCGCGCGGCGTCTTCGATCGCGGATGGAAACTCGCCGTCGCATCGACGTCGACGCTCGAATCCGTGCGCGCGGTCCTCGATACCGTCGTCGGCCCGGCGTTCGCTCGCGAATTCTCGATCTATACGGGCGACGTCGTCGCGCGCAAGAAACCGGCGCCCGACATCTACGAGCACGCGCTCGCCCAACTCGGCATCGACGCCGAGCATGCGGTCGTCATCGAAGATTCCCACATCGGACTCAATGCCGCGGTCGCCGCGAAGCTGCGCACGATCGTCACGCTCAGCGCATTCACGCAGGACGAAGATATGCGCGGTGCCGCGATGGTCGTCTCGTCGCTCGGCGAGCCCGACGCGCCGCCGATCGTCGTGCACGCGAATGCGAGCGGTCACGATATCGGCCGGTTCATCTCCGTCGATGACGTCGTCGCGCTGCTCGCCACCCCGCTACCCACCGCTCCGCTTTCGATTTAGAAAGGGCAACCCGTGCAAGATACGACTGCGAGTGCGGCCGTCACACAGATCGACTTCGTCGTCCGATCGATGTGCGCGACCGCGATCGAACGTGAAAAATATTTCGGCGATCTCGATGCCGTCGTCGGGGACGGCGATTTCGGATACTCGCTCGCACGCGGATTCGAGGCGATCGCGGCGGATCTCGAGACGTACGATCGTTCGAGCGGCGGCGCGTTCCTCAAGAAAATCGCGATGGTCGTGATGAATAAGGTCGGCGGCACGTCGGGCCCGCTCTGGGGCACGGGCTTCCTGCGCGCGGCCACGGTCGCGGGCGAGAAGGAATCGCTCTCGCGTGCCGACGCCGCCGCGATGCTGACGGCCGCAGCCGAGGGCATCAAGCAGCGCGGTCAATCCGACGTCGGCGACAAGACGCTGCTCGACGCGCTGATCCCCGCGGCCAACGCGCTCGCGGGGGATGCGACGGCCCACGCGGGCGACTCCGCTGCCGAGGCGACGGCGCGCGTCGCCGAGATCGCGCGCGCGAGCGCGGACGACACCAAGACGATGATCGCGAAGCGCGGGCGCGCGTCGTATTCGGGGGAGCGCAGCGTCGGCTCCGTCGATGCGGGCGCCGTCGCGATCGCGGTGATGCTCGAAGATCTCTCTAACGCCTATCGTAATCGTTCAGGAGTGTAGCAATGAAGAAATTCGTCAACGACCCGCAGCAGTTCGTTCCGGAGATGCTCAAGGGGATCGCGCTCGCGAATCCGGACACGCTCAAATACGTCCCGGAATACAATCTCATCATGCGCGCCGATTCGCCTTCGAACGATCGCGTCTCGATCGTCCAGGGCTCGGGTTCGGGTCACGAGCCGGCGCACGTCATGATCGTCGGCAAGGGGATGCTCGACGCATCGTGCCCGGGGAACGTCTTCGCGGCGCCGCCGGCCGATTACGTGTACGAGACGACGAAGCTGCTCGCGTCGCCCAAGGGCGTCCTCTTGCTCGTCAACAATTACACGGGCGATCGGCTCGCGTTCGACATGGGTCGCGAACTCGCCGAAGCCGAGGGGATCAAGGTCGAGACGGTCGTCATCGATGACGACGTCGCGGTCAAAGATTCGTCGTACACGATCGGGCGGCGAGGCGTCGCCGGTAATTTTTTCATCATCAAAGCGGTCGGTGCGGCGGCCGAAAAAGGCGCGGAGCTCGAAGAGCTCGTTACGCTCGCGAAGCGCGTGAACGCGGTGACGCGGACGATGGGTATCGCGCTGACGTCGTGCACCCCGCCCGCGAAGGGCAGCCCGCTCTTCGACATCGGTGAGGACGAGATGGAAGTCGGGATCGGGATCCACGGCGAGCCGGGGCGCCGACGCGAGAAGGTCAAGAGCGCTGATGCGATCGTCGACGAGCTCTTGAACGCGGTCGTCGAGGATCTCCCGTTCTCCAAGGGCGACGAGGTCGCGCTGATGATCAACGGGCTCGGCGGGACGCCGATCAGCGAGCTCTACATCATGTACGGTCACGCGCACGAGGAACTCGCGAAACGCGGCATCACGGTCGTCAAAAACTACGTCGGCGAATATTGTACGTCGCTCGACATGGCGGGTGCCTCGCTGACCCTCGTCAAGCTCGATCCCGAACTCAAATCGCTGCTCGATGCCCCGGCCGAAGCGGCGGTCCGCATCTTCTAACTTCGCGTTCGAACGTACTCACGTAGCCGAATCTCGAAAACGAGTCGCAGCGCACGCGGAACGCGCTGCGATTCGTCGAAGAGCACTCCCCTCGTCGCCCCGTCCGCCGGAGAACTTCGTGAAGAGAGTCGATTTCATCGCCGCGTCCGCCGCGTTCGTAGCTTTGCCGGGCGTCGCGCGCGCGACCGATTTCGCGGTCGCGCACGGGATGACGACGCAGTCGGAGCTCTTCGCCGCGCTTCCCAAGCCGACGGCCCGGATGTGGACGCGCATCATCCTCGGCCAGGGCGCGAAGTACCAGAAGCAGATCGGGCTCGGCACGGAGACGGACCCCGACGGCGCGCACCTCTCGTACGTCGAACTGCAGGTCGGTAGCCCCGGCGGAGATTGCAATCCCAACACGCTGCGCAAATCGTATCTCCAGGGGCACGAGTTCGGTTCGCTCGTGCAGAGCTATCCGCTCGTCTCGAACCTCGGCCGCTCGGCGAATCTCGTTTTTCGCTACGGCGACGTGACCGACGCGAAACCCGCACAGAAGTCCGACGTTACGTTGAAGCTCCTCGACAACAAGATCGCGTACGACGACGCCCCGCTGCGCATCGTCTCGAGTGAGACGGTGCGGATGTCGGCCGCGAGTCGCACCGTCGATGCGACCCACGTCGCGTGCGTCGTCGCGGGTCCGTCGTCGACCGGGATTCGGCGCATCGATCTCTGGCACGCGCCGAGTTTTCCGTTCGGGCTCGTTCGGTATCGTGCCACGATGGCCGCGGGCGTCGATCCGTACGAGATGTCGTGCTATTCGTTCGGTTCCGATTACAAGACCGATCTCCCGATGTCGCTCGCGAACGTCCGCGCCATAACGAAAGACGGCGCATACGGGTCGCTGCCGCCCTCCGCGGGAATGTAACCGTCCGGATCGACGCGGTGCAGGTCCGAGAGCGCCGTAGCACCTGCCGTTAGCGTTAATGTGTCCCGGCGTCGAAGCCGATAACCCCAAAAAACTCCGCCCTTTTGTAGCTCGCCCCGAGTCTGCCCCGGGGAGGCACGCTTTGGAACAGACAACGATCTCCGGAGAACCGGCCGGCTCTTACGAGCGCGGTCTCTCTGCCGTGATCGTCACGCTGCTCGTGCTGGCATCGCTCGTGACGCTGCCGTTCCATCGCGCGTCGTTCGGGCTCGCGCGATGGTTCATCCCGAGCTTCTCGGGTGCGACGGGGACGGCCGATCTGCTTTCGGCGATTCTGCTGTTCGGTCTCTATCGGATCGACGGCCGGCGGCTCGTGCTTTTCGCCGCGACGGCCTATCTCATCGATGCGCTGCTCATCGTGCCGTACACGATGACGTTCCCGGACGTGATCGCGGCGACGGGTTTTCTCGGTAACGAACAGAGCGCAATTTGGCTCTGGGTCATCTGGCATCTCACGTTCCCGACGTTGCTGTTCGCGGGCTTGCTGAAGCGGCGCGAAGCCGACGACGAGCGGCATCGCGCCCGGCACGTCATCATCGCGCTCGCGAGCGTTGCGGCGTTCGCGACGTGCTGCGCGCTCGGCGCGACGGTCGGCCACCGGGCGCTGCCCGTCCTCTTGCATGGCGGGCGGTTCGACGGGCGTTTCGGCTGGCTCGCGCTGCTCGTGGCGTTCGCGAACTTCGGGTGCGCGCTCGCGTTCGCCGTCCGCCGTGAGTCGACGACCGCGCTCGGGCTGTGGTTTACGATCGCGACCGTGGTGAGCGGGCTCGACGCGATGCTCAATTCGTTCGCGCTCTCGCGCTACAGCGCGGCGTGGTACGTCGGAAAGATCGAGACGTTCCTCACGGCGAGCGTGATCGTCGTATCGCTCCTCATCGCGCTCTGCGTGCGATATACGCGCTCGGTCGCGCTCGTCTCGCAATTGCGTGCCTCGATGGCGCAGAGCGAGTCGCTTCGCGTCCGGCTCGATCGCGAACACGAGATCGCGCTCGCCCTGCAGCAGGCGTCGCTCCCGCGCGTTCTGCCGACCGTGCCGGGCGTCGACCTGTGGGCCGCGTACCGTCCGGCGATTCGCGACTTGCAGATCGGCGGCGATTGGTACGACGTGTTCGAAACGACCGACGATCGCCTCGTGATTACGATCGGCGACGTCTCCGGCAAGGGCCTCGCCGCGTCGCTCGTGATGGGTCACGTGCGCCAGAGCCTACGCCACGCCGCGTACGTCGACGCCCATCCGGGCGCGATGCTCGCGTTCGCCGATCTCGCGCTCTGCGCGGAAGACGCCGAGAAGATGGTCACCGCGTTCGTCGGGGTGCTCGATCGCGGCGGCGTGCTCGAGTGGGCCTCGGCCGGGCATCCGTGTCCGATGCTGCGTCAACCGGGTCGCGCGGTCGAAGAGCTCTACGCGCCGGGGCTGCCGCTCGGGCTGCGCGCCGGGACCGAACCCGACGTCCGGCGCACGGTCCTGCGCCCGGGGGCGCTGCTCGTCATGTATACGGACGGCCTCGTCGAATCGAATCGCGATTACGTCGCGGGGACGCAGCGACTCGCGGACGTCATCGCGTCGCACGCCTACTCGCCCGAACGCGATTTCGCAGCCGAGCTCTACGATCGCATCGTCGCCGACGGCGCGCAGGACGACGTCGCGATCGTCACGCTCGCGTTCAACGGTGCCGCGGTCGACGTCGACGATACCGTCACGATGCGCTTCGCGTTCGACGAGCGGCGTCAGGACGACGCGGTCGCGTAGAGGGTCGCGAGGACGGGCGCGAGCAGCGCGCCGAGGCGCTCGGGTTCTGCGAGGAACGCGTCGTGGCCGTGATCGGAGGCGAGCTCGAGATAGGTGCCGCGCGCGCCCGCGGCCGTCAGGCGCTCGGCAGCGGCGCGAACGTCGCGCGGGAGGAAGAGCCAATCGCTTGCGATCCCGACGAACGTCGTCG
>CAZZYZ010000026.1:0-23559 GCA_964658425.1 Vulcanimicrobiota bacterium | reverse complement strand
CGATCCAACGCCTGCGAAACGATGGAATTACTTGGTAGCGCTAACGGGAATCGAACCCGTCTCTCAGCCTTGAAAGGGCCGCGTCCTAACCGATAGACTATAGCGCCACAGTGGGCCCGGCTGGATTCGAACCAGCGCACAACCAGTTATGAGCCGGCCGCTCTACCGCTGAGCTACAGGCCCGGGCCAGCCGGACTTCACCACCGGGCCGTGCCACCCTTGCCACAACGGTGCGCGGCCGACTCGTCCGGGGGCCGCAGGGGCGTCGCCCGGACCGCGTAACCTTGGCGCATGTCGCTTGGAGCGGTCTCCCTCGGCGCCGCCCCGGCGCCGCGTACGCGCCGCTCGGCCGTCGTCGCGGCCCTCGTGGGAAACTACCTCGAGTTCTCCGACTTCCTGGCCTTCGCGCTCTTCGCGGTGCCGATCGGGCGCGCGTTTTTCCCCGCCGCGAACCCCGAAGGCTCGCTGCTGCTCTCGCTCGCGACGTTCGGGATCGGCTTCTTGACGCGGCCGCTCGGCGGCCTCGTTCTCGGCGCGTACGCCGATCGCGCCGGACGGCGCGCGGGGATGATGCTCTCGCTCGTGCTCATGGCGCTCGGCTCCGCGGCGCTCGCCGTGACGCCGCCCTACGCGACGATCGGCATCCTCGCGCCGCTGATCGTCGTCGCCGCCCGGCTCGTCCAGGGCTTCGGGATCGGCGGCGAGTTCGGATCGGCGACGAGTTATCTCGTCGAAACGGCGCCGACGGGCCGCTTCGCGCGCGCGACCTCATGGCAGGCGATCACGCAGAGTTTCGCCACGATAAGCGTCGGCCTCGCCGCCTTCGCCCTCGAACGCGGGCTCCCGCAGGCGGCGTTCGATGCGTGGGGCTGGCGGATCGTCTTCGCAGCCGGGGTCGCGATCGCGCCCGTCGGCATGTATCTGCGTCGACATCTGCCGGAGACGCTCGACGAAGCCGATGCGTTGAAACGGCGCGCGCTCGTCCCACGCGATGCGTGGGTGCCGCTCGCGCTCTGCGTGGGCCTCGTGTGCGGCGGCACGGTCTCGACGTACGCGAACACGTTCATGGCGACGTACGCGCAGACGGTCCTTCACGCGGCCGCGTCGATCGGTTCGCTGCTCGCGATCGCGGGCGCGATCTTCTCCGGCATCGGCGCCTATCTCGGCGCCTGGTGCGGCGACCGCTTCGGCTTCAAGCGGGCGATGATCGGCTGGCGCATCGTGTACGTGATCGCGCTCGTACCGGGGTTCGTGCTCATCACGCACGGCGCGACGCTCGCGACGCTCGTCGTGACGCACGGCTTCCTCAACCTGCTCTTCGGACTCACGATCGGCTCGATGTACGCGCTCATGGCGACCGCCTTCCCACGCTTCGAACGCGGGACGGGGCTCGCGCTTTCGTACGCGCTATCGGTCGCGGTTTTCGGCGGTACCGCGCAATTCGCGATGGCGTGGCTCATCGCGAAGACCGGAAACCCGCTCGTGCCCGCCTATTACATGATCGCGGCGAATTGCGTGTCGATCGCCGCGACGATCGCCGTGCGCCGCTCGCGTGAAAGCGAGGCGATCGCCTAGCCCGGAAGCAGCCGCGCGACACTCACGCGAACGTCGCGATCTCCTCGAACGTCAAACGCGGCTTACGTTCGCGGCGCACGGATTCGTCCGCGTACCCCAGGTTCGCGAGAAAGAGCGACGCGAAGCGACCCTCCGCGAAAAACTCGGCATCGACCGCGGCGCGATCGAAGCCGCCCATCGGTCCGACGTCGAGCCCGAGCGCGCGCGCGGCGAGCATCACGTACGCGCCCTGCAACGTCGCGCTCGTCGTGCCGACGCCGCGCATCTGCGCGATCCGTTCCGGCGTATCGACCGGCTTCGCGGAGCCCGCGAGGCGCTCGAGATGTTCGTGAAAACGCGTATCGACCGCGACGATCGCCGTGACGGGCGCGGAGAGCATCTTCGCGACGTTGCCGGGCGAGAGCGCCGGTCGCAGGCGCGCCTTCGCCTTCGCACTCTCGACGAAGACGAGTCGCATCGGCTGCGAATTATTGCTCGTCGGCGCGAATTGCGCGATCCGCACGATCTCGGCGAGGAGTTCGCGCGGCACCGCGATCGGTAAGAACCCCGTCGCGGTGCGGGCGGCTTCGAAGAGCGTCGCAAGCGAGAACGCATCCAGCGCTCGCGCTCGTTTGCGTGCGAGGATCCGCTCCGTCGCGACGGCGTCCGCCCCGCTCACCGTTCGAACACCGCCGCTCCGGCGTACTGCGCCGCAGGCCCGAGCTGCAATTCGATCGCCATCAAACGGTTGTACTTCTCGACGCGATCGCTGCGCGAGAGCGAACCCGTCTTAATCTGCCCCGCACCGCTCGCGACGGCGAGATCGGCGATCGTCGTATCGCCCGTCTCACCGGAGCGATGCGAGATGACGCATCGAAATCCGGCCTTGTGTGCGAGCGCGATCGCATCGAGCGTCTCGGTCAACGTCCCGATCTGATTGACTTTGATGAGGATCGCGTTCGCACTCTTCTCGGCGATCCCACGCGCGAGCCGTTCCGTATTCGTCACGAAGAGATCGTCGCCGACGAGTTGCACGCGGGCGCCGATGCGCTCGGTGAGCAGTCGCCAGCCTTCCCAATCGTCTTCGGCGAGCCCGTCTTCGATCGAGACGATCGGGAAGCGCGCGCACAGCCCCTCGTAGAAGTCGACCATCTGCACGCTCGTGAGAATCTCGTCGCCCGAGGTCGGCTTGTATCCGCCGTTGGAATAAAATTCGGTCGCCGCGCTATCGAGCGCGATCGCGATCTGCGATCCCGGCGCATACCCCGCCCGCTCGATCGCCGCGACGAGCAGCGCGAGCGCGTCGTCGAGCGTATCGAGCGCCGGCGCGTACCCGCCCTCATCCCCGACGAGCGTCGAAAGCTCGCGCTCGTGCAGAATCGCGCCGAGCGCATGGAACGTCTCCGCGCCGTAACGAACCGCCTCCGCGAACGTCGGAGCGCCGAGCGGCACGATCATGCACTCCTGAAATTGCAGCGCGCCCGCCGCATGCTTTCCGCCGTTGATCACGTTCATCATCGGTACGGGCAAGAGGCTCGCACTCGGGCCGCCCAAATACCGAAAGAGCGGCAGGCCGATGCTTTCGGCCGCGGCGCGGGCGTTCGCGAGCGAGACGCCGAGGATCGCGTTCGCACCGAGGTTCCGCTTATTCGGCGTCCCGTCGAGCTCGATCAGCTTCGCATCGAGCTCGCGCTGCGACGTCGCATCGTACCCCTCGAGCGCCGGCCCGAGCAGCTCGTTGACGGCCGCGACGGCCTTGAGAACGCCCTTCCCGCCGTACCGCGATCGATCGCCGTCGCGCAGCTCGACCGCTTCGTGCGCGCCCGTCGACGCGCCCGACGGAACGAGCGCTTCTTCGACGGCCCCGAAGCTCGTCGCGACGGAGACGGCGACCGTCGGATTCCCGCGCGAATCGAGTACCTCGCGTGCGAAAACGCTCTCGACGAGCGGCCGGCCGTTCCCACGCAACGATTCGATCACGTGCGTTGCAATTCAGGCATGGGCCCCCGAGTCCCCCGTGGAACGCGCGCCGGACGAAGGGGGACTCAACATGTCTTGGATGGACCAAATCGGCAAGCTGGCCGGCAGCGTGTTCGGCGGCGCGAGCGATTCCGACACGGCGCAAGCGGCGACCGATCACGTGCAAGAGAGCGACTCCGGCGAGCTCGCGAACGACCTGCAAAAAAGCGTGAGCACGATGGACCCGAGCTCGCTCGAGCAGTTCGGTCAGCATCTCCTTCACAGCTTTACCAATAATCAAAGCTTCGACGGCGACGCGGCGACCGCCGCGAATAACGCCGGCACCACGCAAGACGCCGTGGCCGCGGGCGACGGCGGCGCGATCTCCAATCTCATCGCCTACGGCCGCGCGAATCCCGACGTCCTCAAACAAGCCGCATCCGCATTCATGCAGCGCAATCCGGGTGCGATCGCATCGATGGCGCCGGGCATCATCCAGGGCATCATGGGCCGCATGGGCGGCGGCAACGCCTCGGCGGCGACGCAGAAGGACGACGACTCGAACTGAGTTTGGATCGGTCGGTCCGCGTGGTCATGCTGGGCCTGTCGGCGGAGCGTTCGGATCGACATTCACTTCGGGCTTGAATCGCCCGAAGCGAACGTCGCTCCGAACGCTCTTTCCATGCACCGACGTCGAGCGCGAAGCCCGCAGTACGGCGAGGAGTGCGGGGAGCGACGTCTCTTTCGGACGATTCAAGTCCGGAAGAGATGTCGATCTCCGCGCTCCACCGCGCAGGCCGACTTATTAAAGGTCTTTCTGGATTCGCGGATCTTCATCCGCAAACCAAAGTTCGATCTCGCGATGCGCGCTCGCGGCGGAATCGCTGCCGTGGACGAGATTGCTGTCGATCGTCGCGGCGAGATCGCCGCGAATCGAACCGGGCGCGGATTTGATCGGGTTGGTCGCGCCGATCGTCGAGCGGCAGCCCTCGATCGCGTCGGAGCCTTCGATCACGAGTGCGACGACGGGGCCGCTCGTGATGAAGGCGACGAGATCTTTGAAGAACGGCTTGCCGTCGTGTTCGGCGTAGTGCTGCTTCGCGAGCGACTCGCTGACGTCGAGCATCTTCAACGAAACGACTTTGAAGCCGCGCCGTTCGAAGCGCAGGATGATCTCGCCGGTGAGGCCGCGTTTGACGGCGTCCGGTTTACAGAGAATGAGCGTGTGTTCCAATGCCATAGCGCGGCGATAGGTACGCGCCGCCGCCGAATGGGGCCTGGTCGTGTTTGAGATCCGCGAATCGACCGTCACCGGGAGCACGAACGACGATGCGGCGGCACTGCTCGGCGAGGCGGAACACGCGGGGGCCGTCCTCGTAGCGGATTTCCAGCGTGCGGGGCGCGGGCGGCGCGCGCGCGCGTGGATCGCACCGCCGGGGAGCTCGCTGCTGTTCACGGCGATTCTACCCGCCGCCGTTCGGCCGGATGCGATGTGGGCGGTGCCGTTTTGGACGGCGCTCGGCGTGGCCGACGGCATCGAAGCGGCGGCCGGGGTGCGCGTCGATCTGCAGTGGCCGAACGATCTGCTCCTCGGCGGGCGCAAGGTCGGCGGGATCCTCTGCGTTTCGCGGGTGAACGGCGAGCACGCGTGGATCGGGTGCGGCACGGGCGTCAACGTCGTGCGGCCGGAGGCGGATGCCGCGCTCGAGGCGCTCGACCCGCCGCCGGCGTTTCTCGGTGACGTCGCGGCCGGGACGCGGCGGCGCGACGTGCTCGATGCGATCCTCGCGGCGCATGCGCGCCGGATCGGCGAGCTCGACGATCCCGAGGGCATCGCGCGGGCGTGGGAGGTGCGCGCCGGGCTCGCCGGGACCGCGTACCGGATTCTGATCGACGGCGAGGCGACGGCTTTCGACGCCCGTGCGGTTCGCATCGCGGGGGGCGGGGCGCTCGTCGTCGTGGAGGGCGGCCGCGAGCGTCACATCTCGCTCGCCGACGCACGCGTCCTCCGGGGGTAAGCGTTTGTAACGTTTCGGTCACGGGGAAGGCCTTGCAGGAAGGAGATACCTGCCGATGCTGCGTTCGATCTTGCTCGTCACGGATTCGGGGACCGGCCGCTTCGCCGAATCGCCGATCGCCTTCGACGACGTCGCGCTCCCGTTTGCGGTGCTTCGCGGCGCGGAGGCGCGCGTCGCCATCGCGACGCCGACGGGCGACGGGCTCGCGCTCTCGCCGCCGTCGGTGCCGGAACATCTCGCGGGGCGGCTCGGTGAGGCGCGCGCCGCGATGCGCGAGACGCTCGCCCTCCGCGACGTCGACCTCGCCGATTTCGGCGCCATCTTCGTCACGCACGTCGCCGGAGGGCCCGGAGCGCTCGAAATCGATGCGGATTTGCGCGCGCTGCTCGCCGGGGCGGCGGGCGCCGGGAGCGTCGTCGCGACCGTCGGCAACGGTGCCGCGGCTCTGCTCGGCGTCCGTACCGAGGATGGGGATGCCTACCTCGAGGGCCGGCGCGTAACCGTCTCCTACGGCGCCGAGGGCGACCCGGAACGCGAACGCAGCTTCGCTCGGCGCTTCGAAGCGGCGGGGGCGGAAGTCGTTCTCGAGCCGGCACGCCGCGAGCACGTCACCGTCGATTCGACGCTCGTGACCGGACAGAATCCGTCGTCGGCGGTCGCGGCCGCGTCGATCGTCCTAACGTTCTTGGAATCGCTTCGCGCGCGTCGCATCGCTTAGCGATTCGCGCGGATGCGTTTCTCGCAACTCTCACAGAAATGCGCGAGCTTGTTATCGGTTTCGTAGATCGAATGTGAGAAGTGCATCGCGCAACGCGCGTTGTGGCAATGCTTGAGGCCGAACACGTGGCCGAGGTTGTGCACGGCCTCCTTGAGCGATCGCTGGAACAGCGTATTCGGATCCGCGTGCTCGCCGTAAAATTCGTTCCGCAAGCGATGCAACGAGACGACGGCGATTCGGTGCTCTTCGTTGGCATCGCCGAAGATGAACTGATGCGACGTCTTGTACAGATCGTATTCCGTGATCGCCAGGCGCACGTGATCGCGCGCGGTCGCCTCGCCGATACGCGTGACGAGCGTGTTGAAGAACATCTGCTTGCGAACGCTGTTGAGCGCGGTCGGCGGAACGCGGACGGTGCGCTCGACCAGACACGTGAAGATGAATCGCTCTTCGAGACAGAGCGCGAGGCGCTCTAAGAACGCCGCGTCATGCGTGTTGATCGGGACGATGCTGATCTGCCCCACGCACGCGTACTTAGTTGTCCTCGGACCGCGAACCTGTGGCGCCGCGCGCGCGAATGGGAACACTGCGGCATGATCGTAGGGATGGGGACGGACCTCGCGGAGGTCGAGCGGTATCGCTTCGGCGAGCCGCAACTCGCGTGGTTCGCGCGCAAGGTCTATACGCCCGAAGAGATGGCGTACGCGCTGCGCAAACGCAACTGGGCCGAGCGTTTGGCGGGGTTCTTCGCGGCGAAGGAATCGGCGCGCAAAGCCTTCGGTCACGCGATCCCATGGCGCGAGGTCGGCGTCTCGCACGAGCGGAGCGGCAAGCCGATCCTCGTCTTCTCCGGCACCGCCGCGGGGCTGCCCGCAGCGCGCGGAATCACGGCGATCCACCTTACGATCACGCATACCGCGACGATGGCGAGCGCCGTCGTCATCCTCGAGGCCGCACGATGCGCGTCGTAACCGCGCAGCAGATGCGCGATGCGGATGCGGCCGCCGTGGCACGCGTCGGCGACGTCGCCCTGATGCGCGCCGCGGGTGACGCGATCGTGCGCGCGATGGAGATCGTGCGCCCCGGTGCGCGGCGCATCGTCGCCTTCGCCGGGCCCGGCAACAACGGCGGCGACGCGTACGCCGCACTCGCGGTCCATCCGAGCGACGCCGAGCGCGTCGTCTACGCGATGCCGGCGGCGCAGAAGAGCGCCGGGCGCCGCGATGCGGAGCGGCGCGCGCGCGATGTCGGCGTGCACACGCAGCCGTTCCCCGTTACGCAGGACGACGCGCGCCGGGCGCTCGCAGGCGCGGATCTCGCGCTCGACGCGATGCTCGGCACGGGCGCGCGCGTCGACCTCCCGGAGCCGATGCGTGCGGTCTCAAGGGCGCTACGTGCGGCGGGCGCCCCCGTCATCGCGATCGACATACCGACCGGGATCGATGCGACGACGGGTGCCGCGGACGACGATGCGATTCGCGCCCGCGCAACGGTCACGCTCGGCGCTCCGAAACTCGGCCTGCTGCTCGAGCCGGCGCGCGAACGCGCGGGCGAGGTCTTCGTCGGCGACCTCGGGATCTTGGACGAAATCGCGGCGGGCGCGGGCGATGCCTACGCCGCACTCGATGACGCCGCGTTCCTCGCGCTTCTCCCGCGACGGCACGCCGAATCCGACAAGCGCCGCTCGGGCGCACCGCTCGTCATCGCGGGCTCGGAACGCTTTCCGGGCGCGGGCGTGCTCTGCACGCTCGGCGCGGCGCGAACGGGTGCGGGCTACGTGACGGTCGGGATCGGCTCGGGCGCGCTCACGACGCTGCGCGCGCATCTCATCGAACAGGTCGCGATGCCATACGACGCGCGCGATCCCGCAACGGCGCTCGCGACGCTGCGCGGGCTCACGGCGCACGCGAGCGCCGTCGCGATCGGGCCCGGCCTCGAGACGGACGACGCGACCGCAGCGATCGTGCGCGGCTTTCTCGCGGAGCTCGACCTGCCGTTCGTTGCGGATGCGGGCGCACTCACGGTCCTGCGCGATCACCTCGAGATTTTGCGCGGGAAACGCTGCGTGCTGACGCCGCACGAAAGCGAATTCGCGCGCATCGACGGCGGCGGCCCGATCGCGCCCGGAACGCGCGTCGAGCGCTTGCGCGGGTTCGTCGAACGCACCGGGATCACGACGCTGCTCAAAGGCAACGCGACGCTCGTCTACGACGGCCGGGCGATGCACGTCAACACGACCGGCACGAACGCGCTCGCGACGGCGGGGACGGGCGACGTGCTGACGGGGGTCGTCGCGACGCTGCTCTCGCAAGGCCTCGCGCCCGTCGACGCGGCGCGCGCTGGCGCGTATTGGCACGGCCTCTCCGCGCGTTACGTCGCAAAAACGCGCGAGGTCGGCATCATCGCGAGCGACGTCGCGAACGCGCTCGGCTTCGCATTACCGAGCGCGACTGCGAGCGAACGCGAAAGCGCGAACGGGCCCGGCTCGCTCGCACTCTTGGTGCCCCGCGACTCGACCGCGGCGCAGCGCGATTAGGCGACCGCATAGATCGCTTTCTGTTCGCGCGAGAGCGCGAAGCCGGCCTCGAGATCGCCGATGAGATCGGCTTCGTCTTCGATACCGACCGAGAGCCGCAGCAAGTCGCGCGTGACGCCGAGCGCGATCTTCTCCTCGGCCGGGATCGAGCCGTGCGTCATCGTCCACGGACTGCAGACGAGCGATTCGACGCCGCCGAGCGAGGTCGCGAGGTTGAAGATCTTCGTCGACCGCGCGAAGGCGAGCGCGCGTTCCGCGCCGCCGACGAGCCGGAACGAGACGATGCCGCCGAAGCCGCGCATCTGCTTCTTCGCGAGCTCGTGGTGCTCGTGCGACGCGAGCCCGGGATAGTACACCGTCTCGACGTCGTCGTGCGCTTCGAGATACGCGGCGACGGCGCGCGCGTTGCGCTCGTGTTCGCGCATGCGTAACGCGAGCGTCTTCGCGCCGCGCATCGTGAGATACGCATCCCATGGGCCCGGCACCGCACCGACGGCGTTCTGATGCCACGCGATGCGCGCGTGGAGTTCGGGGTCGTCCGTGATCACGATGCCGCCGACGACGTCGCTGTGGCCTCCGAAATACTTCGTCGTCGAGTGCATCACGACGTCGGCTCCGAACGCGAGCGGCTGCTGCCAATACGGCGTCGCGAACGTGTTGTCGACGGCGACGATCTGGCCCGGCGCCTTCAGCGCGGAGATCGCCGCGATATCGATGATGCGCAGCAGCGGATTCGTCGGCGTCTCGACCCAAAAGATTTTCGTATTCGGTCGGATCGCGGCGCGGGTCTCCGCGAGATCGCACATATCGACGAACGACGTCGTGATCCCGTAGCGCGGCAGCACCTCGCTGAAGAGGCGATGCGTCCCACCGTAGAGATCCTTCGTCGCGATGATGTGATCGCCCGACGCGAGCACCGAGCAGGCGCCGTTCGCGGCCGCCATTCCGGAGCCGTACGCCGTCGCGAAGCGCGCGTTCTCGAGATCGGCGAGCTGTCGTTCGAGCGCCGTACGCGTCGGATTCCCGGATCGCGTGTAATCGTAGCCTTTCGTCTGGCCGACCGCGCTCTGCGTGAACGTCGCGGTCTGGTAGACGGGGACGATCGTCGCACCCGTCGCGTCGCACGGGTCTTGACCGGAACGGATCGCGCGAGTCGCAAAGCCACGTTGTGCCACAACAGCCTCACACGACGCATCGTCGTGCAAGTGAGGCTGTGAGTGGCCGAAAGCATCATTCGGCATGAGTTACACTCCACAGTTCGTCTAATTTTCGGGGTCATTCGTTGTACGAAGGGCGGCCCGCGCCGTCCTGCAGAGGCACTACCCGGCGACGAGCGCTCGCAATCCGTCCTCGTCGAGGATCGGGATCTCGAGCGCCTGCGCCTTGGCGAGCTTCGTTCCGGCCTCGGTGCCCGCGACGAGGTAGCCCGTCTTCTTGCTGACGGCCGAGCCGACTTTGCCGCCGGCCGCGACCACGAGGGCGCCGGCCTCCTCGCGCGTCAGCGTCGGCAGCGTCCCGGTAAGGACGACGGTCGTGCCGGCGAGCGGCCCGAGCGGCGTCTTCTCGCGCAGCGGCGCCGTGAGGTCGAGGCCGCGCGCGCGCAGCCGCTCGACGACCGCCCCGTTCTGGGCCTGCGCCAAGAAGAACGCGACGCTCTCGGCGATCTGCGGGCCGATCCCCTCGACTGCGGCAAGCTCCTCGCGCGAGGCCGCGGCGAGCGCGTCGATCGATCCGAACTCGCCCGCGAGCAGCGACGCGTTCTGCAAGCCGACGTACCGGATCCCGAGCGCCGCGAGCACCCGCACGAGCCCGCGCCCTTTCGAGCGCTCGATCTCGTCGAGCACGTTGCGGATCGATTTCTCACCCATCCGCGGTAAGCTCGCGAGCCGCTCGGCATCGAGATCGTACAGTTCCGTAACGTCCCGGCAGAGCCCCGACTCGACGAGCAGCGCCGCAAGCGCGTCGCCGATCCCCTCGATATCCATCGCGCCACGCGAGCACCAGTGCCGGATGCGCTCGCGATTCTGCGCCGGGCACGCGACGTTGGTGCAATACGCGAACGCGTCGCCTTCGGGATGATCGATCGCCGAATCGCAGACGGGGCAGCGTTCGGGAAGATGGTACGGCACCGAACTTTCTGGCCGCAGCGCGAGGACGGGACCCGCAACGTACGGGATCACGTCGCCCGCACGCCGCACGACGACGGTATCGCCCGCGCGAATATCCTTGCGCACGATATCCGCTTCGTTGTGCAGCGTCGCCATCTTCACCGTGACGCCGCCGATCGCGACGGGCGTCAGCACGGCGTACGGATTGAGTTTGCCCGAACGGCTGACGTTGACCGCGATCGCTTCGAGTTTGGTGTGCGCTTCCTGCGCACGAAATTTGAAGGCGGTCGCCCAGCGCGGATCCTTGCCCGCGAAGCCGAGCTTCGCTTGCAGCGCGAGATCGTCGACCTTGATCACGACGCCGTCGATCTCGTAATCGAGCGTCGCGCGCTCGGCCTCCCAACGCGTACAGAACGCGAGCACGTCGTCGATCGTCGCGCAGCGCCGCGCATGTTCGTCCGTCGGAAAGCCGAGCGCGCGCAGCCGCTCGAGCAGCGCGAGCTGCGTCGGCGGAAGCTCGCCTTCGAACGCGCCGATCGCATAGGCGAAGAACGAGAGGCGCCGCTCCGCGGTCAGCGCCGCATCCTTCTGCCGCAGCCCGCCCGCCGCCGTATTGCGCGGATTCGCGAACGTCGCGAGCCCGGCCGCCGCGCGCGTCTCGTTCAGCGCGGCGAAGGCGCTCTTGCGTAAATAGACTTCACCGCGCACGTCGATCGCGCCGGGCGCGCCCGGGACACGCTTCGGGACGTCGTCGATCGTACGGACGTTGTTCGTGACCTCTTCGCCGACGCTCCCGTCGCCGCGCGTCCCGGCCGAGCGCAGCGCACCGCGCTCGTAGCGCAGCGACATCGCGAGCCCGTCGATCTTGAGCTCGCAGACGTAGCCCGGCGCCGAGCCCGCGAGCTTCTCCACCCGCGCGTCGAACGCGCGGAGATCGGCTTCGTCGAAGGCGTTCGCGAGGGAGAGCATCGGCACGGCATGCGGGTACGGCGCGAAGTCGTTCGACCGTTCGCCGCCGACGAGAAGCGTCGGCGAATCGGGCGTGACGAGATCGGGATGGGCGGCTTCCAGATCGCGCAGCTCGCGCAGCGCCGCGTCGTACTCGGCATCCGATATCGTGGGCGCGTCGAGGACGTGATACGCATGATTCGCAGCGCGTAAAAAATCGCGCAACGCATCGACGCGTAGCGCCGGAGAATCGGAGGTCGTCACGCTCGGGCGTTTACCCGGAGGCGGCGCTCGCTCCGCCCGGCGGTCGAGGGCGAGCAAAGACTCTGCAGCGCGGGCGCCAATCCGCCCGGGGTGACGGATTACTTTCGCACGGTCGGGTTCACGCTCGAGCGCGACGAGCTGGAATCGCTGCTCGCACGCGCGATCGGCAACGGGACGTCGACGGCCGCGCCGCACGGCGAGTACCGTTCCTGGACGCCCGGAGCGGGCGCCGAGCTCTGGCTGACGATGAAGCGGCGCAACGACGGCGCGCTCGAACTCGCCGGCGTCAATCCGCACTTCGCGAGCGACGCGCGCCTCTCGGCCGTCATCGAGGGCGCGGAGCGGCACGCCGAGTTCCCACTCGAGGGTGAGATCTTCGCCTGGGCCTCGCGCGACGGCGAGGAGCACGGCCTCTATCCGTTCTCCGCGAGCGTCCCCGATTACGACGCCGCACTCGCGAGCCGGCTCCTTCCGTTCCGCGCGACGCTCGCCGTCGCGGCGTTCGCTCACGAGCTGCGCTGCTGGCCCGACGCCGCGGCATACGCCGCCGACGGCGACGATGCGATGGCCGCCTTCGCGAAGACGTCGTTCGTGCCGACCGGGCTCTTCGGGAACAACGTCGGCCGCAAACGTTCGCAGAACGTCGTGATGGGGACGATCACGGCGAGCGAATTGCGCCACAATCCGGCGACGGAGCGCGCCTTCCGCGTGCTACGGCTGCGCTTGCACGGCGGCGAGATCGACGTCGTCGCGTCGCCCGATCTCCTCGCGGGCGATCCGCCGCTCGGCGGGATCGCCCGCGCGACCTGCTGGCTGACGGCGCGCTTCACGGAGCCGCTCGCATGAGCGCGGGCCCCGGGCGCGCGCGCGACCTGCAATGCTATGCGATCGGCGCGCTCCTCGTCGCTTCCGGGACGCTGCACTTCAAAAACCCGGCGATCTACACGCAGATCGTGCCGCCGTATCTGCCGGCACCGAAGACGCTCGTCGCGATCAGCGGCGCCTTCGAGATCCTCGGCGGGATCGGGCTCTTCCCACGCGCGACGCGCCGTGCCGCGGCGTACGGCCTGCTCGCGCTCTTAATCGCGGTCTTCCCGGCCAACGTCTACATGGCGACCGACGCGAAGAGATTCGCGAGCCTCGTGCCGGCGTGGCTGCTCTGGGCCCGGCTGCCCCTGCAGCCGCTCTTCATGTGGTGGATTTACGCGGCGGCCATCCGGCCCGAACGCGATCCGACCTAAACGACGCCGACGGCCCCGCCGTCGAGCGGTAGCGAGAGCGGCGCGCCGATCTGCGTGAGTTCGATGAGCTTCGCGAACATGCGCTGGCGCAACGCCGTACTCGTCGTCCCGAGTTCCAGGACGCTCCCGAGCCACAGCCCGTCGGCCGCCGAGCGCACGAGTTCGGCGATCGCCGGATCGATGCCGTCGTCTTCGAGGCGCGCGGTCCACTCGGAATATCGGGTCCGTAGCGGCGCGAGCAATTGCGCGTTGATCGCGACCGCGGCGACGATCCCGGCACTCACCTTGAGGGTGCGCGTGATGATGCCGTCGCGATCGACGCACGCGCGGAGGAACGCTCTCGCGAAGCTGCCCGGGCCCTGCTCGCCCTGCATGTTCCGCTGCAGATCGGCCTCGAACGATCCGACCACGTCCTCGATCATCGCCGCGATCAGCGAATCCTTCGTCGAGAAATGGTGCAGGATACCGCCTTTTGAAAGGCCGACTCTCACGGCAACGGCATCGAGGGTCAACTTCGACGCCCCGTCGCGCGTCACGATTTCGGCCGCGGCGGCGAGGACGCTGCGACGAGTTGCATCACCTGACCCACGATTTGCCATGGCTTGCCTCGCACGTTGACGGGTAAAGGGGCGCCGTGGTATTCCTATACCGTCCAGTCGGACGGTACCCCTCCGACGACGACTCGATTCCGGGAGCACAGATTTCAGCCGAATGACGATCAGCCTAGCGCGGGAAACCTCTACCGCTCTCGATGACGCCGTGTCCGCAGCGGAGCGCGCGCTCCTGGGACGCCAGCAGTCCGACGGCCACTGGGTCTTCGAGCTCGAAGCCGACGCGACGATCCCCGCCGAGTATATCTTGCTCGGGCATTTCCTCGATGAGATCGACGTCGCACTCGAACGGAAGATCGCCGTCTACCTCCGCCGCATCCAAAATGCCGACGGCGGATGGCCGCTCTTCTACGCGGGCGAGACCGATATCAGCGCGACCGTGAAGGCGTATTTCGCGCTCAAACTCGCGGGCGATCCGCCGTCCGCGGCGCACATGCAGCGCGCCCGGGCTCGCATCCTCGAACGCGGCGGCGCGGCGAAGTGCAACGTCTTCACGCGGATCGCACTCGCGCTTTTCGGCCAGGTCCCGTGGCGTGCGGTCCCGGTCATGCCGATCGAGATCATGCTCTTTCCGCGCTGGTTCCCGTTCCATCTCGACAAGATCTCGTATTGGTCGCGCACCGTCGTCGTGCCGCTGCTCATCCTCACGGCGCTCCGTGCCCGGGCGCGCAATCCGCTCGGCATCGACATTCGCGAGCTCTTCGTGGTCGCGCCGGAAGTCGAGACCGATTTTAGCCACATGACGGGCAGAAGCCCGCTCGCCAAGACGTTCGTCGCGATCGATCGCGTGCTCGGCGTCCTCGATCCGCTCGTGCCGCACGCGCTACGCGCGCGAGCCGTCGCCGCGGCGGTCCGCTTCACGACGGAACGTCTCAACGGCGAAGACGGCCTCGGTGCGATCTTCCCGGCGATGGCGAACAGCCTGATGGCCTTCGCCGCGCTCGGCTACGCGAAAGATCATCCGGACCGCGCGATCGCCAAGCGCGCGATCGAGAAGTTGCTCATCGTCGGCCGGGACGAAGCGTACTGTCAGCCGTGCATGTCGCCGATCTGGGATACGTCGCTCGCGGTACACGCGCTGCTCGAGAGCAACGGTCCCGAGGTTCGGGCCGCGGTCACGCGCGCGAATCGCTGGCTCGTCGGGCGCCAGGTGCTCGACGTGATCGGCGATTGGGCCGTGCGCCGGCCCAACCTCCGGCCGGGCGGCTGGGCGTTTCAGTATTGGAACGATTTCTATCCCGACGTCGACGACTCGGCGGTCGTCGCCATGGCGATCCATCGCGACGATCCCGCCACCTATCGCGAATCGCTCTCGCGAGCGGCCGAATGGATCGTCGGGATGCAGAGCTCGAACGGCGGCTGGGGCGCCTTCGATGCCGAGAACGAGCACTACGCGCTCAACGAGATCCCGTTTGCCGATCACGGTGCGTTGCTCGATCCGCCTACGGAAGACGTCTCCGCGCGTTGCGTCGGTTTCTTGCTTCAGTACGGCTACGACGTCGATGATCCGAGCGTCGCGCGCGGTCTAGAATACCTGCGCCGGACGCAGATGCCGAACGGCTCCTGGTACGGCCGCTGGGGCACGAATTACATCTACGGCACGTGGTCCGTCCTCAACGCGTTCCTCGCCGCGGGCGAGACGTCGCGCAATTCGCAAAACGTGCGGCGTGCGGTCGCGTATCTCTTACGTGCACAGCGCGCGGACGGCGGCTGGGGCGAAGACGGCGCGTCGTATTATGAAGAATCGATCGACCTCTGCAAGGAGAGCACCGCGAGCCAGACGGCCTGGGCGTTGCTCGGCTTGATGAACGCGGGCGAAGCGCACCATCCGGCCGTCGCTCGCGGCATCGACTATCTCACCGCGCATCAGGCGGAAGACGGGTTTTGGAACGAGCCGTGGTTTACGGCCGTCGGCTTTCCGCGCGTGTTCTATCTGCGCTATCACGGCTACAGCGCGTATTTCCCGCTCTTCGCACTCGCGCGTTATCGCAATCTCGTCATTCGCGATCAGCCGCTTTCGAAGCTCGGCTTCTAGCGGGCGCGTTCGGCGCGGCGGTCACACCGCCGATGCTCGCCGGGTAGCCGAGCCGAGGGCGTCGAACGGCGCGGAAACGCAGGTCCCACCGGTAGGAGTTTCCATGCTCTCTCTGTCTCGGGTCCGCGCGACGTTCGTCGCGGCGGCCTTTCTCGGCGTGACGTTCGCGCTCGTACCCGCGCGTCCGGCGAACGCGATCGTCAATTCGGAGGCGCCGAATCTCCCGCTGACCGTGCAACTCGTATCGATCGGCGAGACGAAGCACGGATACGACACGACGAAGCTCTTCGGGTTCATGTACGGTTCGTCGATGCCGGCCGAAGCGAAGCATCTCACGACGACCTACGGCGCCCTGCCGGTCGCGAACTTCTTCACGCTGATGAATTTCTCGATCGACGACGTGCTCAAATTCGTGAAGCGCGACGGGCTCAAACTTCCGCCCGCGACCACGCTCTCGCGCAACGCATTCGATAAGGCGCTCCGCGAAGCGGGGATCGCGCCGAGCGGGAAGTACGACGTCGGCTACATGCTCGAAGGCCTCATCACGCACAAATACCATCACGAACTGATGGCCGATCTGTTCGCGAAGTATCCGAAAAAAGAAGTCGCGTCATTCCACATCGTGCTCTCGCACGTGATCACCGATACGGCGTCGGCGAGGACGCCGGCGACTTAGCAGCCGCGCCGTGAGACGGGAAATCATCGTTGTCGTGCTCCTGGCGGTCGCCTTCGTGGTCGAAGCGATCATCAGCATTCCGGAGTGGCACGGCGCACCGTCCCGTCTCGCGGTCGGGCCCACGGACGCCCCGACGATGGTCGCCGTCGCGCCTCCGACCCCACCGCCGACCGTCGTAGCGACGGCTCCGCCGACGGCGGCGCCGACCGCACCTCCGCCCCCGAGCCCGACACCGACGCCGCAACCGACGGCATCGCCGACGCCGGCGCCGACGCCGACACCGTCTCCATCACCCACGGCCTCTCCATCTCCCTTAGCGTCTCCGACGCCGACGCCGACCGCGTCGCCGACACCCCGGCCCACGCAAGAGCCGACGCCGAAGCCCAAGCCGACGCTCGCACCGCACCGGACGCTCACGACGATCGACGACGAACCGGGTTCCGGATTCGTCTACGAGGGCGGTTGGCAGCAAGTGGCGGGCGCGACCGACGGGCGCTCGCGCGGCACGAGCAGCCGGAGCTTCCACAGCGGTTCCCGCGCGACGCTGACGTTCGAGGGGACCGGGATCACGCTCTACGGCGTGCGCGGGCCGACCGGCGGCCGGGCGATCATAAGCATCGACAACGGTGAGACCGTCGCGAGCGTCTCCTTCTTCGCGTCGCGGAAGCAGACGAACGCATCCGTCTTTGCCGCCGCGCGGCTCGCGCCCGGACGACACCGCATCACGATCTCGGTCGCTCCGCCGGAATCGCCGTCCCGCCGCTACGTGAATCTCGACGGCGCGATCGTAGAAAAATAAGCGGCGCACCCGGATTCGGGGGACTCGCGTTGGAAAGCCCACCGGAATGCCATTGCAACCGGTCGTCTTCGACGTCAACGAGACCCTGCTCGATCTCAGCGCCCTCGATCCGCTCTTCGCCGACGCCTTCGGCGATAAATCGGTGCGCCGCGTCTGGTTCGCGCAGACGCTCGCGAATTCGAACGTCGCGACGATCCTCGGGCGCTTCGAACCCTTCGATGCGATGGCGCAAGCGGCGCTCGAGATGACCGCGCGCAAACGCGGGCTCGCGCTCGACGAAGAACGTGCTCGACGCATCATGCGCGGCCTGCTCGCACTCCCCGCTCACGGCGACGCGATCGCGGGGCTGACGATGTTGCGCGACGCGGGTTTTCACCTCAGCGTTCTCGCGCAGGCGCCGATCGCATTACTCGAAGAGCAGTTGACGCGCGCGAAGCTGCGCGGGTTTTTCGATCCGCTCCTCTCCGCGAGCGATTTCCGGGCCTTCAAGCCCTCCCCCGCGATCTACGATGCGGCGCGCGAGCGGCTCGGCGGCGAACGCCCGATCCTCATCGCATCTCACGATTGGGATATCGCGGGCGCGATGAACGCCGGCTGGGATGCGGCGTATCTCGCGCGGCACGGCTCGTCGCTCAATCCGCTCGACCCGCCGCCGACCTTCTCCGCGCCCGATCTGCGCTCGCTCGCATCGATCCTCATCGAGCGCGCTCAGATCGCGAGTTGACCCGCTCGCCTCATCAGGCTTCGATCGCGATGCGCTCGCCGTGTGCGAGCGCATCGAGCGTCGCGAGATTTTCTTGCTCGAGCGCGGCCATGCGCTCGTGATACTCGCCGTACACGACGCCGCGCGCCCGCGCATCGGCGAGGACGCGTGCGAGATAGTAACCGGTGAACGAGCCCGCGACCTTTGCGAGTTCTTCCGGCGTCCCGGTCCCGACGATCGCGCCGCCGCGGTCGCCGCCCTCGGGCCCGAGATCGATTAGGTAATCCGCGGTCTTGATGACGTCGAGATTGTGCTCGATCGTCAGGACGGTATTCCCGAGCGAGACGAGGCGCTGCAAGACGTCGAGCAGCTTGTGGATGTCGGCGAAATGCAGCCCCGTCGTCGGCTCGTCGAGCACGTAGAACGTCCGGCCCGTCGCGCGTTTCGAGAGTTCGGTCGCGAGCTTCACGCGCTGCGCTTCGCCGCCCGAGAGCGTCGTCGCGGGCTGGCCCATTTTGATATAACCGAGGCCGACATCGACGATCGTTTTGAGACGCGAGCTTATCCGCGGGATCGCCGCGAAGAGTTCGGCCGCCTCGTCGACACGCATCTCGAGGATCTCCGCGATCGACTTGCCCTTGTATTTGATCTCGAGCGTTTGCGCGTTGTACCGCTTGCCTTTGCAGACTTCGCACGGCACGTAGACGTCGGGCAGGAAGTGCATCTCGATCTTGATGATGCCGTCGCCCGCGCACGCTTCGCAGCGACCGCCCTTGACGTTGAACGAAAAACGCCCGGGACCGTACCCGCGCATCTTCGCATCGGGGACGAGCGAGAAGAGCTCGCGCACGAGATCGAATGCGCCCGTGTACGTCGCGGGATTCGAACGCGGCGTGCGGCCGATCGGCGATTGATCGATCACGACCATCTTATCGAGTTGTGCCGCACCCGTGACGCTGCCGTACGTTCCGCCCGCGGGCTGATTGTGCAGGTGTTGGTTGAGGGCTTTGACGAGCACCTCGTTGACGAGCGAGGATTTGCCGCTGCCGCTCACGCCCGTGACCGCCGCAAACACGCCGATCGGAAACTTCACATCGACGTTTTTGAGATTATTCGCCTTCGCGTTTTTGACGCCGAGCCAGCCGCGCGCTTTGCGGCGCTCCGCGGGGATCGCGATGAATTGCCGCCCCGAGAGATACGCGCCCGTCAGCGACTCTTCGTTGCGCACGATCTCAGCGAGCGTGCCGACGGTCAGGATGCGACCGCCCTCGAGCCCCGCGCCCGGACCGATATCGACGATGACGTCGGCCTCGCGCATCGTATCCTCATCGTGCTCGATGACGATGAGCGTGTTGCCGAGATCGCGTAACGTCTTGAGTGTCGCGAGGAGCCGATCGTTATCGCGCTGGTGCAAGCCGATCGAGGGCTCGTCCAAGATGTAGAGCACGCCGACGAGCGACGATCCGATCTGCGTCGCGAGGCGAATGCGCTGCGATTCGCCGCCCGAGAGCGTCGTCGCCGAACGCGAGAGATTGAGGTAGCCGAGGCCGACGTTCGTGAGGAAGCCGAGCCGCGCGCGAATCTCCTTGAGGATCTGATTCGCGATCAGCTCTTCGCGCGCGGTCGGTACGAAGTCGTGTACGAAACGCTCGGCGCGTTCGACGGACATCGTCGTAACCGCGGAGATGTTCTCGCCGCCGACCGTCACCGCGAGCGCTTCCGGCTTGAGGCGCGCGCCCTTGCACGTCCCGCACGTCGAGGCCGACATGAACTTCTCGATCTCTTCTTTGACGTAATCCGAGGACGTCTCGCCGTGGCGGCGTTTGAGATTGTTCACGACGCCCTCGAACTGCGCCGAGTACGACCACGCGTGGCCGCTCTTGGACTCGTACGTGAACTGCTGTTTGCCCTCGACGCCGTAGAGGATCACATCGACGAGCCCGTCCGGCATCTTCTCGAGCGGCGTCGACATCTTCACGCGCCGCGAACGCAGCAGCTTTTCGACCTGCTGCATGTAGTATGGATTCATCGAGGGATACTTGCCGCCGCCGAGCGCCTTCGACCACGGCACGATCGCGCCGTCGTCGAGCGATTTCGTCCGATCGGGGATCACCTTCCACGGATCGATCTCGATCTTCACGCCGAGGCCCGTGCAATCGGGGCACGCGCCGTAGGGCGAGTTGAACGAGAAGAGCCGCGGCGCGAGCTCTTCGAACGAGAGTCCGCAATCGACGCACGCGAGCTGCTCCGAAAACGTGAGCTCGCGCGCGGCGGGTGCCGCCTTCGAGGTGCCGGCGTTGGTCTCGAGGGTCTCGGCGCCGGATTTACGGCCGGGCTCGACGACCACCGTCACGATGCCGCTCGAAAGGCGCAGCGTCGTCTCGATCGAGTCGGTGAGCCGTTTGCGAACGTCGGGTTTGACGATGATGCGGTCGACGATGACTTCGATCGTGTGCTTGCGTTTTTTATCGAGCTCGATCTTCTCGCGCAGCTCGTGCGTGACGCCGTCGACGCGCGCGCGCGAGAAGCCCTCCTTCGCCATCTCCTCGAAGAGCTTCTGATACTCGCCCTTGCGGCCGCGAATGACGGGCGCGAGCACCTGGATGCGCGAGCCCTCGGGCAGCTCGACGATCTGATCGACGATCTGCTCGCTCGATTGCGCGCTTACTTCCTTGCCGCAGTTGTAGCAATGCGGCTTCCCGACGCGCGCGTAGAGCAGGCGAAGATAATCGTAAATCTCGGTGACGGTGCCGACGGTCGAGCGCGGATTGCGCGAGGTCGATTTCTGATCGATCGAGATCGCGGGCGAGAGCCCCTCGATGTAATCGACGTCGGGCTTCTCCATCTGGCCGAGAAACTGACGCGCGTAGCTCGAGAGCGATTCGACGTAGCGCCGCTGACCCTCCGCGTAGATCGTATCGAACGCGAGCGACGATTTCCCGGAGCCCGAAAGCCCGGTGATGACGATCAGCCGATTTCTCGGCAGCGTCAGATCGATGTTCTTGAGGTTGTGCTCGCGGGCGCCCTTGATGACGATCGCATCGAGCCCTCGCGGAGCGGATCCGTTCGCGCTTCCAATTGCCACCCTCGGTAGACCGGCGCCGCACGCCATCCGTTGCATCAGTCGCGGCCTCGGCCGCACGGTCGACGCCTCGGCAGCCGATACAGAGAGAACACGCTACGAAAGGCCCGCATGGAGACTCGCCCGCACTCGGCCGCTACGGCCAACGTTCGGTACCACGCCTCGCGCGTGCAGACGACGCCGCACCTGACCGCCGTCCTCGATCTGCTCTTCGACGTCGCGCCCCGGCGCACGCAGGTCACCTTCTCCGGCCTCGCCCTCGTCGCCGGCCGCCTCGTCTTCGCGCGCGTTTCCGGCGAGGCGACCTACCGCGTCTTCATCGGCACCCGAGACGCGCTCGCGATCGACATCCTCGGCTTCGCACGCCATATGCGCTTCGGCGACGAGGCGAACGCCTACGTCCGCGACCGGCTCGCCTCGATCTGCTGATCCCGGCACGCGCCCGGCCGATCCGGGCATGCCGCAAGCACGAACGAGGCTAGAAAATCCCGGTGTGGTGTTCGGCGGTGAACGAGACGACCCAGGTCAGCAGGCCCGCCATCACGATGACGGCACCCATCGCGCGAAGCGTGAAGGCGCGCGCGTCGGCATTGAGATCGGGCCCGACGTCGTGCGTGATTCGCGTTCCGCGATCGACGGAGGTTTTCAAGACGAACGACACGGCGAAGAGCAGCACGCCGACGAGCGTGATCGCGATGCGCACGCCGAGCGGGATCATACGCGCGCTCCCGGCAGCGAGATCGCCCGGTATTCGCCGACCACGACGAGCACCGCGTACGCGACGATCGACTGCACGACGAGATCCGAGATCAACGGCCCGAGCAGTGGGACGGGCGCGACCCCGTACGCGAGCGCGCTCATGATCGTCGCGACGATGAGGATGCCGCCGACCATGACGAGCGTCGTCACCGGCCGTTCGTACGCGATCCGCGCCGACTGCGCGAGCCCGGTGTAGCCGTTCTTCTCGCCGACGACGACCGCCGGCAGCGTGTAGATCGAGAAGAACGTGTAGAGCACGAGCGAGAGCGAGAACGTGTACGGGGCGATCAGCGCCGCGGCGATGCCGAGCACGAAGAGCAACGCGATCGCCGCGAAGAGCGCGGCCCCGGCGCGTCCGAACGCGCGCGACCCGTCGGTAAGGCGAGCGCGCCTCGCGCGCCATGCAGCATCGGCCATCCCCGTTGTATACGAGATCGTGAGGATCGCCGCGACGATCTGCGTCACCGTCAGGAGCGCGACCGGCAGCGTGCTCGAGATTCGCGAGAGATCGCTCGATTCCGCAAACAACGATTGCAACACCGCCGAAGCCGCACCGATCGCGAGGCCCGGAAAGACGATCGCGGGATTCACGCGCAGGAGCAGCCACGCGCGGCCGAAGATCTCGATGCCGAACCGGCTCGCCATCACGCCGCGGCCGCCGCGAGCGCCCGCCCGACGTCGGCGATCGTGCGGACTTCCACGTCGGGAGCCGGGCCCGTCGGCCGCTCGCCGCGCGCGTTGATCCACACGGTGAACATCCCGGCCGCCATGCCGCCGGCGACGTCGCGTTCGTACCGGTCGCCGACCATCGCACAGCGCTCGGCCGCGACGCCGAGCCGCTGCGCCGCGAGCGTGAAGATGCGCGGATCGGGTTTGAGCAATCGCACCTCGTCCGCGATGAGGACCGCGTCGAACGTGTCGGCGAGGCCGAGCGCGTCGAGCTTCGGACGATGCGTCTCCGAGAAACCGTTCGTGATCAGGCCGAGCCGCAGATCGCTCGCGCGCAACTGCGCGAAGAGTTCGCGGACGCCCGGCCATAGAGAAAGCGCGCCGCGCCGATGCCGATCGTAGGCCGCGGCACACTCGCGCGCGAGCGCGTCGCTCGAGATGCCAACGTGTGCGAGCGCTTGGCGCCACATCCCGGCGCGAATCTCCGCGAGCGGATGCCCGAACACGTCGGGGCCGAGGGCGGCCCAGAATGCCTGCGCTTCGGCGACGTACGCGCGCACGAGTGCGGCTCCGTCGAGGCGATGTTCGCGCGAGAGATCGGCGGCGACGGCCTCGGCGGCCGTCACGTACGCGAGCGAATCGTCGTGCAGCGTATCGTCGAGGTCGAAGAGGACTGCCGCGAACGATTGCATCTACCGCAAGCGTACCCGAAACGAGCGCAGAGTGAACGGCGCGAAACGCGCGTGAATCTCACCGTCGTCGATCGCCGCGTCGCCTTCGGTCGGGCGTTCGAGCGCATCGACGCACGCGACGCCGAGCACGCGCGCGCCGCACGCGAATTGCACGTCCGTCGCCGCTCCGTCGCACTCGCGCGCGCGC
>CAZZYZ010000025.1:21798-24312 GCA_964658425.1 Vulcanimicrobiota bacterium | reverse complement strand
TGCAGCGCGTCGTCGATTTCACGAGCGGCGTCGCGTACACGCTCGACGGCAAGATCCAAAAGCTCGCCGATGCGATGTATCTCGTCGTACCGCCGGGCGTGCCGGTCAATTCCGCCGGGATCCGCGAAACGCTCGGCTCGGACGGGTCGTTCGATTTCATGACGAATCGCAGCTGACGTGGCGAAGCTCTCGGTCGTCGATATCCAGCACAAGGTCTTCAAGAAGAAGCTCAACGGCTACGACACCGCGGACGTCGATCAATATCTCGACGAAATCATCGAAGCGTTCGAAGACGAGGCGCATTCGCGCGCCGCGCTCGAAGCGGAGATCTCGGATCTGCGCGAGCGTATCAGCCATTTCAAAGCGATGGAAGAGTCGCTGCACAACACGTTGCTGCTCGCACAGCGCACCGCAGACGAAGTCAAGGCGAGCGCGCACAAGGAAGCCGATCTCATTCGCGCCGAGGCGCGGATCTCGGTCGAGAAAGAGATCGCGTCGTTCGGCGATCGTGCGAACGACGCGCGGCGCGAGCACCAGCGCGCGCTCGAATCGGCCGATATCGCGAAGAGCGAACTCCGCAGCCTCCTGATGACGCATCTCTCGCTACTCGAACGCACGCCGATCGATCGCAAGTACGTCGCGACCAACGGCGCCGCCCCCGCCGAACCCGAGATCTGACGCCGGCGATGGGGACGGTCGACGCCCGACGCGCGCCGCGCGCGCATCCGGCCGGGCGTGCGGTCGTGCTCTACGCGGTCTGCGCCCCCGAACTCGCCGGGCGCAAGCTCACGATCGAGGGCCGGCGCATCGCCGCCGTCGGCTTCGGCCGATTCTCGTTGCTGCTCTCGTACGTCGATGCGACGACCTATTCGGCGGGCGAGCGCGATCGGCGCTCGGGCGACGAGCCGTGGCAGGCGACCGAAGCGCGCATCCACGAGCGCGCGGTCGAGCGCGCGAGCGCGCTCGGGCCCGCGATGCCGCTGCCGGCGTTCTCGATCGTCGCTTCGGCGAACGAACTTCCGGCATTCGTCGCGGACCAATCGCCGCGCTGGTCGCGCGCGCTCCTGCGCTTCAAAGACCTGCGCGAATGCGCCGTGCACGTGTACGCAGGCCCGCACGCCTCGCCGTTCGGCGAGCCGTATCTGCGCCGCGTGACCGCCCGGGCGACCCGTTCGGCGCGCGCGCCGATGATGGACGGCGGCGTCGAGTCCGTCGAGCACGCACTCGAATTGTGGAAGCTCTGCACCGGGATCGCGCGCTCCACGCGCCGCATCTCACCGCTCGGAAAGCGCCCGCCGCTGTGGTCCGCGACGCTCTTGCTCGGGCCGGACGACATCGCGGCGCTGACCGCCGCGCTCGAACCGGTCGCGGCGCTCGGAACCGCGTTCGGAGTGACGGCGTATCTCGAAACGCCGCGGCCGCCCTTCAGCTTCGTGTGAGCCGCTCGTGAACGAAACGATCGCCGTTTTGCCGGGCGACGGGATCGGCGTCGAGATCACGGCCGCAGCCGAGCGCGTGCTGCAGATCGTTCGGCCCGATCTCTCGTTTCTACACGCGCTCGTCGGGGCGGCGGCGCTCGATCGCGTCGGCGAGGCGTATCCGGCCGCGACGCACGACGTCTGTGCGCTCAGTGCGGCGATCCTCTTCGGCGCGGTCGGCGATCCGCGCTACGATGCGGCGCCGGCCGGCAAACGGCCGGAGTTCGCGATCCTCTCGCTTCGGAAGCGCTTCGATCTCTTCGCGAATCTGCGCCCGGTCGCGATGCTGCCGGGGCTCGAAGACGCGTCGACGTTACGCGCGGAGTTCGTGCGCGGGCTCGATCTCGTCGTCGTGCGCGAGACGACGTCCGGGCTCTATTTCGGCGAGCCCAAACATACGCGGATCGAAGACGGCGTCGTCGTTGCGACCGATACGCTCGTCTATCGCGCACCGGAGATCGAGCGCGTCGCGCGGGTCGCCTTCGAACTCGCCCGCGGCCGCCGCAAACGCGTCACGTCGGTCGACAAGCAGAACGTGCTCGAGAGCGGCCGCCTCTGGCGCCGCACGGTGAGTGCGATCCACGAAGCCGAATATCCCGATATCGCGCTCGAGCACATGCTCGTCGACACGGCCGCGATGCAGCTCGTGCGCGAACCGCTGCGCTTCGACGTCATCCTCACCGAGAATACGTTCGGCGATATCTTGAGCGATCAAGCCGGGATGCTGACGGGGTCGCTCGGCAATCTTCCGAGCGCGACGCTCGGCGCGGAGACGGCCGGCAGCGCCCGCTTCGGGCTCTACGAACCGATCGGCGGCTCGGCGCCCGATATCGCCGGCCGCGGGATCGCGAATCCGATCGCGGCGATCCTCTCGGCCGCGCTGCTCTGCCGCTACAGTCTCGGCGACGAGGCGAGTGCCGCGCGCATCGAACACGCCGTGGCGGCGGCCGTCGCGAGCGGCGCGCGGACGGCCGATCTCGTGCGCGCGGGCGCGCCGTCGCTCGGGACCGCGGCGTTTACGGAGCGCGGTACGGAC
>CAZZYZ010000025.1:10775-21788 GCA_964658425.1 Vulcanimicrobiota bacterium | reverse complement strand
CCTGGAGGCCGACCAGGGCGAAGAGCGTGCGGATGAATCCGTCGCCGGCGTAGAAGGTCAGGATGGCCCAGGAGGCGATGACGACGGGGATGAACAGGGGCACGACCGCGAGCCCGGCGAAGAGCAGGTAGCCGCGCGGCGCGGCCGGGATCACGGCCGCGGTCGCGAGGCCGAGCACGAGTGCGAGCCAGATCGCGATGCCGAGTGCGAACGCGCCGTCTTCGACGAAGAGGCCGGCGAGTTCGCTCGCGGCCTCGCGGAGCGCGTTCATGCGAGGCGCTCTCGGCGCCCGGCGACGATCGCGAGCGCGGCCGCGATTCCGTAGCCGCCGATCAGCCACAGCAGCGAGAGATCGCCGCCCGGCCAATCGGCACCGACCGCCTCGCCGGCCCAAAACGTCCCGAACGCCGAGAGCATGATCCCGACGCTGAATTTGAGCGCGTTCTCCGGCACGCGCGCGAGCGGCGCGCGCAGCACGACGCCGGAGCCGATGACGACGATCCCCGCCGCGAGCGCGCCGAGGCTCGCGGGGACGAGCGCGCCCGCCGTCGCGCCGACGGCGATCACGATGAAGACGACCTCGAGGCCTTCGAGGGCGACCGCCTGATACGCCGTCGCGAAGCCGACGCCGTCGAAGCCCGCGCGCAGCGGGCCCGCGATCAGGCGCTGCGATTGCCGCGCGTAGATCGCGCCCTCGTCGTGCAATGCGATCGTCCCGATGTAGCGCAGCGCCGCCTTGCGCAGCCAGCGCAAGCCGAAGAAGAGCAGCGCGATACCGACGACGAGTTCGAGCGTCGCGATCGGCACGCGACTCAGCGCCGGGCCGAAGAGCGCGACCGCGACGGCGAGCGTGAGCGCGGCCGCGAGGCTGCCGAGCAGCGCCGCGCGCCAGCCGCGCGTGACGCCGACCGCGAGTACGATCGTGAGCGCCTCGACGAATTCGACGAGCGAGGCGAGGAACGCGGGCAGCGTGGCGGAGGCGACGTGCGACATCCTTTCGACGCTTCGCTCGCGCGCCTCTGCGGCCTCGTCGCACGCGTGTGACGCTTGTCGGAAGCGCGCGCGCCGGCGACCGCGTATCATAGCGAGATGCTTGCTACCTCCGCACCGAGCGCGCCGCTCGAGTACACGCTCGAGAACGGCCTTCGCGTCGTCATCATCGCCGCCGGGGCCGCGCCCGTCGCGACGATCATGGTGCTCTATCGCGTCGGTGCGCGTAACGAAGCCGTCGGCTATACGGGCTCGTCGCATCTGCTCGAGCACATGCTCTTCAAGGGGACGCCGCGCAACAATCGTGCGAACGGACGCGCGTTCGCCGACATCATGAACGAGATCGGAGCGAGCAAGAATGCGACGACGTGGATCGATCGCACGAATTACTTCGAGACCGTACCGATCGAATTTCTCCCGCTCGCGATCGAACTCGAAGCGGATCGGATGCGCGCCGCACTGATCGCGGATTCCGAACGGCGCAGCGAGATGACGGTCGTGCGTAACGAGCTCGAACGCAGCGACAACAGCCCGGCGCGCGTGCTGAATTTCGCGCTCGTCGCGGCGGCGTTTCGCGAACATCCCTACCATCATCCGACGATCGGTTGGCGCACGGACGTCGAAGGCGTTTCGACCGAACGCCTGCGAGAACTGTACGACACGTTCTATCATCCCGACAACGCGACGGTCTTCATCGTCGGCGACGTCGACCCGGATGCGACGCGCGCGCTCGTCGATGCGCACTTCGGCGCGTTGCCGCGTTCGGCGGTCGCGATCCCCGACGTCTACACGAGCGAGCCGCCGCAGCTCGGCGAGCGGGCGATCACCGTCAAACGCCCGGGCGACGAGACGATCGTCGCATATGCGTATCACACGCCGGCGGCGTTCGGTCAGCAGAACGTTCTTTCGAACGCGCAGCTCGCGGAGCGCGCACTCGCGACGGGCGTGCCGAACGATAGTTACGCGCTCGACGTCCTCTCGCGCATCCTCGGCCGCGGCGATACGAGCCGCCTCTCGCGCGCGCTCGTCGACGAGAAACTCGCGCTCGACGTCTCGGCGTGGAACTGGGCTTCGCGCGATCCCGGGCTCTTCCAAATCATCGTCAGCGTGAAGCCCGACGTCTCGGCCGACGCGGTGCGCGGCCGGATCGATACGACGCTCGCGGAGCTCGCGAGCGCGGGCCCGACGAACGAAGAACTCGAGCGCGCGCGGACGCAGATCGCCGTGCAGCGGGCGTTCGCGCGCGACGGTACGTTCGGGCTCGCGCAGCGGCTAGGCGAGTTCGAAGCGGTCGGGAGCTGGCATCTCGACGACGAGTATCTCGAGCGCGTCGCGGCCGTCGGGATCGACGACGTGCGTGCGGCCGTGACGACGTACTTGCACGACGATAATCGCACGCTCGGAACGCTCTTGCCGGGCGCCCCGAAAGTCTTCCCCGTACCCCCGTTCGAGGCCGTCGAAGAGCGGCCGGGTGCCGCAGAGCGCATCGAGATGGTCGCGTTGCCGGCCGTCTCGCGCGTGCAGCCGCACCGCTTCTCGGAGCGTATCGCGAAGGCGACGCTCGCGAGCGGCGTCGCGGCGTCTTACGTCGCGAACGAGAGCAGCGCGACGGTTCACGTGCGCGGCATCATCGATGCGGGCTTCGCGCGCTCGCCCGAGCACCCGCTGCTTCCCGCGATCGTGGCGGAGATGCTCTCGCGCGGAACGCGCGCGAGCGATCGGATCACGATCGAAGAACGCCTCGAGCGCGCGGGCGTCCGCCGCGCGTACGGCGCGGATAACGAGCGCGGCACGGGCTACGATCCGCTCGCGTTTCGCTTTACCGCAGCCGCGCGTTCGAAAGAACTGCCGCTGCTGATGGAGACGCTCGCCGAAGAACTACGCGAGCCCGCGTTCGCTCCGGCCGAACTCGAACGCGTCAAATCCGAGCTCACCGGATCGCTGCGGCTTTTGAAGACGTCGACCGGATGGCGCGCGCTGCAGCGGTTTCTCGAACTCGCGTACGCGCCGGGCGATCCGAACTACGAACTCTCGGTCGACGCGCTGCTCGCGGACGTCGATGCGATCGATCTCGAACTCGTGCGCGCGTATCACGCGGAGACGGTCCTGCGCGCGCCCGTGCGTTTGAGCGCCGCGGGCGGCGTCGACGAGCGAACGTTTCTCGCACTCGCCGAGCGTACGCTCGGAGACGTGCCGTTCGACGTCCACGCGCCCGTCCCGGCGCTCCCCGCGCGAACGGTCGCGGGCGCCGCGACGCGAGATCGCGTGACGATCGAGCGCAAGACGAACGTCGATATGATCCTCGGCCGCACGACCACGCTCGTGCGGCGGAGCGCGGACTATCTCGCGGCGCTGCTCGCGAACGGAATCCTCGGGCAATCGACGCTCAGCTCGCGGCTCGGCTTACGGTTACGCGATCGCGAAGGCCTGACGTACGGCGTGACGAGCGGCTTTCTTTCGTGCGGCCGGACGCCCGGTCCGTGGCGCATCACGGTCGGCGTCAACCCGGCAAACGTCGAGCGCGCCGTCGAATCGGCGGCGAGCGTGCTCGAGGAGTACGCCGCGAACGGGCCCTCCGCGCGCGAACTCGTGCAGCAGCGTAACTCGCTCGTCGGTACGCAGCTCGTCGCACTCGCGACGAACGCCGGCATCGCGCAACAACTCGAACGGCTCGCGATCTACGAGCTCGGCGACGAATACGTCGATACGTTTCGCGCGCGAGTCGAGGCCGTCGATGTCGCGGCCGTTCGCGCGGCGGCGCAGCGCTATCTCGCGCCGGGCGATCTCACGATCGTCGCCGCCGGTTCGGAATCGATTCGGTGAGCGCGCGGCCGGACTGGCGCGCGGAGGGCGTCGTCGTCGTGAAGGCGGGTGCTTTCGATACGAACACGCCGCAGACGCCGGGTATGCATCGCGCGGCTGCGATTACACGCGCCGCTGCCGGCGCGAAGGCGCTCTGGGCCGGGACCGTCGCGATCGAACCGTCGGCTGCGACGGGCGCCCACCATCACGGCGATCTCGAGAGCGTGCTCTACGTCGTAAGCGGTCGCGCGCGGATGCGCTGGGGCGAACGCCTCGAGTTTGCGGCCGAAGCGGCTCCCGGCGATTTCATCTTCGTCCCGCCGTACGTCCCGCACCAGGAAAGCAACGCGAGCGATAGCGAGGTACTCACGTGCGTCGTCGTTCGCAACGGCCAAGAACCGGTCGTCGTGAATTTGCCGATCGAGATCGAAGCGAACGACGGCATCGAATGGATCGACGACGTCCATCACGCCTGACGGAGATTAGTGCTCGTGATCGTGCGCGTCGCGATTCTTGGGATCGAGCGACGTCACGGCGGTGAACGAGATCAGTCCCGCGATTGCCGTAAAGAGGAGACCGAACGAGAGAATGACGTTCGCGGGAAAGCCGTGCGCGAATGCGGTCGACGCGAGGACGATGACGATGAGGACGACGATCGACGCGAGTGGTGCCGACCAGTCACCGAGTCTCGTGAGTAGCACGGGCGACGAGTTCGGGATGGTAGCGCGAGATTCTTGGCGCCATACAGATGCCGCCCTCGTGCCGGAGGTAGCTCTTCCAGCACGGGCGGTCGACGACCGTATCGGCTTCGAGTTGTAGATCGAGCGTGACGGTCACGCGCTTGCCGATCCCCGAGACCGGCAAGACGTCGACGCGCTTCGCGAGTTCGGAGATGATGAAGAGGCCGCGGCCACTTTCGGAATATTCATCGACCGGCCGACAGATGTCGAGCGCGAAGGCCGCGGACGTATCGTGCACGGAGATCTCGGCGTGGCCGCGCTGCGAGCCGAGCTCGAGGCAGACCTTCCCATCGGCATGCCGCGCCGCGTTCGAAAGCAATTCGCCGATGATGAGCTCGGCCGCGCCGAGGGTCGCTTCGCAGCTGGTGTACGAGCGAAGTGCGAGCGTCGCGGCCTTGCGCGCCGCGCGTGCCGCATGCACGTCCTTCGTATCCAGCGTCCAACACATGAGTGGTGCGTACCCCGCACCATGAAAAACTACGCACCATGGCGGATCCCGCCGCCAAAGCGGCGTTCGTTCGAAATGTGAATCGGCACACAGCTCGCGTTCGCGCAATTCCAACGTTGCGGACGTTCCTCATCGAAGTCGATAGAAGTAGTCGTGCGGATATCGAGCACCGGTTCCACGATCGTGGACGACGGCATCACTTTTCGGCGTTCTTCGATCGTCGCATGCGCGCTCGTCCTGTTGTGTGTCGCGGTCGGAACGCTCGCGATCGTGCTCGGCGCGGCGACGGTCGAGCGTGCGACGCGCGCGACCGATCTGGCCGCCCGTCAACCGCAGACGGTGCGCCTCATCGCCGCGCTCGCCGCGCGCACGGGCGACGGACGATCTCCCGCGCGAGGACTACGGGGCGCGGTGAACGATCTCGTCGCGAGCCAGCATCGGCTCGTCGACCCGCGCGGCGAGCTCCACGTCCCGGGATGGCCGTCGGCGGAGGTGCTGGCGATCGAGTACGATCGGCCCGATGCGGCCGTCTTCCATACGGCGCGCCTGGCGAGGTTTGCGGGCCGGATCGCGGCTTCGGCGAGCGTCGCGCCGCCGAGCGATCTCGAAGCCGTGCGCATCGAATCGGCGTTGCTCGAAAGCGCCGATACTCGGCTCGCCGCGGCCTACGCTCGCGCGCTCGCGACCCTGCGCGGGCAGGCCGTCCTCGACGAGTTCCTCGCCTTCGCGCTCGTCATCTTCACGCTCGTGGTCGAAGCGATCGTCGTCTTTCGGCCGCTTCGCGAACGGCTCGTCGTCCAGACGGCCGAAATGCGCGAGAAGATCGGCGCGCTCGATGCGAGCGAGCGGCGCCTCTCGCTGCTGCTCTCGCAGCTTCCCGCGATCGTCCTCATCGCCGACGGCGACGACGCGATCACCTCGGTCAGCGGGACCGGGCTTGAAACGACGACGGTCCGGCCGGGCCATCTCATCGGCCGGCAGATCGACGACGTGTTCGCGATCGAGGCCGCGCGTAAGCGCGAGGGGGGCGGCCGAACGTTCCGGGGCACGCTCGAAGATCAGTGCTTCCAAGTGCTCGTCGAGCCGCGACCCGCGGGCCGCGGATTCGAAGCCGGCAGCATCTGCGTCGCGCTCAACGTCACCGAGAGCGAGGCGATCGCGCGCGAACTCGAACGCAGCCGGGCGACGCTCTCGCGCGCGCAAAAGAACGCGCGCGCGGGCGTGTGGGAAGTCGATATGCGCACGGGCCGCGTCTCGTGGTCGCCGCAGATGCTCGACATGCTGAAGTGGCCCGTCGGCCGGCCGCTTCCGCTCGAAGACGACCTCATGCAATTCGTGCATCCCGACGATAGCAAATTGCTCGAGAAGAGCATGAGCGTCGCGCGCGAGCTGCACCGACCCTTCGCGGTCGACGTGCGGCTCGTGCGTGCGGACGGCGACGTCTGCTGGATCGCGCAGCACGGCGAGTATCTGTACGACATGTGCGGCCTGCCGCTGAGCTTCTTCGGGACGGCCGTCGACATCACGCAGCGCAAGCGCGCCGAAGAAGAGATCGCCTATCGTGCCAAGCACGACGCGCTGACCGAGCTCCCGAATCGCGAGTTGCTTCACGAGCGGATCAATTCGGTACTGAAGCGATTCGAGCGATCGCCCGGACGCGCTGCGATCGTCTTCGTCGATCTCGATCACTTCAAGCGCCTCAACGATACGTTCGGGCACGTCGTGGGCGACGAACTGCTGCGCGAGATCTCGCGGCGCTTGCTCGCATCGGTCCGCTCGACGGATCTCGTCGCGCGCAACGGCGGCGATGAATTCGTCGTCGTGCTCGAAGATATCCGCGATCGAAGCGACGTGGAGATCGTCGTCGAGAAGATCGCAAACGCCCTGAGCGCGCCGTGTGTGCTCGGCGGCACGACGCTGCGCGCGATGGCGAGCATCGGCGTGCGCATCTTCAGCAGCGACGCCGCCTCGGCCGACATCCTCATTCGCGATTCGGATACGGCGATGTATCACGCCAAGGCCGGCGGTGGGAACGAGGTCTGCTACTTCGACCCCGCGATGCGCGCCAACGCCGACGACCGCGAGCGCCTCGAAGGCGATCTGCGGCGCGCGGTCGACGACGAACAGTTCGAGGTCGCCTATCAACCGATCGTCGATGCGACGAGCGGCACGATCACCTCGTTCGAAGCGCTCGTACGCTGGCGCCACCCCGCACTCGGCATGATCGTCCCCGATCGCTTCATCTCGATGATCGAAGCGAGCGGTCTCATCGTGGAGGTCGGCAAGAGCGTGCTACGAGCGGCGTGCCGCAAAACGCGCGAGTTGCACGACGCCGGCTATCCGCAGCTCGGGATCTCGGTCAACGTCTCGGCACGGCAACTCCAGCACGGTGCGTTCGTCGAGATCGTCAAGCGAACGCTCGAAGAGACGGGTTTGCCCGCACGCTGCCTCGAGCTCGAACTCACCGAGAGCGCGCTCGTACACGACGTCGAGGAAGCGATCGCGATCGTCGCCGCGATCCAAGCGCTCGGCGTCCGCGTCGCGATCGACGACTTCGGCACCGGCTACTCGTCGATCGCGTATCTCAAGCACTTCCAGATCGATACCGTCAAGATCGACCGCGTCTTCGTCGGCGATCTCGCCGAGGGCCGCTCGGATGCCGCGATCGTCGGCGCGATCGCATCGCTCGCCCATCGCCTCGGCGCGCGCGTCGTCGCCGAAGGCGTCGAAACCCACGAGCAAGCCGTGTTGCTGCACAAGCTGCAGTGCGACGCGTGGCAAGGTTTCTATTACGGCAAACCGATCCCCAGCGCCGAGCTCGACACCGCGCGAGCACGCCAACTCATGGCCAGTCGTTGGAGTGTGGATTCTCGCACGAAGCTACGTGTAGCGGAGCGTTCTGCTTAAACGCTACGGGCGAGCAAAGGCCAATAACGGCTCGATATCGTGGTCGTCGGCATCTCGGAGATCCTCGACGTATTTCGCTCTAATCTCGCCTGCGTCACATGAGCTCAAACGTCCCCACGTGAACGGCTGCTCTCCGATTGGCGCAAAAAACAAGACCCGCAAACCCATACAGGCTGCGGGCCGAAGTGGTGGAGATGTGCGGATTCGAACCGCAGACCCCTTACATGCGAAGCAAGTGCTCTACCAGCTGAGCTACACCCCCACGCGGGCGGACGTCGAAGCGCCGACCGACTGTACTACGTGCCCCGGAGGGCAACCCCTCCCGCATCGCTAGATCGGTGGGGCGAGGTAGGGAAACGCGGCCGCGGGCGTCGTGGCCGCCCCTGCGGCGGTGCAGGTGACGTTGTCGGAGGCGAGCTGGACGCCTCCGTTCGTGCCGTTCTGTTCCTTGCCGTCGTCGGGCGCCGGGTTCGCGGCGATGCCGGGCGTCGCGACCGTCGTCGTCGATGAGGCCGTCGTCGCGAAGGTGCCGAACGCGAGGCCGAGCGTCACGTCGGTGACGTCGTCGTACACGCTACGGCCGCCGAACGCGTTCGGGGCCGCTCCGTTGCAGCTCGCCGCGATGCGGCCGCCCGTCTCCCACCCGAGGTACGACGCGGTCGTCGCCGGGTTGGTGAGGTTCATGATCAGCGCGTCCGGCAAGAGCACCGCTTGGACGTACGTCGAGACCGCGGCACTGCGGCCGGCGGTACCCGTGACGAACGTATTGACGGCGCCGCCGTACGCGCCTTGATCGCCGATCGGCGATGTGCGATCGTACGCATCGTGCGTCGCATAGGGCAGAAACAGCTCTTTGATGCCGGGTTTGCCGAGGCGATCGATCTGCGTGAACGTCAGACCGGCACCCGACGTATCGCCGCCGTTGTTCAGCGTCGGGTCGTTGCTGCAGCTCGAGAAAGCGATCAGGGAAAGGCCGATCGCTCCGGCGACCGAGACGAGTCGTTTCATGTGGCGCATCATAATCCCAAGCTCGAACTCGTCGTCGCCCAATAGCCGACGATCGCGCTACCGCTGCCTGCGACGAGCGTCTTCGGCATCTCGACGACGATCGAGAGGACGTTCGTGTTCGCGAAGTAGTTCGTCGCGGCGCCGGAGTTGAAGCCGAGCGCGCACGTGCCGGTCACGAGGCAACTCTGCGCGGTGCTTCCCTGATTGCGATCGGGGAAGATGCTCCAGAACTTCGTCACGTCCCAGAACGCCGGGTCGCGCCGACCGCCCGCGAATACGGTCACGTTCCCGGAGGTCGTCGCGACCGAGAACGATTTGTTGAGCAGCCCCGAGCCCGTCAGCGTCGCGAGTTTCGTCGACGTTCCGGTGTTGACGGGTGCCTGCGGACCGTAAAAGAGCACCTGTTGCGAGCCGCTGCTCGCCACACCGAACGAGACCTGGATGATCACGTCCTCGACCGGCCGGCCGCCCGATACCGCCTGGCTGCCGTAATTCGTATCGAACTTCATCGTGTAGAGCAGCCGGTTATCGAAGGTGGTCTTCGTTCCGGCACCCGCGGGGATCCCCGGATAGACGTCCATCACGGCGACGACGTTGTTCGCGTTCGTCGGGCTCGGGAAGAGGAACGTGTCCGTGATGTCCGCCGAGGGAAGCTTCACGAGCACCGGCGCTTCTTGCAAGTCGAAGCCGTGCGCGGCTGTGCCCGAATACAGGAACGCGGCGCCGGCGAAAGCGCAGAGCGCGACGGCCCCGGCGTAGAGGCGAGGGAGATTCATATCGTTCTTCGAGTACGCCCGAACGGCGCGCAAAGCCTCGCTACGTGGCCCCGAGCGCGCTCAGCCGGGACCGGGCGTCGTCGGCGTAGACGGCATCGAATTGCGGATTGAGCGCGAGCGCCTTCGCGAGATAGCGATGGGCTGCGGCGCGATCGCCGAAGTGCTCCGCGATCACGCCCGCGTGATATTGCATCACCGGGATCTCGGTGCCGTAGCGCATCGCCTTCGCGTCCCACGCGCGTGCCTCGTCCCAGCGCCCGTCCATCGCGGCTGCCCAAGCGAGGGTGTCCTGAGTGAGGATGTCATGGCGCACGGCGAGCTCGCGTTTTGCGATCGCATACGCATCGGCCGTATGGATGCGATGCGATGAATAGTAGATCGCGAGCAAACGATCGGAGATGTGGTACGAGTTGCCGATGCGCTCGACCGTCGCGATGAGATCGTCCGTCTGCTTCGCGGCGTCGGCTTGGCCGAGCGCGCGCTGCGCGTCCGCTTCGTAGCCGAGCGTCTCGGGGTACGGCGTAATGTTCGCGGATGCCGTCGCGTCGTCGAGGCACGGCTGCCATTTTTTGAGCGCGCATTCGAACCGGGCGCGGAAGCGCAACGCGTCGCCGAAGTGCGGGAAGATCGTGAGGGCTTTCGTCTCATCGGCGATCGCGGCGTCGTTGTCGCCCGACTCGAATGCGAGCTCGCCCGCGCGGAAGAAGAACCACGCACGCGATTGCGCGGGCGCTTCGAATTGCGCGTTGATGAACGCGCTCGGCCGCGATATCCCGGCAAATCCGCTCGGATCTTGCGGCAGAATATCGATGATTCGCTTTGCGGCTTCGTACTCGCCGAGTTCGAGATCGAGCGACGCTTCGCGCACGAGCATCTGCGGGTCGCCCGGATCGTAGGTCTCGATGAATTTCGTCTCCGCGAGCGCGGCCGCGAACTGATGCAGCTCGAGATCGACGGAGGCGAGCTCGACGTCGGCTTGCGTGTTCCCGCGCGGTTGCGCTTTGAGCGATTTGAGCGCGGCCGCTCGGGCGCGTAATACGTCGCCGACGTCGCCCGTCTCGCGATATCGCTGCAGATATTGATCGGCGAGCTGGCGCGGGCTGAGCATATCCTGACGGATGTTCTGCGACGTCGCCTTCTCCCAGAACGCGATCGTCTTCGAGCGAGTGAGATAGTCGGCCGTAATCGGCGCCGCGGATGGGAGCGCAGCCGCGTTTCCGCGATCGGTTCGGCTCTCGACGAACGTCGGCCACACGGCGAACGCGACGATCGCGATGAGGGCGACGGCGATTCCGAGATAGAGTCTTGGATGTTTCATGTCGTACCCGGCAGGTTTAAAAAA
>CAZZYZ010000025.1:0-10765 GCA_964658425.1 Vulcanimicrobiota bacterium | reverse complement strand
CCCTCGACGTGTTTCTCCTCGATGCTGATTATCGAGAAGCGATCGCGACCCTAGTGCGCCTGAGCGAAGTAGGGGAAGGTCGTTCCGGGGGTCTGGCTCTGCCGCAGAGCGATGTTCTGCGCGGAGAGACAGTTGTTCTCTTTGCCGTCATCGGCGATGAGGGCGAGGCCGCCCGGTGCCGGTGCCGAGAGGACGTTTCCGAAAACGACCGCGAGCGACGTCCCGATGACGTCGTCCGAGATCGCGCGGCCGCCGAACGTGCTGCCCGTGAAGCCGGCCGTTTCGACGCCGAGATACGCGGCCTTCGTCGCGGTCGACGCGAGGTTGACGGCGTACTCATTGGGATAGAGCACCGACTGGATCGTCGTCGCGGTCGTCGTCGAACGGAACGCCGATGCAAACGAAAGGATCGACGCGTTCAAGGTCGGGTCGTTGTACGGCTCGACCGAATTCGTCACCTTATGGTTATTGAAGCTCTCGAAGAGCTCTTTGACGGCCGGACGCGAGAGCAGTTCGATCTGCACGAATTTGCCGGTCGGCTGCGCGCCGACGGCCATTGCCGGCTTGCCGGGATTGAAGACGGGGTTGCCGCTCGAGCACGCCGCGAGGCCGAGCCCGAGACCGAGCGCGCCCGCGAGTTTGAGAGTGGATACGAAGTTCATGTGCGCGCTCCTAGCTCTGCGTCGTGTTCGAGCTTACGGTCGCCCAGACGTGGATCGTCTGGCTGCTGAAGCCCGTGGTGAGGAGTGTCTTCGGGACTTCGACGACGTACGTCAGTACGTTGAAGCCGCCCGCGAGATCGGCGAGTGCGCTCACCGGTGCTTCGGTGCTGCACGCATATGCGCCGGCACCCGTGCTCGACATCGTGCCGGCAGCGAAGCCGTTGAACGTCGGGGTCGGGGCGCTGTTGCCCTTATCGAATGCGCTTGCGACGGTCGCCGCCGTGCCGACGTTATCGCCGTTCGAAAGCGTCGTGTTGCCCGGATCGGCATCGGCTTGCGCGGTGTGGGTCTGGAAATTGCGGTCGCCGAGGAAACCGAAGAAGCTGAAGAGGTCGAACACGAACGGATCGGCACGCGGACCTGCGAAGACCTTGATACCGTTCGAAAGCGCCGTGCCGGACGCGTCGTTGTAGTTGACGGTGCCGGTCTGTTTCACGAGCGTGTTCGTCGTCGAGACTTCGTTCGGAGCCGCCGGGCCGTAGACCGCGATCTGCTGCACCGAGCTGTTGTTGTTGCTCGCCGTGAGCTGGATGACTTGATCTTCCGGATTCGTCGCCGCGCCGTGCGCGATCTTGAACTGCCAGACGAGCGTCGGGTCGAAGAACTTCGCCGTTCCCATACCTGTCGGGATCAGCGGATACACGTCCATCGCGAAGACGACGTTCGCGGAGTTCGCGGGCGAGGGGAACACGAACACGTCGGTGATGTCGGCCGACGGATTGTGTCCGACGGCGTTGCCGAGGTTGTAGGTGTCTTGGTGGTCGGAGCTCTTCGCCTCGTGGGCGGTATAGAGCACCCCGGCGGCGGTGAGGGCGACGACCGCCGTTACCGAGCCGATGAGCCGATTGAATTTCATGGAGTCGTTTCCTCTCACGAAGGTGTGCCGGATGGGGTCGGGGATTCCGTTCGCTGCGTGCGCGTTTGCGCGAACACGTAGGCGAACACGCCGAGCAGCGCCGCGACGATCGCGTAGCTGACGTCGATGTCTTTGAGCGGACTCTTCCAGCCGAGTTGCTGCGCGAGTTCGTAGAACGCGACCGCGAGCGCGATGATCGTCACGGAGACGATCCAGACGCGCATCGTTTTGGGCCGCATGCTCGTACGATCCGACACGAGCCGGTGGACGAGGACGCTATCGAGGGTGTCGGTGCAGATCATGCCGAGGCAGAATGCGGCACCGACGACGAGGGCTCCGTACACGCCCGAGTTCGCGCCGAACGCGACGGCATACGTCGCGATCTGGCTCGAGGTCTCGAAGCCGAAGCCGAAGAGAAGGCCGACGGGGACCGCGATCCACGGGCTACGCGCTTCGCGCAACACCTTCGGAAGCAGTCGCGTCTTTGCGCCGGCGAGGCGCTCGCCGCCGTTACGCAGCGATTGCAGATTCAGGACCGCGATCGCGATGAGGACGACGATGCTGATCCACGTGCCGACCGATTCGATGAGCGTGCCCTGCGCGACGAAATGCGCGCCGAGCAGCCCGACGAGGCCGGCGATCGAGAGCACCATCACCGAATGGCCGCCGGCGAACAGCGTGCCGACGAAACGGCTGAGCCACGGACGGCGCTCGAACGAATTGCGGGTCATGTTGTCGATCGCCGCGAGGTGATCGGGATCGGCGCCGTGGCGCAAGCCGAGCGCAAACACGGTGAAGACGCTCAAACCGATCATGCGATCTCCGTTCTGCGATGGCTGAACGGATGCGAGAACGCGTAGCCGACGATCGCGATCGCAACGATCGCCGTGATGACGAACGGCGAGATCGAGACGCCCTGTTGCGCGAAGCCTTGGCCGACCATGATCGCGCCGATCGTCGAGATGACGCCCGCCGAGATGAGCGGCCCGTACGTGACGAAGCGCTCGAACTGCGGCCGCCCTTGCAGCCACGTTGCGCCGCGAACGACCGCGATGCCGAGCCCCGTGAGCGTGATCGCGAGGCCGACGCTGAACGCGACGATGACGAAGATGCCGTAGGCGACCTGATTGACCGCGAGCGCCGTGAGCAGCACGACGAGCGCGGCCGGGCACGGCGCGATCCCGCCGCTCATCGCGGCCCACACGGTGCCGCCGAAGGTCAGCGGTGCGGTCCCGGGGATCGCGTGGGCGCGGGCGTGTTCGAGATCGTCGTGGACGTGACCGTCGGCATGCGAATGCGCGTGCTCGCCCGGCGCGTGCGAATGGCCGCCCGGTTCGTGAACGTGCTCGTGTTCGTGCGGATGCGTGGCGGCGTGAGAATGAGCGTGTGCGTGGGCGACCGGCTGACGCGCCTGGATCTGCCGTTGCACGGCGCGCGCGCCGATGATCGCGATCGCGATCCCCGAGAGCAGCGTGATCCACGGGTAGATCGACTCCGGTACGAAGTAGCCTTTGAAGAGGTTGATCGCGACGCCGAGCGCGAGGACGCCGATCGTGTGCGCGACGGTCAAGGCGGAGGCGAGGATCGCCGCCTGCTTCACGGTCGCGCGGGCGCCGACGAGCGAGATCGCGAGCAGCGTCTTGCCATGGCCGGGTTCGAGCGCGTGGAGCGCACCGAGGAAGATCGCGGTGAGGAAGACGAGGGCGACGAAGCCCGGGTCGCTCGTCCCGCGCGAGAGCATGTCGGAGAGTTGATTGGATCGCCCGAGCGACGGAACGCCGCCGGTCCCCGCGGATGCCGCGCGGTCGGTGTCGAGCGCGGTGACGGTGGCCGCGCCGTTCGCGGCGTAGGCGACCGCGACGGCGGTCACGGCGCGCGGCGAGCCGACGAGGGCGTTCGGGTAGGCGGTCAATTCGCGCGTCGGTTCGGTCTGCGGGGCGACGACGACGTCGCGCCAGCCGAGGCGACCGGCGTACGTCGTGTCGCGATATGCGATCGCGCGCGGCATCGGCCCGGAGACCGGAACGTGCCCGTCGAGGACGAGATAGAGCGTCGGCAAGCCGCCGGCCCCGGGGCGGGTCGTCGTCACGACGCGATCGACGTCGAGCGTCGCGCCTCTTCCGTCGAGCGCGAAATGCAATTCGGGAGCGAGGGCTTGCGCTTGCGTTCGGCCCCATGCAGCGAGTTGATCCGGCGTCATCTTTCCATCGGGCGTCGCCGCACGCATCGCGGAAAACGTCGGGATCTCCGCCATATCGAGCACGTATCGAACGTCGATCGCATGAGATGCGGCCGACAGTTTCGTTAAGTGGTTAATGGTAAAGTTCCCGAGCGGATGAGCCGCCGCCGGAAAGACCGATGCTACAAACAGCGATGCTGTCAGAAGCAACGTACGAAGAAGGAAAATCATGCAAACTTTCGCCGCGTAGGCAAATCGTTTTCACCGTTTACGAATCGAACGCGGAAGTACCCTTCCAAGATTGCCTCCACGCATCATTATCGAACTAACTGGCGCTACGCGTCGCGTTCCATGCCGATGGCGGGACTCGATATGCGTATCGAAACCGTGGAACGTCGAGAAACCGTCGGCTACCGAATCGTAGCCTTCGAAACACCCGAACCGTCGCTTCGACGCCGTCATCGGACGTTTCCCTTAAAGGAGGTGTTCGCGCAATCGAAAACCGGATCACACATGGATCGATACGGTACTAAATGACTGCCGAGGAAGGCCGGTAACGAGGTGGCCGATGAGGTCGTGCGCCGTGTCAAAGGGCGCGATTATCTCTACCGCGTCGATTCGATCCCCGACGTCGCGACCGGCCGCATGCGCCGCAAATGGATCTACCTCGGCCGGCACGACGGCACGACCCTTCGCCGGGTCCGTCGGCGTTCGACCCCCGCGCGCGATCGGATCGTGCATGCGACGATCGAACTCCTCGCCTCTCGCGACGCCGAGTTCCTGACCGTCGATGTGATCGTCGGTGCCGCGAAACTCTCGCGCGCAACCTTCTACCGGCTGTTTCCCGATCGCGAATGCGCGCTCGATGCGGCGCTCGCGGCGTATGTCGAGAGCACCGATGCCGGGCTACCGGATCTGGAACCGCTCGCCCGGCCGGGGGGCGAGCGTACGCGACTCGGCATTTGGGTCGCGACGCTCTTGGAACGTCTAGCCGAGCATCCGACCCTGCTGCGCGTGCTCGTCACGACGCCCGCCTGGTACGAACCGCTGACGGCCGTTCTCGCTCGCTACCTCGCCGAACTGCGCGCGCGCGACCAAGTCGCGTGCGCGGATATCGAACAGCTCGCGCGCGGCATCATGCTCGTGATCGAGGGCGCACTCGTGCGCGGCGTCCTTGCGAACCATCCGAGCGATGCGCTCGGGGTCGCACCCGCCGTCGCCGAACGACTCGTGTTCGGAGCCTAACTCCGCTCGATCGACGCGCCCCGTACGACGCGAAACGCATCGTCGCCGTCTAGGGCTTCGACGAAGCCGGCCTGCGCGAGGGCGACGAAGACGTCCCGCGTGATCCCGCGTTCGTTCTTGTTCGGCATCCCGGCCCAGCGCATCGCGACCTCATCGAGGTCGAGCACGGCACCCGGCTGCAAAAGTTCGGCAACGAATCCCGGCCGCAACTTCAAGCGCTGCATCCGATTCTCGAGCGGCTCCAGCGCGGCTTCGAACGGATCGCGCGCGGCTTCGAACGGGTCGGCGAGCGAATCGTTCGGTACCGTTGCATTCTGCGGCGTCTCGCTACGCTCGCCCGCTGCGAAGGCTGCCTCCGCGGGCGGCGCGTCGCTGCGTTCGCCGCCGACGATCTGCGGCGCGTGCGAGAGAATGAAATCGGTGACGCCCGGCAGCGCCTCGCCGAGCGCGACGAAAAACGTCTGCCACGGCACGGCGTTGACGACGTTCGGGCGCGTCTCGAACGCTGCGAAGAGCTTGCGCGCGACGTCGTGCGGCGATGCGGCGAGCCCGCGCGGCGGCCCCGAGAAGCCGGCGCGCGTCATGAACTCGGTCGCGACCGCGCCCGGATCGACGTAGGTGACGGCGATGCCGTCCGGTCGCAACTCGTTGCGCGCGACGCGCGCCATATTGCGAACGGCGGCCTTCGCCGGCGGATACGCCCCGAGCGTCCCGACGGGGATGCGCGCGACGCCGCTGCCGACGAAGAAGACGTGGCCGCGCGACGCGCGTAGTGCCGAGAGCGCTTCGCGGGTGAGCGCGAGCGGCACGACGACGTGCGTCTCGACCTGTTCGCGCAGCGCCGCATCCGTTTGCTCGGCGATCGGCCCGACGGCGACGCCGCCCGCGTTGTTGACGAGAACGTCGATCCGCCCGAAGCGTTCGAGCGCCGCGGTGACGATCGTCTGCGGCGCGTTCGCAACGCGCAGATCGAGCGCGAGCACCGCGATGCGCCCCGTCGCGGTCGCGACCCGTTCCGCGAGGGCGTCGAGCCGTTCGGCGCGCCGGCCGACCGCGACGACGTTCCAGCCCGCGCGGACCGCGCGCTCCGCGAGGCTCTGCCCGATCCCGGACGACGCGCCGGTGACGATCGCGACGCGCGCCGCGCGCGGTTCGGAAGGCTCGTTGGATGGATGATCGGTCACGGATGGGTCTCCGAAGCGTGCGCCGCGCAATATGCCGCGTACGTCCGGCCGATGCCCGCCGGGAGCGCCGCATAGAACGCGTCCTCGCGCACGAGCGGCGGCGGCGGCGCCGCGATCTCGCGCCGTTCCGCGGCGAATGCGGCGAGCGTTCGCGCGACCGGTTTCTCGCTGCCGTCGGCGCGTACGATACCGAACGTGAGCTCGTGCGCTGCCGCGTCGAAGGGCGGCGTGCGCGCGATCTCGGCCGCGTAGTCGGCCCAGCACCACCAATACGCGCCGCGCGCCCCGCGGCGTTGCAGGTCGTCGAGCACGCCGTATGCGTAACGCGCCATCTCTTCTTCGGAGAGGCAGGCCATCGCGCCGATCGCATCCGCTCCCGGCGGGCACGTCGGGTTGCCGAACTCCGAGAAGAGCACGCGCTTCCCCGCGCACGATTGCGCGAGTTCGTAGAGATACGGCACGACCTCCGTATCGTACCGATCGCGCGCGAACGCGCTGTAGACGGAATAGCCGTGCATCGTCGCGATCGGCCACGGCTCCGCGATCGACGAGGGGCGGATGCCGCGATCGCGTTCGAGGTCTTCGGCGTGCAGGCCGCCCGTCGCCCGCGCGTTCGATGCGGCGAAGAGATCGTGCGCGAGCGCGCCGCTCCAATGCGCCGCGTCCTCAGGCTTCGCGGGCTCGCGCATGTTGGAGAATTCGTTGCCGAGGTCCCACAGATACAGCGCGGGATGGTCGCGCGCGTCGCGGCCGACGGTGTTTGCGAAGAGCCGCTGCGCTTCGAGCAGGTCGCCGCGATAGAAATCGCCGATGCCGTACGGCGATTCGCCGCGCTCGGTGAACGTGCGAAAGCGCCCGTGCGGCGTCCCCGCATCGAGCGTCCACGCGGGGAGCCAATTCACGCCGCTCATGTGGCCCGTGAAGAGCGTCGGCATCGTGACGAGCCCGCATTCGTTCGCGGCGTCGAGCACCCGCACGAAGTTCGCGCGGCATTCGCTCGAGATCTCGCCCGGCGCGGGCTGGAAATCTGCCCAGCGCAGGAAGAAGCGCACGCCGCCGAGGCCGAGCCCGGCGATGCGCGCGAAATCTTCGCGAATCTCGCCGATGTCGAAGCGGGCCCACATCTCCATCGCGCTCGTCCGCGGCCAGTAATTGATCCCGAGCTCGAAGCGCTCCACGCGGCGTCCGCTTTGCCGCCGCGTCGAGGTCGCCCCCTGCGAGCGCGCGAACGCTCGCCGCGTGGAAGCAGCGCGCGTCGGCATCATCATGGGCAGCACGTCCGATCTCGAGACGATGCGGCCGGCGGCGACGACGCTCGCGGAGCTCGGCATCGGGCATGAGATGCGGATCGTCTCCGCGCATCGCACGCCCGATCTGCTCTTCGATTACGCTTCGACGGCCGCTGCGCGCGGCTTGCGCGTCATCATCGCGGGCGCGGGCGGCGCGGCGCATCTGCCTGGCATGACTGCGGCGAAGACACAGCTGCCGGTGATCGGCGTCCCGGTCCGCACGTCGACGCTCGACGGCCTCGATTCGCTGCTCTCGATCGCGCAGATGCCCGCGGGGGTCCCGGTCGCGACGATGGCGATCGGCAATGCGACGAACGCGGCGCTCTTCGCGGCGCGCATCCTCGCGCTCGCCGATCACGATCTCTTACGGCGGCTCGCCGAACGCACGGCCGCGGCGGCGGCGCAGGTCGAGGCGACGCGGCTGTGATGCAGACGATCGGTATTCTCGGCGGCGGCCAACTCGGCCGGATGCTCACGCTCGAAGCGAAGCGCATGGGTTATCGCGTCGTGACGCTCGAGCCGTTCCCGGATTCGCCCGCGGGCCAAATCGCGGACGAACAGATCGTCGCCGCCTACGACGATCTCCGCGCGATCGGCGAGCTCGGTGCGCGCTGCGACGTCGTGACCTACGAATTCGAGAACATCCCGCTCGAATCGGTGCGTGCGCTCGAAGAGCAGCATCGCATCGTGCGCCCGAGCGGAGACGTCCTGCGCATCGCGCAAGATCGATTGCTCGAGAAGACGTTCGTGTGCGAGGCGGGCTGCGCCGTCGCGCCGTTCGCGGGCGTCTCGAGCGAGGATGCGCTCGACGCGGCGGCAAGTGCGATCGGCTTTCCCGCGGTCATGAAGACCACGCGCGGCGGCTACGACGGGAAGGGACAGTGGGTCGTACGCGATCTCGACGAGGCGCGCGCCGCGTTCGCCGACGCGCGCGGCGCGCACCTCATCTTCGAACGCCTCATCGCCTTCGATCTCGAGGTCTCGGTGATCTGCGCGCGCGGTGCCGACGGCGAATCCGTCGCATTCCCCGTCACCGAGAACCGCCACGATCACGGCGTCCTCGCGACGACGATCGTTCCGGCCGGGATCGACGCGTCGATCTCCGCGCGCGTTCGCGCGCAAGCGCTCACGATCGGCGAAGGCCTCGGACTGATCGGCGCATACTGCGTCGAGTTCTTCGTCGCGGGCGACGACGTGTACGTCAACGAGATCGCACCGCGCGTGCACAACAGCGGCCACTATTCGCTCGACGCGACGCAGATCTCGCAGTACGAAGCGCACGTGCGCGCGATCTGCGATCTGCCGCTCGTCGAACCCGAACTCTTCGAGCCCGCGGTGATGATCAACATCCTCGGCGCGGGGACGGGCGACGTGCTCGCCGGGATCCCCGAACTCTTGCGCGATCCGACGCTCAAGCTGCACATCTACGGCAAGCGTCACGCGGCGTTGCGGCGCAAGATGGCGCACTTCACCGTGCTCGCGCCGACGAGCGAAGAAGCGTTCTCGCGCGCCGAACGCGGCGCGCGCAAACTCTCGTGGGTCCCGGAGTTACCGCGCTAGGGCGCGCAGATCGGCGCGGACGTCCGCGATCGTGGCGCGTCCGGAGAGCACGTCCTGCGCGTATTTGCGCGCGCCGAGTTCTTCGAGTCGCGGACTGAGCCACAGGCCGTCGACGATCGAGCCGCCCTCGGCGCCGCCGAACACGCCGCTGCCGACGGGCGCGAGCTCGAAGGAGATGCTGGCCGCGCTCGGCCGACGCACGTCGAGTTCGTCGAGCGCCGCGAGAAGATCGTGGAGCGCGCCCTCGTCGCAGGCGACGTGCTTCGTCGGGCTCGTCAAATAGATGCGTTCGCCGTTCCCGCCCTGCATGATCACGGCCGTGTGCTCCATCGTGCGCGCTTCGGCGAGCGATGCGAGTGCGACGAACGAATCGTCGTGCTGCAGGTCGTCGTTCGCCGGCCGTTCGTTCGGCTGCGCATCGAAATCGCGCCGTGCGGCGCGCATACGCGACAGCCCGACGATCGCCGAGAGTATCGCGAAGATGCCGAGCGCGGTGACGATTCGCGTGCGCGTCACGGTCCGACCTCGAGCGAACGAAAGGCGACGAGCGTTCGCGGTTTTTCCGGTGCATCGGTAAATGCCATCGGGCGATCCCAATAGTCGTGGGCGCGTGCGCGCACCTGCGCGTTCGTCGGCGGTTTCGGTATTTTATGATCGAGCGCACGAACGTACGCGGCGAGATACGCGTCGATCATCGCGTCGAGCGAGAACGTCGCCTCGACACGGCGGCGGCACGCGTGCCGATCGAGCGCGGCGAGATCCGCTACGCGAGCGACGGCCGCCTCGATATCCGCGCAAAGAAAGCCCGTCTCGCGATCGGCGACGATCTCGGGGATCGAGCCCATCGCCGCACCGAGCACGGGCGTCCCGCACGCCATCGCTTCGATCATCGTGAGGCCGAATCGTTCGGGGCGCGTCGTCATGTGCACGAGCGCGAGCGCGCCGCCGAGTAAACGATTGCGTTCCTCGCGTTCGATCGGTCCGACGAACGCGACGCGATCGCCGTCGATCTGCGGCGCGATCTGCGTTTCGAAATACTCGGTGTCGTGCGGGATACCGGCGAGGACGATGCGGACGCCCGCGCGCTTCGCGATCTCGATCGCGAGGTGCGCGCCCTTCTCGGGATGGAAGCGCCCGAGGAATACGAGATACTCGCCCGGCCGCTCGACGAACGTGAACTCGCTCGGATCGATTCCGTTGTACGTCGTCGCGAGATAGGCGAGGCCGGGATCGCGATCCGCATCGCTGATCGAGCAGTAGAAGCTGCGCGCGGCACCCGCGTAGTACGCCGCGAGGATCGGCGGCGAGGAGAAGCCGTGGATCGTCGTGAGCATCGGCGGCGCCGTCGTCGCGAGTGCGTAGGTCAGCGGCTTCCAATCGAAATTATTGTGGATGAGATCGAACTCGGATGCGCGCCGAAAACAGTTCGCGACGTGCAGCGAGCCGTAGACATCGCCGCTGAGTTCGGGGTCTTCGTTGAGCCCCACGGGGATGACGGACGCGAGGCGGCACGACGTCTGCGAATTGCCGGTCGCGAAGAGCGTCACGTCGAGCCCGCGTGCGCGCATCCCCTCGGCGAGGTAGTGCGCGATCTGTTCCCACGGCCCGTAGCCGCGCGGTGGAACGGGCCACGCGATCGAGGCGAGCAGCCCGAGGCGGAGACCTTTGAGCGGCGAGGCATCGAACACTCCGTACGCGTTCGCTACGGCGGGGGCGACCCTCTGCCGTAG
>CAZZYZ010000024.1:0-24350 GCA_964658425.1 Vulcanimicrobiota bacterium | reverse complement strand
CGATCGTCGTGAAGATGCCGCCGCCGATCATCGTGCCAAGGCCGACCGCGACGAGATCGCGCGCGCGCAGGACGCGCTTGAGACCCGACTCCGGGCGCTTCGCATCGCGCATCCGATCGATCGAGGTCGTGACGATGAGCCGCCGTAAAAACGGCGTTCGGCGTGGAACCATCGTTCGCGCTTCGCGATACGGACCGCACGCCCTATGTCGGATCGTCGAAGCGTTTAGACCGTCGGCGGGATGCTCTTCGCGTTCCAGCGATGCTCGGGCGTCTGCGTCGCCCAATTAATCCAACGGGACCAAACGAATAGGGCATCGGAGAGGCGGTTCACGTAACGCATGACTTCTTGCGAGAGCGGTTCGTCGCTCCAGAGGCCGACGAGCAGGCGTTCCGCGCGTCGCGCGACGGTGCGCGCGAGATGCAGATACGCGCCGGCGAGCGAACCGCCCGCGTGGATGAACGTCGAGAGCGGTTCGAGATCGCGTTCGGCGCGATCGATCGCCCGTTCGAGCGCTTCGGCATCGGACGCCGTCGTGAGGGGCATCCCTTCCCAGCGGTCCGCGGGAAGCGTCGCGAGATCGCTGCCGAGGTTGAAGAGCGCGTCTTGCGTCCACGCGAGCCACGCGTCGAGTTCGCGTGCGACGGGCTGCGCGTTCGGCAACTCGGGGCGCGGCGCGTCGATCAGGTCGCGCAGCGCCGTGCGCGCGAGACCGATCACGCTCGAGAGTTCGTCGATCGTGCCGTACGATTCGATTCGAACGGCGTCCTTACGAACGCGTTGACCGCCGACGAGCCCCGTCGTTCCGTCGTCGCCCGTGCGGGTGTAGATGCGCGTCGCTTTTGCCATGCCGAAGCGCCGTTGCGCGACACGTTGCGGCGTTCCTAGGAGGCTCCTGCCTCGGGAGGCGCCCCCGCGAGCTCTGCGAACCACCGCGGGTCATGTCGCAGAGTTCGCCCGAGAAGACGCCGCCCGTCAAAGAGATCCCGCCCAAAGCATCCGACCTCGCCGCGTGGTACCAGGCGGTCTGTTACAAGGCCGAACTCGTCTCGCTCGCGCCCGTGCGCGGTTGCGTCGTGCTGCGGCCGTACGGCTACGCGCTGTGGGAGCATCTGCAAGCGTATCTCGACGCGCGCTTCAAAGCGACCGGCCACGAGAACGCGTATTTCCCGTTACTGATCCCGGAGAGTCTGCTGACGCGCGAGGCGGAGCACGTCGAGGGGTTCGCGCCCGAGGTCGCGTGGGTGACGCAGGGCGGCGGCGAAAAACTCGCGGAACGACTCGCGATCAGGCCGACCTCCGAGGTCGTGATCGGCGTGATGTATGCCGAATGGATTCAGTCGTATCGCGATCTCCCCGTCCTGATCAATCAATGGGTCAACGTCATGCGCTGGGAGAAGCGAACGCGACCGTTTTTGCGGACGTCCGAGTTTCTCTGGCAAGAGGGTCATACCGCACACGCGACCGAGGAAGAAGCCGCGGCCGAAGTGCGGCAGATGCTCGAGATCTATCGCGAGACCAGTGAAGAGCTCGCCGCCGTCCCCGTGTACGTCGGCGAGAAATCAGCCTCGGAACGGTTCGCGGGTGCGACGCACACGTATTCGATCGAAGCGCTGATGCCCGACGGCAAAGCGCTGCAGGCCGGGACCTCGCACGAACTCGGGCAGAACTTCTCCAAGGCGTACGACATCACGTTCGCGGCCGAGGATCAGACGGTCAAGCATGCGTGGACGACGTCATGGGGGATGTCGTGGCGGATGCTCGGCGCGCTGATCATGGTGCACGGCGACGATCGCGGCTTGCGGCTTCCGCCGAAGATGGCGCCGATCCAAGTCGTGATCGTGCCGATCGTGCGCGCCGATAGCGAGGTCGTGACGAACGCCGCACGCGATCTGTTCAAGATCGTCGCCGCGGCCGGCATCCGCGTGAAGCTCGACGAGCGCGATCTGCGGCCCGGGAACAAGTATGCGGATTGGGAGATGCGCGGCGTGCCGCTGCGCATCGAGCTCGGCGCGAAAGATCTCGAGGCCGGCGTCGCGACGCTCGTGCGGCGCGATCGCTCGAAGGGCGATGCCGATGCGAAGCTCGCGATCCCGCTCGCCGAGGTCGCCGAACGGATCCCGGCCGCGCTCGAGGAGATCCAAGCGGGGCTGCTCGCGCAGGCACGCGCGTTTCTCGCCGAGCACACGCACACCGCGAACGATCGCGACGAATTCGTGCGGCTCCTGAACGACCGTGCCGGGATGATCGACATCGCGTGGTGCGACCGCCCCGCATGCGAGGCGGCGGTCAAGGCCGAGACGAGCGCGACGACGCGCAATCTGCGGCCGCCGCAGCCCGGCGACGCGACGGAATGCGTCGCGTGCGGCGAGCCCGCGCGAGTCCGAGCGTACTTCGCGCAGAGCTACTGATCGTGCCCAGAACTCTCATCGCGCTCGCGGCCGCGTTCGCACTCATCGGCGAAGCCGCGCCGAGCGTTCCCGCGCGCGCCGCCGAGAAAACGACGGCGCCGGCGCTCGCGACCGTCGATGCGAACGCGCGCGCGGAAGGCAACCGGCGTGCCGTCGCCGTCGCGATCGGCGAGCGATTGTTCCAAACCGAGTGGCCCGCGCAGCTGCTCAAGGTGCGCGTCGAGGGGATCGGGACGCACGCCGTCGCCGGTCTCATTATTTCAGGAGTGAAATTTCACGGGCCGCTCGACAGCACGCGCTTCGCAAACGAAGCCGTCGCGCTCGTCGATCGGACATTCGCCGCCTCGTCCGTCGAAGAGGTCGACGTTTGGACAATCGTTCCGATCGATGCGGGCGAGCACGCCGTCGTCTCCGGCGACAAGGCGCAGCCGACGAGCCGGATCGTCTTCGGCGCGACGGTCCTTCGCGCACGCCGAGACGATTTCGCGGAGCACGTCGCGCACGGCGCGCGCGGCGTCTACTGGGACGCGCGTTGGAAGGCAGGGTTGACGGGCCGCTGAGGGACAAGGGTGGTCAACCGACTTCTGGAGCCGACCTGATTGTACCGGATGACGACCCTCGCGAACGGTGTTCGCGTGCTCACGGAATCGATGCCGCATGTTCGATCCGCATCGATCGGGATTTGGGCCGACGTCGGTAGCGCGGCGGAGCGCGGGGAGCAGCGCGGAATCTCCCATCTCGTCGAGCACATGCTCTTCAAGGGAACGAAACGACGGACCGCGCGCGAGATCGCGCAGACGATGGATGCCGTCGGCGGTAACCTCAACGCGTTCACGGATAAAGAAGCGACCTGCTATTACGCGAAAGTCGTCGATACGCACGTTCCGCTCGCGGTCGACGTGCTCGCCGATATGTTCCTCCACTCGACGTTCGCGCCCGAGGAGCTGCTCAAAGAGCAGAAGGTGGTGCTCGAAGAGATTCGGATGTACGACGATTCGCCCGACGACATGATCCACGATCTCTTCACACGCACGATGTGGCGCGGCTCCGAGATCGGCGAGCCGACGATCGGCTACGCGAAGACGATCTCCGCGCTCACGAGCGACGATCTGCGCGAGCACATGGCGCTGCGTTACACGCCCGATCGCGTCGTCGTCTCCGTGGCCGGAAACGTCGAACACGACGCGCTCGTCGCACTCGTCGAGGCGGCGTTCGCCGGCTTTGCGGGATCGGCCGCGGAACCGACGCCCGATCGTCCGACGCTGACGCCGACGACGCTCCTCAAACACAAGGATACGGAACAGGCGTACGTCGTGCTCGGGACGCGCGGGCTCTCGACGCGCGACGATCGTCGGTATGCGCTCTCGGTGCTCGATACGGTCCTCGGCGGCGGCATGTCGAGCCGCCTCTTCCAGGAGGTTCGCGAGAAGCGCGGTCTGGCGTACAGCGTCTATTCGTTTCAACAGGGCTATCGCGACGCGGGACTCTTCGGGATCTCCGCCGGGACGTCGCCCGAGAGCGCGCAAGAGTGCGTCGACGTCATCGTCGAGGAGCTCGCGAAGATGGCGCAGAGCGGGCCGACCGCAGACGAACTCACGCTCGCGCGCGATCACCTCAAGGGCAGCCTGACGCTCTCGCTCGAGAGCAGTTCCAGCCGGATGATCCGCATGGGCCGCAGCGAGTTCAACCTCGGCCGACAGGTGTCGATCGAGGAGATCGAGCGCGCGATCGATGCGGTTACGTTCGAAGACGTGCACGCGCTCGCGCGCGAGCTTTTCGACCCGGCATCGCTCGGGCTCTGCGTGCTCGGCCCGGTGGCCGAAACCGCGATTCGTTGGCAGACGAACGTCGCGTGACGCCGACCTCGGGCCCGCTCTCGTGCGGGTCGCTCGTCGCGGGTGTCGTGCCGCACGTCCGCTTCTGGAACGCGTCGCTCATCACGGCGGTCGTCCTCAACGTCGCCGTGACGGCGCTGCAGATCGGAGCGTACGCCGCGCGCATCGCGGGCGTGCGCACGGGGAGGATCGGGACGTCGATCTCGCTCTTCAACGTCTCGATGCTCGCGAGCCGGCTCGCGACGCTCGTCGTGACGCCGCAGCTCGGCAGCCTCGCCGACGGCGCCGCCCACGTCGCGACGTGTACGGGACGGATCCCGCCCGCGTTCGGCTGGCAGTTGCGGGCGATCGTCGCCGCGGGCGCCATCGGTTCGTTCGTCGGGCTGTTGCTGCTGCCGATGTTCATCATGCTCTTCATGCGCGGCGTCTATTCATTCGAACGTCAGCACTCGATGCTGCGCGCGGTCCTGCGGTTGCTCGATCCGCGCGTGATCGTCGCCGTGCTCCGTGCGATCCGCATCCCGCCGCTACGCGAGCTCGCAACGTTCTCGCCGCGCGTGCTGCCGGTGAAATTACTCGTCGGGAACGTCGTCGTGACGGGGGTCTACGCGATCGGCGTGACGGCCGCGTTCTACGCGAGCGTCATCGACCTCGACGCGCGCACCACGGCGACCGGACTTTCGGGCCTCGTCAACGGGATCGGGACGATCATGTTCTCGTTCTTCGTCGATCCGACGACCGCGTACATCACGGATCAGGCCGCGAAGGAAGAGCGCCCGATCGCCGACGTGCGCACGATGATCTTCTGGCTCGCCGCCACGTCGATCATCGGCTGGATCCTCTCGCAGTTGATCCTCTTGCCGGGAGCGTACTTCATCGCATGGGGCGCGCATCTATTCCGCCATCCGCATTAGCGTCTTGAGGAGGTTCGGATTGTCGCAACTTCGATTCGTGCTCGCGTTGTCGCTCGCGGTGCTGACGACGGGCTGTGCGGCGAACATCAAATCGTTCATCGTTCGCACGCGCAACCAGCAAGGCGACGCGTCGTTCGCGCACAAGAATCCGCTCGAGGCCGCGCAGTCCTACAAGCTCGCCCTACGGATCGATCCGAAGGACCAGCACGCCCGCGCCGGTCTCGCGGCCGTGCAACTGCAGCTCGCGGTCGATTCGTTCGTCGATTCGCGCTTCGACGACGCGCTCGCCGCGCTCGACGTCGCCGCACAGTACGATCCGCAGAGCGTGCGGCTCGCGGAATTGCGCGCCGAGGTCGAACAGGCGCGCATCCAGCGCTCGATCGTACTCGCGAACTATCCGACCTATCGCGAGACGGGCCTCGCGCTGCGGCGTTCGTACGCGCAGATCCATCTTCAGAGCAACGCGGTCGTGAGTTCGCTGCAGCGCTTCAATTACACGTTCGACGCGAACGAACTCACGCGCGCGATCACGCAATCGCATCTGCTCGCGACAGACGTCGCGCGCCTCTCGAGCCGCCTGACGGCGTATCGTCAAGTCGTCGAGTCCGGCGCCCCGGAGAAGAGTACCCCTGAGACGCTCGCACCGGCGGCGTCGCTGTTGCCGCTGCCGTAATCTGTTCGGGCCGCGAATACCGCGCCTGACGTGCCGATCGCGGCTCACATCCTGGTCGGTAGAGCGCTCGGCATTGCGTACGCCGGAGACCTTATCAGCGAATTGGGCGATCCGTTGCTTTTGCGGCATAGGGTCATTCGTGGCGAAATATCCGGCCTTCGCAGGAGCATATCGGCGATCTCGCTATTCCGGAGGTTCTCGCCTTCGAGCGGGTGGGCGGCCCGAGCATCGTTCGCCGTACGCGCATTACCGAACGTGAGGTATCGTTTGAATGGATATCCATCGAATCTCGCGGCGCGCATGCTCGCTCGTTTTATTCATCACGATGATCGGGATGCAGAATGCACCGCCGAACGAGTTGACTGCGGTGCGTCGGCTGACGTTTCACGTGGTCTATGACTCGCGCACGCGATTCGTCACACCGAGCGCCGGCTATCTATCCAACGGCGGTAGTAGCGGATGGTCGACGCGGAGCGGTCCGCACGTCCATCGCGAACCGTCGATAGATATCGAGATCGTCGCGGCCCCGGCCGACGGTTCGCTCGCCGCCGACGTCTCGGAGGTCGACGGCGCTCGGTCGGGCCCGCCCGTTCGCGTAGGCGTGAGAAACAACGCGTTGACGTATAAGACGGATGCCGGCTTGAGCGAGGAAGAGCGCGTCCTACTGCACTTCCTCGCCCGCGACCTCATCGGTCCTGCTCGAGTCTCCGAGGGTGAGGATTGGCACGACATCGTCCATCTCGACGGAACAAACGTCGATACCGAGTTCCGAATCAACCATGTCGATCCGGTGACGAAGACCTTCGACGCCGCCCTGCATGGCACGACATTGAAGCGTTTCGGCGCCGCCGATGTTGCGATGTCCGGGACGATGACGTACGATCTTCCGCTCCTCGTTCCGGTCTCGCTTCATCTCATGAGTTTCACGCGCAGGCTGACTCCATCGCTGGACACGCAGATCACTGCCAATGTGGATGCGACGCTACGTGGTGATTCCTTCAACACGCGGAGCCTCGCGCCGCAAGGGGAACCTACCGGCTCTTAGATATTCCGCGTCCCTGGCCCGACGAGGAAAATATGTGCCTCGAGCGAGCTTCACGGTCCGCGTCCCGTGTCAACGTGCTCTGCCGACTAGGGAGCGGGCGAGAGGTCCGGCGAGGGCGAGAATTGCGGCCTCGCTCCGCCGGCGGCTTCGCGTTTACGGAACGCGCGCCACGTCGCTTCCGCACCGGGGAGTTCGTGCGCGGGATCGGTTACGAAGACGGGCCAGCGTCCGGTGTTTGCGAGCAGCGGGAAGCGCTGCAGCCATGCGTAGAGTTCGACGTTGCGGATCAGGCGGCGATGCTCGATCGAGACGAAATACCGCGCGCCCTTGCGAATCGCGCTCTGTTCGTCGAACGGCGTCCATGCGTACGGATCCTCTTCCCAACCTTTGCGATCGATATAGTACAGCACCGAAGGATCGTAGTGGCCCATGACGACGAGCGCGCCCGGCGAGAGCCGTTTATCGAGGGCGATCGCCATTCGATAGACGGGCTTGCTGTATCGATAGTACGTTGCGACTTCACGTCGTCCGACGTACGTCGCGACGCACGCGACGGCGACGAGCGCCGCCGTCCACGTTCGCCGGAGCGAGGCCGTGCCGAGCCGCCAGGAGACGACTGCGGCGAGGCCGCCCGTCGCGAGCGCGGCGAGCGGTAAGAACGGATAGAGATAGTAATCGACGCGTTCGACCGCGACGACGACGTACGCGTATGCGAGCGCGGCCGCAAGCCAGCCCCAGAGCAGCGCACGCGTCGGCTTCACGAAGACCGGCACGGCGACGATCGCGATCAGTCCGGCCGCCGCGCCGAACGAACCGAGCATCGTCGCCGAGAGCATCCCGAGCACGAGCTTGAACGCGATGAGTTTGACGTGCAGCCCGGCTCCCGACGTAACCGATGCGCGGAGCGCCGGAAGGACGTGAAGCCGCGTGATCCCGCTCGCCCAGTGCCACTCGGCGATCTTCGAGACGTATGCGTCGTAGAGCCCGTACGGCGCGAACGCGGCGATAAAATATACATAACTCGCCGGTTCGCGGAGCGCTGCAAGCTTCGGTCGGACGAGCAGTATCGCCGCCATCGGCACGAGCGCGACCACGGCGACCGGCTTCGCGAGGATCGCGAGCGCCATCAGCGCGCACGCGATCGAAAAGCCGCGACCGAAACGCGCGTGTTCGCGCGAGATCCACCACCAGCCCGCGAAGAGCGCGGCGCTGAGAAAGAACGTCATCGTCGTATCGGGCGTGAACGTGCGGCCGTAATAGACGCTACCGGGATAGATCGCGAACGCGACGGCCGCCACGATCCCCGCGAGTTCGCTGACGAAGAGCGCGCGCGCGAACGCGCCGAGGACGACGACCGTCCCGAGGCTGAACGCGATCGAGATCAGGCGCCCGAAGACTTCGTGAACGCCGAAGAGCTTGTAGCCGAGCGCCGAAAGCCACGGCACGATCTGCAGTTCGAGCTCGACGTAATTCGGCGGTGGTCCGTCGTAATCGGTCTGTGGATGGAACGGATTGAGATCGAGCTGCGCGAAGTTGCGCGCGATCGCGGCTTCATCGCCCTGACGCCAGCCCGGATGGTCGAGGATCGGATCGTGCAAGCCACGCAGGCGCAGGGCGAGGCCGAGCAGGACGACGAGCGCGAGCAGGCCGTACCACCGCAGGTTGGGGCGCGTCAACGGTCGCGAAACGTCCAGTATTTATTGAGGAAGAAATTGATGACGACGCCGCTCGCCGTCGAGATCAGCCACACGGTATGCGCGTGATGGAAGCCGAGCTTCGTCTCGAGAAGATAGACGACCGAATCGCCGACGAGCAGCGCGAGGAACGATACCGTCAGGAATTGCAATCCCTCGCGGCCTGCATGGCGATCGCTGCGGAACGTCCAAGCGCGGTTGAGGAAGTAGTTCGAGACGCCGCCGATCATGAAGCCGATCGAGAAGTCGACGATGATCGGATACGTCGTAAACTTCTGCAACAGCGTGAAGATCACGAGATTGACGATCGTGCCCGAAGCACCGACGATCCCGAACTTCACGAATTGACGGATGCCGCGCCGTTGCGTGAGGCGCCGCAAGAGCGGCGTCCGCGCTTCCAAGACCTCGAGCGGATCTGAAGCGTGCGGTTCCGCCGTGCGCGGTTCCAAGGAGAGACGTTCGGATTCGTTCACGCGACCCAGTACCATGAGGTGAAGAGCACCGTGAAGAGGCCGAGGAGCGGCAGCGAAAACGCGACGATCGCGTTGTTCACGGACGTTCGCCTGCCCCACAGTGCGAAGATCGTAAAGAGCGGGAAGAGCACGAGTGCGAAGCGCGGCATGCTCATGAGACTCGACGTCGACATCGGGACGAGGATCGAGAGCGCGGTGTAGGCGACGAGCGAGGGCCGTAGCAATCGCGCGCCCGCGGCGAGCACGCCGATCATGAGCGCGGTGAAGGCGAGCTCGATGACTTGGCCCGCGACGACCTGTGAGTGGCCGCGTTTCGCGCCCGCACCGATGACGTCGATCGAATGCATCACGCTGACCCACGGCGGCGCGAGGTGGCGGCCCCAGTGTGCCTGCACGTGCGAGAAGAAGAGCGGATCGCCGCGCAGCACCCATAGGACCGTCATGTACACGGCGAGGCCGAGCGCGATCGCGGCGAGTCCGAGTACGACGCGGAGCGCCGAGAGGGGCGAGCGCAGGGCGCGAAATTTCTGCGCCGGCCAGCCGTCGGAGAGCGCTTCGATCGCGAGCGGCACGACGAGCAGCACGCCCTCGACGCGCGAGAGCGCGGCGAACCCGCCGATGATCCCGGCGAGTAGCCACTTGCGTTGCCGAATATAATAGAACGACGCGACCGTCAGCGCGAAGAACAGCGACTCCGTGTAGACGGCCGAGAAGAACACGGCCGTCGGAAAGATCGAGATATAGAAGATCGCGCGATGCGCGAGCGTTCGCGTGAACTCGTGTTCGACGAGCTTGTAGAAGAACAACAGCCCGAAGAAGAGCGCGACGTTGGAGACGATGAGGCCGCCGATGATGTAGCTGCCGAGCGCGCTGCCGACGACGTGCGTCAGCGTCGGGAAGAGCGGAAAGAACGCCATATCGGTGCCGTAATAGCCGCCCTTGGCGATATCGAGATAGTGCACCGCGTCCCAGCGGCCCCAGACGGCGAGGAGCCGATTCGTCGACTCGCTGACGTGAACTCCCGGGCGCTGGGCGATGACGATCGAGGCGATCTCGGCGACGACGATGATCGACGCGCGCGTGAAGATGAACGTCGTCAAGACGTCGCGCACCGTGTAGACGAAGCGCGCGGCGATGAGGATCTTCGAGAGGCCGAAGAGGCCGATCCCGATCGCGGCGGCGCGGCCGGGGCTGCCGAGCGGCGTCGGGACGATGATTCCGAGCGCGACGATATCCCATGCCAGCCACGTCGGCGCATCCCAGCGCAGGGACCGGGCGAGCGAGATCTTCGCGCGCCGTTCGACGTACGTTCCGTAGACGGACCAGGCCGCGAACGCGAGCACGACGCCCACGAATAGGGAGAGGAAGAGCGCGAGTTCGGCGTGGTTTCGGGCGACCGTCTCATGCGTGACATCGACGTACCAGAGCGAGACGCCGAGGCCGAGGCCGCCGAGTCCGACGCTCGCGAGCGCGGGGATCCCGGAGACCCGGGCCACGTCGACGAGACGCGAACGTCCTTGGGGACGCTCGTGGGAAATCGTAGCCTGGGCAGACATGCGTGTGCGGGGCCTTCGGTGCGCGCGAGGCGCGCCCTCGCTCGAGCGGCGCCAACCTTGCGTCGCCCGGCGGGTTACGTACTTCGTGGAACGGATAGCGTACGATCTCATCGTCATCGGGGGCGGCAGCGGCGGATACGCGGCGGCGCGCACGGCGCGGGATCTCGGGGCGACGGTCGCGATCGTCGATCACGGGCCCCTCGGCGGGCTCTGCATCCTTAGCGGCTGCATGCCGTCCAAGACGTTCATCGCATCGAGCGACCGGGCGCAGGATGTTCGCGAGAGCGGTCACCTCGGCATCAATGCGGGCGAACCGCAGATCGATTTCGCGAAGATCGCGTCGCGCAAGCGAGAGGTGATCGCGGGCTTCGTCGATTATCGCGTCTCGGGGCTCGAAACGTTCCCGATCTACCGCGGCCGAGCGCACTTCGAATCGCAGACGACGGTGAGGGTCGGCGACGTCGTGCTGCTCGAAGCGCCGCACATCATCATCGCGACGGGCAGCGTCGTCGCGCCGCCCGCACTCCCGGGGTTGGCCGAGGCCGGCTTCGTCGACTCTGACGCCGTCCTCGACGCGGATGCGTTGCCGAAATCGGTCATCGTGCTCGGCGGCGGCTACGTCGGTGCCGAGCTCGGACAGTTCATGGCACGGCTCGGCGTGAAGACGACGTTCGTCATTCGCGCGGAGCATTTGCTCTCGGGCGAGGACACCGACGTCGGCGATTCGCTGACGCTGTACTTCCGCACGGAAGGGATCGAGGTGCTCACGCGCGCCGTGCTCTCGCACGTCGAAGTGCGCGGGGGCCAAAAAGTCGTGCATTACGTTCGCGACGGTGAAGCGGGAGAAGTCGCCGCCGACGAGATCTTCTACGCGCTCGGACGCGTGCCGAACGTCGAAGGGCTCGGGCTGGAGCAAGCGGGCGTGAAATGCCACGCGATCACGGGGATCGAGGTCGGCCTCGACATGCGGACGTGCGTCCCGAACATCTTCGCCGTCGGCGACGTGACGGGGATCTATCCGCTGGTTCACGTCGCGATCTATCAGGGCGAGATCGCGGCGCGCAATGCGATGACGGGCGGCCACGAGGTCGCCGAATACGGTTTGCAACGCACGCACACGATCTTCACCGATCCGCAGATCGCCGTCGCCGGCGCGACGGAGAAAGAACTCGCGGCGGCCGGGACGCCGTACGTCGGCGCCTCGTATCTCTTCAGCGATCACGGCAAAGCGATCGCGATCGACAAGACCAAGGGCTTCGTGAAGATGCTCGCCTCGCCGGACGACGGCCGTATTCTCGGTGCCGCGATCGTCGGACCCGAGGCATCGGATCTCATCCACGAGGTGATCGTCGCGATGTACTATCGCGGGACCGCGGCCGAATTCGCGAAGATCCCGCACCTGCATCCGACGCTCGCCGAGATCCTGACTTATCCCGCCGAGGAGATCGTCGAGAAGCTGGCCGCGTCGAACTTGGCGGCGGTGTGAAGGTTGCCGTTCTCCAGAATAAGCCGCGCAAGGGCGATTTCCAGGCGAATCTCGCCGAGGTCGGCCGCGCGTTCGCGCAGCTCGCGGCCGAGGAGCGTCCCTACGATCTCGTCGTGATGCCGGAGGCCGCGTTGACCGGATACTTTTTGGAAGGCGCGGTCTACGGTCTCTCACAGACCGCCGCGGAGATGGCCGAGACGATCGGCGGATTGTGGCGGGAGCGCGCGTCGACCGAGGTCGATATCACGCTCGGTTTTTACGAACGCAGCGAGGGCGCCGTCTATAATGCGGCGCTCTACGCGCGCGTCGGCGCGCACGAGACCCGCATCGAGCACGTGCATCGCAAGATGTTCTTGCCGACGTACGGCGTCTTCGACGAGGCCCGCTTTCTCTCGCGCGGCCGGCGGTTGCAAGCCTTCGATACGCGATTCGGGCGGATGGCGATCCTGATCTGCGAGGATGCGTGGCACGCGATCATGCCGACGCTCGCCGCGCTCGACGGTGCGAGGATGCTGATCGTCCCGAGCGCGTCGCCCGGGCGCGGCTTCGCGGAGGCGGGCGAGCTCGAGAGCGTCACCTATTGGCGAAACGTCGTGCGCTCGTACGCGGTCGAACACGGCGTGTTTGCGATTTACGCGGGGCTCGCCGGATTCGAGGGCGGGAAGGGCATGACGGGCTCGTCGGCCGTCATCGATCCGTTCGGGAACGTGCTCGGCGCCCTGCCCGCGCTCGGCGCGCATATCTTACGCGTCGAACTCGATCCGGCCGACATCGATATCGCGCGCGCGAGCCTGCCGCTGCTCGGCAATCTGAGCGAAGTGCTCCCGGATCTCTTGCCCGCGGGCACGATGTGAGCGCGACGTTCGACGTGGTCGATGCGAGCGCGCCGCGGCCGCCCGTCCTCGAACTCGATCCGGCGCTCGTCGCAACGTGGCTCGAAGCCTTTCTGCGCGACGAGCTGCACGCGCGACGCGGGATCGCGGGCGCGGTCATCGGCGTTTCGGGCGGCGTCGATTCGGCGGTCGTCGCATTCTTGTGCGCGCGTGCGCTCGGCCCCGAGAACGTGCATGCGATCCGCATGCCGTTTCGCACGTCGAGTGCCGATAGCCTCGAGGACGCGCAGGCCGTGATCGACGCGCTCGGTTGCCGCGCGCGTACGATCGATATTTCGGGTGCGGTCGACGGCTATCTCGCCCACGAACCCGAAGCGGACGCGCGCCGGCGCGGCAACGTCATGGCCCGCACGCGCATGCTCGTACTCTTCGATCAGAGCGCGAAGCTCGCGGCGCTTCCGATCGGCACCGGGAACAAGACGGAGCGGCTGATGGGCTACTTCACGTGGCACGCCGACGACACGCCGCCGCTCAATCCGATCGGCGACCTCTTCAAGACGCAGGTCTGGCAACTCGCGCGCTATCTCGGCGTCCCCGAACGCGTCGTTGCGAAGGCGCCGAGCGCCGATCTCGAAGCGAACCAAACCGACGAGACCGATCTCGGCATTACCTATCTCGAAGCGGATCGCATCCTCTCCTTGATGCTCGCGGGGTATCCGGACGATCGGCTCGTATCGCGCGGATTCGCGGCGAGCGACGTCGCACTCGTACGGCGGCGCGTCGACGGAACGCACTGGAAACGGCACCTTCCGACGACCGCGATGCTGAGCAATACGGCGATCAACGAATTCTATCTCCGACCGGTGGATTTTTAAGCTATGAACGTCATCACGCAAGCGGCGGCGAACGCCGCGGAACAACCGCCCGAACGCAACGTCACGGAGTATCCGTTCGTCTTCTTTCCGGTCGGCCTCAATCTGCGCGGCCGCAAATGCGTCGTCGTCGGTGCGGCCGACGATCGCGAAGCGATCGAGAAGGACGAGGCGCTACGCGAAGTCGGCGCCGACGTCACGTGGATCAAAGACTACAACGCCGTTCGCGACGAGGACGTCGCCGATGCGTTCTTCGTGCTCTTCACGCCGCAGGAAGAGTCGCCCGCGATTCGGATGCGCGCGCTCGCGGATAAGTACAAGTTTTTGTTGTGCGCGATCGATCAGCCCAAGCACGGGTTCGTCGCGATGCAGGCGACCGTGAAGGCGGGCCCCGTCCGCGTCGCGATTTCGACCGGCGGCATCGCGCCGCGCATCGGAAAGCTCATGAAGTTCGCGCTCGAGCGCGTGCTCGACGATACGTTCGTGCGCTTCATCGATTGCCACAACGCGCAGAAGGAACGCAATAAGATGCGGATCACGACGTCGGCCGAACGCCGCGCTGCGATGATCGCGAAGGCGAGCGGCTTCAAGTTCGATATCGAGATCACGTATCCGCAATGGTTCCTCGACGAGCTCGAGGGCATGCGCCCGACGGTCCTCTGATGCCGAGCGTCGAGATCATCACGATCGGCACCGAGCTCTTGCTCGGCGATTCGATCGATACGAATAGCGTTTTCATCGCGAAGACCCTCGCCGATCGCGGCGTCGATCTCTTCGCGAAGCATTCCGTCGGCGACAACGCCGCGCGCCTCGAAGCGATGGTGCGCGGCGCGCTCGGCCGCGCGGACGGCGTGATCACGACGGGCGGCCTCGGCCCGACCGTCGACGACCTCACGAAAGAAGCGATCGCGGCGGCCGTCGATACGACGCTCGAGCTCGACGACGCGTCGTTGCGCGCGATCGAAGAACGCTTCCGTAGTTATGGGCGGACGACGCCGCTCGCGCCGAACAACGTTCGCCAAGCGTACCTTCCGAAGGGTGCATTCGTGCTCGAGAATCCGCACGGCACGGCACCCGGCTTCGTCGCGGTGCGCGCCGACGGCAAGTTCGTCGCGTGCTTCCCGGGCGTCCCGCGCGAGATGCGGCCGATGCTTACGGAGCGCTTCATGCCGTGGCTCGCGACGCACGTGCAGCTCGGCGCGCGCATCGTCACGCGCACGCTGCACACGATCGGGATCGGCGAATCGGATCTCGATGCGATGATCGAGCCGCTGTTCCGGTCGCTGGAGAATCCCAAGATCGCGATGCTCGCCCACGGAGGCCTCGTCGACGTGAAGATCATGGCCAAGGCGGCCGACATCGACGTCGCGCGCGGGCTCATCGCGCCAGTCGAAGCGGAGTTACGCGAGCGAATCGGCGAGCCCATCTTCGGCATCGACGACGAGTCGATCGAGAGCGCGCTCATCGCGAGGCTCGTCGCGCGCGGCCTGACCTGCGGAACCGCGGAATCGCTCACGGGCGGGTCGATCGCCGAACGCCTCGTGCGCGTCGCCGGCGCCTCGAAGACGTTCCTCGGCTCGATCGTCGCGTACGATAACGTGGTGAAGACCCGCTTGCTCGACGTTCCCGAGCAGCTGCTCGCGGCGCACGGCGCGGTTAGCGAAGAGGTCGCGCTCGCGATGGCACGCGGCGCGTGCGCGCGGCTCGGCGTCGACGTCGCGATCGCGACGACGGGGATTGCCGGTCCGACGGGCGCGACGGCGGGGAAGCCGGTCGGACTCGTTTACACGGCGATCGCGGTTCGCGGTGCGGATGTGGAAGCGCGCCGCCACACGTTCCCGGGCGATCGTGACGACGTACGCCGCCGCGCGACGCTGGCCGCTCTCGACTCGCTTTGGAAACGGCTCGAACGCATGCCGGCGATCGGAGAATTAGCCGCACGCTGACGGATACGGCGCCGGCCGTTCCGAGGTCCGTTCGGGAACGCGGCGAAGGACGTTTGCGCGCGAAGGCGGGTGCGAGAGCTCGTTGATATCTACCTTTCTCCGCTACGATCGAAGGATACGCATGAATAACGTGTCTCGTTACAAGATAGCTCGCGATCGACCGCTCACGCGTTCGCGGCCCTCGATGCGCGGAACATCGACGATCGCTGCGTTCGTACTCGTATCGCTTGCGATCGCTCCGTCGGGTGCGTTCGCCGCGGCAACGTCGCCTGCGGCGAACGTTCCGGCTCCGATTACGATCGATGCGTGCGCGTTCGGGAACGAGACGTCGGCCGATCACCCGAGGATCGGGTTCGGCGTGAGCTTTACGAATACGTCGGAGAAAGTCGTCACCGACGTTCGCTTCCGTTTCGCGTTCATGTCGAAGTTTAACGAACCCCTGATGAGCTCCGTCGTCACCGACACGGGCGTTTTCTCGCCGAACGTGCTGATCGATCATCGCAAACTCAGCGTCGCGAAGCAATTCCTCGCAAGCGACAAACCCGTTGCGATCTATCATTGGGGCGGCGACAATACGTCGAACCAACCGCCGGACTCCATGAAGATGAGCTGCACCGTCGATGCCGTCAGCTTTCAAGACGGCTCCGTGTACCGGCCGGCCGCTCCCGCCGACACCGCGATGCAGCCGAAGAACGCCGCACCGATTAGGAAGAACGACGCGTCGGCAACGAAGAAAGACGTTGCGCTTGGGACTGCGGCGATTCCGGGCAACCGTCATCATACGAGCGTTAAGCTCGGCCGGACGTACTCCCCGATTCCCGAATCAGCCGTCCCCGATGCGGTCTTACGCGAGTTCGAGAGCCGGTTCACCCGCAACGGCGATATTCTCGTCGGCGTCGGTGCGTGCGAATCGGGCGCTCAGTTTAAGGGCCTTACCGGATGGTTCGCCGCCGAACCGCCGCTTGCCGATCTCGACAAGGCGAACGATATCACGGCGAAGGCGTATTACGAATACAAGGTAAAATTTTATCGGTCGAGGCCAAACCAGGATTGGGGACCGATCGATTTCGACTTCGATGCGAACGACGGATCGCCGTTCCAATCGACCTACGTACAGCGCGGCGGCGCGCCGGTCGTGCGATCGAGCGGTAGTTCGTGTTTATGAGGCACGTCGCGATCCGCGTGTGAATGGCCACGCCGCGAGGCGAGCGGGCTTATCCCTCGCGTCGCTGGCCGTAGCCGACGCTCTCGAGGACGCGCTGCGTCGCGACGCCTTCCTCGAACGACGGGAGCTGCGCGTCGCCGCCGTCGATGCGCGCCGCGAACGCGTCGAGCATCGTGACGAACGCGGGCAGATTCGCATGTGCGGCCGAAAGATTCGCGTGCGGCTGCGGCGTGAGATCGAGTTTGGCGGTCTCTTCGTCGTCGACGACGTACGTTGCGAGTTCGAGGAAGTTCGGGCCGCTCGCCACGGCCGTCCTCTGCTCGCCGTGAATCGCGATCGACGCTCCGTCGGCGGCGCGGGTGCCGTCGCATGATGCCGTTCCGATGAGTCCGCTGCCGTAATCGATCGTGGCGAACGCGCCGTCGGCGACGTCGCTCATAAATGGACCTTGCGTGTCATGGCGATTCGGATTCGCCGTCCGTTCGTATCCCGTCGAACGAACCGGGGCGCGACCCGCGAGCCAGTTCGCGTGATCGATGACGTGGGAGAGAAGCGCGCCCGTTATGCCTCCGCCGCGCGCGCGCTCGAACCACCACGAGTTCGGCCGCTCGACGTCCGCGCGTAAGATACCGTTCGTGAGAGATACTTCGATTGCGCGCAGCGCGCCGAGGTGTTCGTTTCGCGCGAGTTCGTACAGTGCTTGACGTTCGGGTGTGTAGCGAAACTCGTGCGCGATCGCGCAGACGGTTCCGGCGGCCGTCGCGGCGGCGAGCATCTCTTCGGCCTGGGCGACGTCGAGTGCCATCGGCTTCTCGCAGAGAACGTGCAGACCGCGCGCGAGTCCCGCGAGCGTCGCCGTACGGTGCTCGAACGGCGGTGCGGCGATCGAGAGCACGTCGAGCTTTACGTTCTCGAGCATCTCGTCGAGGGTCGCGTATGCGTTCGGGATCTTGCGCTCGCGCGCGATCTGCGGGGCACGCGTCGGCGACGCGATCGCGACGACCTCGAAGCGCCCCTGCGCGGCGAATGCCGGCGCGTGTACCATGCCGCCGAAACCCGACCCGAGGATACCGACGCGCAATTTCTCACTCATGCCGCTTCCCTTCTGCGAAGCACCGGCAAAACAGTTCGATTCAACGACGCCTCACTCGGCGGCAGCGCTCCCGAACAAGTCGCACGCACGATCGAGTTGCGCGCGCGTCGCAACGGCGGGCGGCGCGAAGGTGATCGATTCGCCGGCGACGCCCGACTGCAGGAGGATCAGGCCGAGGCCGAGCGCGCGGACCACGCAACGATTCGCGGCGCCTCCGTCCGCAAACTCGACGGCCCAGAGCATGCCGCGCCCGCGTGTCTCGCGTAATCCGGGCGTCGCGTGGACGATCGCGCCGAGGCGTTCGCGTAGATACGGTTCGCGTTCGCGCGCGAGGCGAGGAACGTCGAGGCGCGCGATCTCCGCGAGATTCGCGAGCGCGGCGGCGCAGCCCATCGGGTTGCCGAGGAACGTCGAGGTGTGCAGCGCTTCGCCGCGCGACGACTCCCACGCGTCGGCGACGCGGCGCGCGACGATCGTCGCCGAGAGTGGAAAGCCGCCCGCGAGCGACTTGCCGATGCAGAGCAGGTCGGGTCGTACGCCGTCGCGTTCGCATGCGAACATGGTCCCGGTCCGTCCGAGCCCCGTATAGATTTCGTCGAGAGCGAGCAGCAGGCCGCGTCGCGCGCAGAGCGCCGCGAGTTCGCGCAAAAAGCCGTCCGGCGGGACGATGACGCCGGCGCGGCCTTGGATCGGTTCGAGCAGCACGGCGCCGAGATCGTCGCGTTGGTTTAGTAACGAATCGATCTCCGCGAGCGCACGTTTCGCCGCGCCGGGCACTCTTGGGTCCGGGAAGCGCACGAACGGGGTCTCGTCGCGAAGCTGCGCGCGCCATGGGTCGCGAAACTTCGCGATGCCGCCGATTTCGAGCGTGCCGTACGACAGCCCGTGATAGCCGCCCGCGAAGGCGACGACGTTGCGCTTCCCCGTCGCGAGTGCGATCGTCTTGAGCGCGAATTCGACCGCCTCGGCACCGCTCGAACACAGAAACGTGCGCGGCTCGTCGACCGGCGCGAGCGCCGCGAGTGCGGATAGGAGCTCCGCTTTGACGCCGCTCGGATGCACGTCGCCCATCCCGTGCGGAAGGCGGATCGCTTGCGCGGCGATCGCGCGCGCGACGGCGGGATTGGCGTGACCCGTGATCGCGACGCCGAACGCGGCCGTCGCGTCGAGATAGCGGTTGCCGTCAACGTCGTCGACGAGCGCGCCCGACGCCGATTCCCAGAAGATCGGATAATCGCGCGCGAGATACGTCACACCGCGGGTCTCCGTGCGCGCGAGCTCCGCGCCGAGCGCGAGCGAACGCGGGCCGGGGACCGGGCCCGTTATTCGTTCGAGCGCATCCGTCGCGTGCATCATCCGCGATAGACCGCGCGCACGAAGGGGAGGATGCGCGATCCGCCGCCGTGATCGCCGCCGAGCGGCGGACGTTGCAGTGCCCCAAACGTTGCGATCCGCGACGCCCCACTCGCGAGCGCGAGCTCGTCGATATCGGCGCGGCCGGCCGCGGCGAGCGCGAAGCCTTCGAGCGGCAACGCGTGATGCGCGAGGTACGCCCCCGCCTCCGCGGGTGCATCGACGGGCACGAGCGCGAGCACGTTCGGCAAGAGCGGCGGCGGCTCGCTTTTCGGCGGATCGTACGCGACGAGATGCGGGCCGACCGCGCTTTCGAAGAGTTCGCCCACGTGTTGCGCGGCGCGGAAGCGTGCGGAGCTGCGATACGATGCGACCGCGGCGCTGCGAATCGTGCCGGCCGGAAAGGCGAGCGAGAAATCGTCGGCGGCGGCAATGACGATGCGTGCGAACGCCGCGGGGGCGATCGCGCCGCCGCCTTCGACGAAGACGGCGTGCAGCGAGAGGCAGCCGTCGCCGTCGTAGAGCAGCGCGTCGCGAACGATCGCGTCCGCGATCTCGCGCGCGGCGGGAGCCGATGCGAGCGCTTCACGGCCGACGTAGCCGACGCTCGTCGCGTGGCCGTACGCGACGAAGCGCGCGCCGGGCGCGAGCGTGCGACGGATCGCTGCGAGGGCGGCATCGCCGCCGAATGCGACGACCACGGCCGCATCCCGAACGTGTGCCCCCGATCGCGCGTCGTTCTCGCTCGACCAAGACGCGGTATGCACGCGCGCGCCGAGTTCGGGTTCGATCTCCGCGAGCGTCTCCACGTATGCGCGCACCAGCTCGTCGGCGCGATCTTTCACGGATACGTGCGCGCCCGCGCAGAGCGCGAAACAGAGCGGTGCGATCGCGACGCCGATCGTCGTGTCGCTCGCGACGATCGCGACCCGCCCGAACGGCACGTAGCGCACGTCGGGCCGGCCCGGGCGCGCGATGAATCGATCGAGCGCGGCGACCGATCCGAGCTCGCTCGCGATCGTCGCGCGAAGCTCGTCCGCCCGTATCGTGCCGAAGAGCGTATCGAGCGCGTGATCGACGACCGGGTCGCTGTAGCCCGTTCGCCCGCCGACTGCGCGAGCCGCATCTCGTCGCGCCGCCGATCCCCGGTCCGACCACGCGCGCGCGCCGCGATCGAGGACGTCGATGATCCGCTGTGCGGATAAGGTCCCCATATGTGAGCCTTTCGCGCGAAGGGGATTACCATACTCCCACTAATTGCTTGTGAGCGTCACAGGCTTTTGCGTGTGCCGGATTTCGCGTTTCGAACGACGAGGTTTTTCCGTGCGTCTTCGCGTGTTCTTTTCGATCGCTTTCATTGCGGCGCTCGCGGCCTGCGGCGGCGGGGGCGGCCCCGCGCCGACCCCGACGAATACGTCGTACCGGCCGCACGAGACGGGCGATACGTTCACGTACACGGGGGCGATCGACGAGACGTTCGTCCGGCCGCCGCTCTCGGATGGCCCGATCCCGTCGCCGAATCCGACGAGCAGTCAGACGATCGTCACGACGGTCGCGCAGACGGTGAAGGTCACGACGGACGTCGCGCTGCCGGGCTCCTCGGCCGCGCCGATCTATACCGAGTACACGACCGCGGAGACGGATTCGCTCGCCGCCCCCGCGACCACGACGCAGACGACGACGAACGATTTCTACGATTTTGCGATGTCGGGTACGACGACGAACGTGTCGCTGCTCGCCTCGAACGCGACGGCATCGAGCGGTGTGACGACGACGACGACGTACGGCACCGGAAACGGCCTCGTCGACATCCTCCCCGAGGTCACCGGCACGCTGTCGCCTACAAACAATGCGGCGGTCACGACGGTCGAGAGCGATCCGCAAGGACAGACCGATACGAAGACGGTCGCCTCCGACGGCACGTACACGGAAGCGATCTCGTATCCATATCCCAGCACGACGGCCGCGACCGCGGTCGCGAACGCCGTCGCAAACGCCGACGGCTCCGGGACGTATTCGTATCCACTGCTCGGCCCGAACTTCGCGAACTCGACGTTCGCCGTCGGTGCCCCGACGGGCGGGCAGATCCCGATCACGATCACCTACGCAGCCGGACTCATTCCGCCGGCCGATCCGACGGTGTTGCCGACGCCGACCGTCGTCACCCGGACGGCCCCGGTCTGGTACCCGCAACCGCTCGTACTGTCGGCGCAAACGCTCGTCAACCGTGGGAAGACGCCGCTCGCGTCGGGCTGTACCGTTGCGGCGGCATATGCGAAGAGCGCTTCACTGCTTTCGAATACGAAAACGAGCGTCGACCCCGTCTTCGGCGAGACGGATTCGCTCACGATCTCGACCTATTCGGAGCCCGGTGTCGGCGTCGTTTGCATGCAGCTCACCGACACGCTCTCGCAGTATTACGATCTATCGCAGCAGTCCGTGCGCGCGATCCAAACGACCACCGACGGGACGCCCGTCCAGACCACGGTGACGACCGAATCGCTCTCACTCACGCAGGCGACGATCGTCGGTCTCGATGCCGTAACGCGCCGCGCCGGTGCAAGCGCAATGCGCGCGAGTGAAACCTCGTTTCGCTCGCTACTTGCGAAACGTCGCGCGCAACGCCGTACCGCCGCACTTCAAACGCTTCGTGCCTTTACTGGGAGTCGTTGATGCTTCGCTCGTATCGTTCCGGTGCCGCCGCGCTCGTCGCCGTGATGCTCTCTGCATGCAGCGGCGGCGGGGGTGCTTCTCGCACGGTGCCTTATTCTCCCGAGCTCGGCGGTAGCGGCTCGTCGAATTCGGCCGCGATCCGAGGCTTCGCGTACGACGCGACGCTCATCGGTCGCTCCCAACTCGTCGGCCCCGCACACCTCGGCGGTATGTCGATCGACGTCGTGCTTCCCATGCGCGATGCGCCCGGGTTGCGCGCGTACGCCGCGGCCGTCGGCGATCCGAAATCGGGGTCGTACCGCCGCTTCCTGACACCGGAACAGATCGCGGATCGCTATTCTGCGACGGCCGCGCAGAGCGTCGCGGCACGCACGTACTTCGCGGGCTTCGGCCTTGCGGTCGCCGGCTGGAAACAGCGGATGATGCTGCGCGTCTCGGGCCCGCAAGCGAAGATGGAGCAGGCGTTTCATACGACGTTCGGTGCATACCGGTCGCCGCTCGGCGAGACGTTCTTCGCGCCCGAGAAGGCGCCGAGCGTGACGACGGGCGTCCCCGTCGTCGGTTCCGCGAACATCGTCATGCGCACGAACCGTTTCCGCTCGCAACTCGCCAAGTCGACCGGCACGGCCGCCGGCTATGCGCCGCAGCAGTTCGCAGCGGCGTTCGATTACAATGGCGCGTACGCCGCCGGCTACACGGGCTCTGGGATCACGCTCGGCATCATCGGGACCGGTCCGATTCAGACGAGCACCGGCGGCCGCACGGGCGATGCCGAAGCGTATCGTGCGCTCTTTCACGTTGCCGGCTCGAGTGCGATCACCGTCGTCCCGACCGACGCGACCGATCCCATCGCCAACGGCAACAGTGGCTTCGCGACGCCGCCGCCGGTTACGGCTCCGTGTACCGCGAGCGGCGTCCCGAACGCTCCGGCATCGGAATATCCGACACCGTCGTGTAACCCGGAAGACGGCGAAACGCAGCTCGACACGGAGCAAGCGCTGACGCTCGCGCGCGATTCGAGCATTCAGTATTTCCTCGCGTACAATCCGAACGACGGATGCGGCGGCGCGAACGGGAGCCCATGTGCGGCGGGCGTCGGTGTGGCCGCGCAGGGTCTCGCCGAGGCGGATGAAGAGCTGCAGACGGCGATCGATCGCAATACCGCGGACGTGCTCTCGCTCAGTTACGGCGGCGCCGAGTATGGCGAAGTCGCACCGACGGGGCAAGGGAGTCCGCCGTTCGAGTTCACGTCCGACGGCAGCGGCATCGATCCGACGCTATTCGCGATGCTCGCGGCCGAAGGGACGTCCGTCTTCGTCGCGAGCGGCGATACCGGCGCGCAGGGCTGTCAGCCCTTTGCGCTCACCGGCTACCTCGATAGCGAATGCGTGCAGTACCCGGCAAGCGATCCGAGCGTGACGGGCGTCGGCGGCGTGACGGCACCGCTGAACTCGGCGGGAACGTTCGTCGGCCCGGTTGCCGCGTGGGGGGTACAGACGACGGGCGGAACAGGCGGTTCCGGCGGCGGCATCTCCGCCTACTTCGCGCAGCCGAATTATCAGATCGGTCTGCCCGGTGTGACCGGAACGACGCGAAACGTCCCCGACGTCGCGATGGTCGCCGATCCCGGAACCGGCGCCGCACTCTTACAGAATGCGGATCCGGCGCTCGGCGGCGCGATGATAACGCCGATCGGCGGAACGAGCCTCGCCGCGCCGCAGATGGCCTCCATGTGGGCGCTCGTGCTGCAGGCGTGCAAGCAAACCGCATCGTGCGCAACGGCCGGCGGCACGCATCCATATCGGCTCGGAAATCCCGCGCCGTTGCTCTACGGCTTCTACAAGTCGACGACGATATATCCGGCGACGTTCTTACCCGTCGGCCTCGGCTCGAACTCGCTGTTGCCGTATTGCTACCAATTCGCGGCGAGCGATCCCGCGAATTGCCCGACTCCCGCTCCGGGCGCAACCGCGACGCCGCTTCCGAGTCCGGCGCCGCTCGATCCCGGCTTCACGGCGACGCCGGGTTACAACACGGTCACGGGCCTCGGCGTTCCGTTCGCCCGCGCACTCATCAAAAGCGTCGTAGGTATCTGACGCTACGTGCGGCCTTTCGTTCGCGCCGCAAGTAGCTCTTCGGTGTCGAGCGAACACCCGCGCGGCGGGGCTTCGCTCGGGCGGCCGAGGAGCACGATGCCCTCGGGGGTCGCATAGCCGAGGTCTTCGGTTTCGATCGCGATCACGGACGAGCGATTGCCGAGATCGACGTGGCGTAGCGTGCCGACGTCGCCCGGCGCGGCTTCGCGGCCGTTCGCGTCGACGACGGGCG
>CAZZYZ010000023.1:0-24728 GCA_964658425.1 Vulcanimicrobiota bacterium | reverse complement strand
GTCTTCGCGAGGCCGGGCGGGCCTTCGAGCAGCACGTGGCCGCCCGCGATCGTCGCGCGGACGAGCGATTCGAGCGTGTCGCGCTGACCGACGACGGTCGCCGCGAGCGCGTCGAGCAGCGCCCGCGGCGTCGTCTCAGCAGGCACCGCGCCCGGGCCCGCGTTCGCTATCTCAGATATGGCAGCGCCTCCTCGACGGCGAGCGGCAGATCTCTCGCGTCGCAGAACGCGGCGCGTTCGAGCGCCGCGAGCGCGGCCGCATCGCGCGGTTCGCGCACGGCGCCGCGCGCCGTGAGATCGCGCAGCGTCTCACGTTCACCCGCGCCGAAGCGCGTGCGCAGCACGTCGCGAACGGCGACCACGCGCGGCCGCGTCGGTTCCCGCGCGAGCGCCGCGACGAGCGAATCGAACGACGCGACGGGGACGACGATCGGTGCCGGCGCGGAAACGACCGGTGCCGCGCTCGGCGCAACCGGACGCCTGCGTCGCCGGCGCAACGCGAACGAGAGAAATCCGAGCACGACGAAGACGATCAGCAGCAGGAGCGCGATGCGTAAGATCGCGCCCGCTGCGCCGTAGATCGCGTCGCGAATCGACTCGCCCGCGATCATCGTCCCCGGCGAGACGACGATCGCGACGACGTTCGTCGCAAAGCGGCTGGCCTTGCCGCTGCGACCGTCGATCGCCTCGAGGGTCGCCGGGCCGAGCGCGATGTCGCCCTGCGTCATCGGGATCAGCGTCAGCGTTTCGAGGCACGCGGTCCCGCTTTGCGTGGTCGTGCAATTGCGCTCGTCGCCGAGTTCGTCGAACCCGGCGAGGTCCGGCAACGTCACGTCGTCGATCCGGCCGAGCGCCTCGCGTACGTCGGCGCGAATCGTCAACCGGAACGGCTCGCCGACCGTCACCGCGTTTCGATCGACGGCGAGCGAAAAATTGCGAACGTGGAGGGTCTGCAGCGATTGCGCGGGAGCGGGGCGCAGCGGCGCTGCGACGGCGAGCGCTATCGCGGCGAGGGCAGCGAGCCGAGCCATTCGCGAAAGAGAAAGCGCGCATCCGACGGCCCGGGTGACGCCTCCGGATGGAACTGCACCGCCGAGATCGGCAGCGTCCGGTGGCGGAAACCCTCGTTCGTGCCGTCGTTGAGGTTGATCATCGTCGCTTCGAGATCGGCCGGCAGGGTCGTGCCGTCGACCGCGTAGCCGTGATTGTGCGCGGTGACGAGGACGGCGTCGCGCAACACGTCCTTGACGGGCTGATTCCCGCCGCGGTGGCCGTACGGCAGCTTGTACGTCGAGGCGCCGAAGGCGAGCGCGAGTAGCTGATGGCCGAGGCAGACGCCGAACATCGGCAGATCGCTCGCGAGGCTGCGCAGCGTCTCGATCGTCTCGGGCAAGTCGGTCGGATCGCCCGGCCCGGGCGAGATGACGAGGGCGTCGGGATGCGCGGCGAGCACCTCGTCGCGTGTCGCGCCGAAGGGCAGGACGGTCAGCCGAACCCCGAGCGCGGTGAGGTCGCGGACGATCGCCCGCTTCACGCCGCAATCGATGATGACGACGTGGATCCCCGTCGCCTGCGGATCGCCCTCGAAGCGATCGGTCGCGACGTTCGCGACGAGACCGACGGTCGTCGCGTCGCGCGCATAGGGGACGAGCGTCTCCTCCATCTTCGCGATCGCATCTACGCCGACGGCGAGGGCGCCGCGGATCGTGCCGTGTTCGCGTAAGACGGTCGTGAGCGCACGCGTATCGATGCCGAGCAGCGTCGGGACGCGTTGCTGCGCGAGCCACGCCCCGAGCGATTCCCGCATCGCGTGGTGCGACGGGTGATCGGAGAGCTGCTTGATGATCGCGCCCGCGACGCAGGCACGGCTATGCTGCGCGGCCGTCCCGGAGATTCCGTAGTTTCCGATCATCGGATAGGTGAACGTGAGCAGCTGGCCCGCGTACGACGGATCGGTCAGCGCTTCTTCGTAGCCCGTCATTCCGGTGTAGAAGACGGCTTCCCCGAGCGCGAGCGCATCCGGGCCGAGCCCCTCACCATCGAAACGCGTTCCGTCCGCGAGGAGCAGCGAGGCAGGCTTCATCATGCGATGGGTCCCGGTTTTGCCTTTCACGGCGCAGACCCTTGGCTCGTCTACCGCAGGCTCTGGAACTCGAGCGGGTCGATCGATGCGGGGAACGCGTAGCTGACGAAATCGTATTCGAGGCCGTTCACGAAGCGATCGATCCCGAAGCGTAGCGTCTCCTCGGTCTTGATCTGCTGCACGTACGGGCGGCCGTCCATCTGCACGTAGGTGACCGTCCACAGCGCCTCGTCGTACGGCCTGCCGTTGAAGAGGCCCGCGGTCGCGAGTTTCACGGTCGCGTAATCGCCCGTCCCGACCCACAGATCGCGCAAGCGATTGCGGTGCGGCTCGCGCAGCGGGACGAGCGAGAGATGGTAGGCGTCCACATCGCGCACGCGTTCGGTCCCGACGAGCGCGATCCGATAATCGCGCGCGACGGCTTCGATGTGGGCGAGCTCGCGCAGCGGCGGATCGCTCGAGCCCGGCACGGGCGACGGCCCGGCGAGCAGCGACAGGCGCTGCGAGAGCGTGCGCGTGGAGATCGGCGAAGGGCTCGGACTCGCACCGAACGCGCTCGGTGCCTCGAGGCTCACGTGCTGCACGGCACCGCGCGTCAGCCCGAACGAGGCGTTGGGATCGACGAGCGGATCGAGGATCGGGAAGGCGTCGGAATCGGCGTTTGTCTCGAGCGAATCGACGTGTGCGGAGCCGTTGTGAATGTGATAGTTGATGCCGATCGAGGTCCCGCGCAGGCGAGCCGCCTCATCGGCCGCGACGATGACGCGCCGAAGCGCGAGCGCGTCGTCGGCACTGCGAAAGTACGCTTGCCACCAATTGTCGTGCACGCGATTGCGCCACGTGTAGCGCTCGCGCAGGCCGTAGGTGACGAACGGTGCGTCGGTACGGCTGCGCCACGCGTTCTTCGCGCGCGTAAAAATCGCATCGGCCGTGAGGGCTTCGTCCGGGGCCGGGGCGGCCGCCGCGGAAGGATCCGGCGCGAAGGCGACCGCGGCATGCGGCACGACGCTGCAGGCGATCGCCGCGAACAAAAGCAGGAGCGCGCGGCGTATTCTCACGCTTCCACAACGCTCAGCGGGGGCCGGACATTGCGGCATGCGGCGCAGAAACCACGCCGTCGCGCATCACGATCCGGCCGCCGACGATCGTCGCGACCGCGCGGCGCGGCAGCATCTCGCCGTCGAACGGCGTGCTCTTGCCGAGCGAATGGAAGGCCGACGCATCGACGCGCCACGGCCGGTCCGCGAAGATCGTGACGTCGGCCGGTGCGCCGATCGCGAGCGTTCCGCCCGCGATGCCGAGGACGCGCGCCGGGTTCGTCGAGAGCAGCGCGACGAACCGTTCGAGCGGCAAGCCGGAGACGGCGCGGGCGTATGCACCGACGGCGATCTCGAGCCCCGAAAAGCCGACCGGCGCGTCGCCGAGGAGTTGCGCCTTCTCCTCGCGCGTGTGCGGCGCGTGATCGGTCGCGAACACGTCGATCGTGCCGTCGCGGACCGCGTCGCGAAGCGCCAGAACGTCGGCCTCGCGGCGCAACGGCGGATTGACCTTCGCATCGGCGCGAAACCGGTCGAAGTGGGCGTCGTCGAAGAAGAGATGGTGCGGCGTGACCTCGCAGGTCGCCGCGATCCCGCGCGCTCGCGCGAAGCGAACGAGATCGACGCTCGTCGCGGTCGAGACGTGCGCGATGTGAAACGGCTTCCCCGTCTCGCCGCCGATGAGCAGATCGCGTGCCACGTTGATGTCTTCGGCAAGACCGGGCGATCCGGCGAGGCCGAGTTCGAAGCTTCGCGCACCCTCGTTCATCACGGCATCGCCGCGCAGATCGCCGTCCTCGCAATGCAGGATGAAGACGCCGGGCACGTCGCGCGCGTAGAGCGCGGCCTGGCGCAGGATGCGCGGGCTCGCGATCGCGTTTCCGTCGTCGCTGAACGCGACCGCGCCCGCGTCGTGTAGGCGCCAGAAGGGCGAGAGCTCTTTGCCGGCGCGCGCGCGCGTGATCGCCGCGATCGGATAGACGCGGGCGAGACCCGCCGCCGCCGCGAGCCGCCGCACCTCGGCGAGCATCGCCGGCGAATCGAGCGCGGGTTCGGTATTCGGCATGCACGCGACGGCCGTGAAGCCGCCCGCGACGGCGGCCGCGCTCCCGGTCGCGATCGTCTCCTTGTGGGTCTGGCCCGGCTCGCGCAGATGCACGTGCATGTCGATGAATCCCGGGGCGACGAAAGCGCCGCCCGCATCGAGGATCTCCGCATCGCCGGCATCGAGATGCTCGCCGATCTCCGCAACGCGTCCGTCGCGCAACAACACGTCGCGCAGCGCATCGAGCGACAGCGACGGATCGACGACGCGACCACCGCGAATCAGAAGCGCTCCCACGATGGCCGCACGTTCGGCCTCCGCGATATCGCTCCTAGTGACCGCAAGCGTTTACGGCAAGGTGTAGCCGCGCGCGCGACACTCTCGGACCCATGCTTCGACGGCGCTCGCCTCGCGCGGTAATGCTCCGCTTAAGTTGCGATAGCCGTCCGGCGTGATCACGACATCGTCTTCGATGCGGATGCCGATGCCGCGATAGCGTTCGGGAACCGTCACGTCGTCGAGTTGAAAATAGAGACCGGGCTCGACCGTCAGCACCATCCCGGCTTCGAGCTTGCCGTACTTGTACGTTTCGGCGCGCGCCTGCGCGCAATCGTGAACGTCGAGGCCGAGCATGTGGCTGACGTTGTGCAGCGAGTAGCGTTTATAGAATTGGTTCGTATCGAGCAGCGCTTCTTCTGCGGAGACGCCGAGGATGCCGAGCCGTTCGAGGCCTTCGGCGAGGACGCGCATCGCGGCGCGATTGGGCGCGAGGAAATCTTCGCCCGGCGCGCATCTGGCGAAGCCCGCGTTTTGCGCGGCGAGGACGAGATCGTAGATCTCGCGCTGCGCGACGGAGAACGTCCCGCCGATCGGCACCGTGCGCGTCACGTCGGCGGTGTAGAGCGTGTGCGTTTCGACGCCGGCATCGAGCAACAGCAGATCGCCCGCGTTGAGGGACCCGTCGTTCGTTTTGTAGTGCAGCGTGCACGAGTGGGCGCCGGTCGCGGCGATCGTTCCGTACCCGACGTCGTTGCCGTCGACGCGCGCGCGCAGATTGAACACGCCTTCGACGTATCGCTCCGTCTTCGACTGCGGTAACGCACTGAGCACGTCCTCGAACCCGCGCTGCGTCGCGTCGATCGCCGCCTGCAGTTCCGCGATCTCGTAGTCGTCTTTGATGAGCCGCATCTCGGAGATCGCCGCGGCGAGCGCTCCATCGGCGTCGCTCGCCGGCGTGATGGCGTCGATGTGCGCGTCGAGGTCGCGGATCGTTCGCACGGTGCCGCCGGCCGCGGCGCACATCGCTTCGAGATCGCGGATCACGCCTTCGAGTGCGCGCGCCGCGGTGCCGAAGCGGGCGGCGCTTTCGGGGACGCCGAGGCGCGGGCCGACCCAGAGTTCACCCTTCACGCGATCGGTGAAGAACGTCGTGACCGATTTCCCGAGATTCGGCTCGACGTAGAGCAACGCGTCGTGGCCGCCGGCCGCGAGCGGCTCCATGACGAGGACGCAATCGGCTTCGAGATTCCCGGTGAGGTAATAGAAGTCGCTGCCGGGACGGAAGCGATAAGGCGTGTCGTTGGCGCGCGTCTTTTCGTTGCCGGTCGGCACGACGATCACGTCGCCCGGGAACCGCTTCGAGAGCGCTTCGCGCCGCGTACGAAAACGCACGGCTTCCGGGAGCGCCGTCGGCAGGCCCGAGCGCCCCGCCCAGCCCGTCACCATGTGCGCGAGCAAGGCCGTCGGCGGCGTGCTATCGTACGCGGTCGGCGGCGTCTCGCTCGTTACGACATCTCCGTTTACCATGCGCGCACATTCGCCGCCGATGGTCGTAGTCACTCGTCGCGCGGGCGCTCGAGACGTTACGAAAGGCGCGCTTCACCCGTGGCCGTGCGTGCGAGCGCGTCGCGCTCGAGGAGCGTCACCGCGATTTGGTGCGGCACCGTAATTGCGAGAATCAGCGCGCCGACGACGTTCTCCCGGCTGCGCTCGGCCTGCATCGAAGGCGGGCTCGCCGTCGCGGCGCCGAAGCCGCGCCGATCGAGCGCATAGGCGATGATCCCGGCGAGGACCGCGATCGCGACGTTCGGTGCGGATTCCCGCGCGAAGCGCAGCGCGCGATCGCGTTCGCTGCCCGCGCGCGTGTCGCGTTCGAGCAGCAGCGCGGTGTGGCGGACCGAGTGCCACGCCCCGAAATAGATCCCGAAGCCGAGCCGCGGCGGCGCGGCGAGCAACAGCGCCGTCGGGATCGCGAAATCGAGGGCATCGTCGTATCGTGCGGTTCGCAGGTGAGATGCCGACCAGCCCGCGGCGAGCGCCGCGGCAGCGAGCGAACGCGGCGATCTTCCCGCGATGAACAGCGGCATCGCGCCGCGCACGAGAGATTCCGCGATCCCGCGCACGCGCGAACCGCAGGCCGCCGCGAACGCGACGTCACCGCTACCGAAATGCCAGACGCTCAATCCGAGCAGCGCTCGGGCGGCGCGCTTGGGCGAGCGCCGCGCTAAGGCGAACGTCGCGATCGCGAGCAGACCGTACGCGATCGAGAGGGTCCATCGCCCGCCGCGCGGGCGAATGCCGATGCGCTGCACGGCATCGACGTCGGTCGCACCGTGCGCGATCCCGACGCTGCCGACGCACGCGAACACGATTGCTCGCGCGATCGCCGGCCGGAAGCGCGCGAGTGCGCCGAGGCCGGCGACCGCGATCCACGTCGCGACGCGTGCGCGACGTACGATCGATCGATTAATGCTGATGGGCCGCCGTGAGCGGATCGTCGAAGAGTTTGAGCGCGAGCGTCCCGTGCGTGACGGCCGCGCCCGCGCGAAGCGCGGCTGCGATGAACGAGGTCTCGACGACCTCCTCGCGCGTCGCGCCCGCGGCCTTCGCGGCGGCCGTATGGACGTCGAGGCAATAGGGGCACTGCGTCGTAAACGCGACGGCGAGCGCGATCAACTCCCGATATTTCGGCGGGATCGCGCCATCCGTGCGGCCGACGATCGCATCGAGACGCGCGAACGCCGAGAACTCCTTGGGAGCGAGCTTCTGCAATTCGTCGAGAAGCGCGAGATCTGAGTGAGCGTTGTAATCGGACATGGACGACGTTTGCCCCCGAGCCCCGCGCTTGCAACATCGCCCGCACGCGCCTTCCCGCGCCCACGAGCGATGCCACGGCCGAGCGTCGAACGTCGAACGCGGTGCGCCCACCGACGTCGTAGCCGCTTCGACGACGTTCAGCCGTTCGGGAGGATCACCGCGCGGAATCGCGCTTCGCCCCTGGCCACGCGATCGTACGCGCGCGGGATCTCGTCGAGCGCGAAGGTCTCGGTGATCACCTTGACCTTGCCCTCGGCGACGTACGCGAGTGCTTCGAAGAGATCGCGCCGCCGATTTTGCGACGACGTCACGATCCGGATACGCTTGTTGAGCGCGGCGGCCGGCATGAACGAGAACGGCGTACCGCCGTCGACGCCCATTACGACGAGCCGGCCGTCGGGCCGCAGCGCGTCGATCGCCTGCATCATCGCTTCGTTGGAATTACTCGTCGCGAGCACGACGTCGGCTCCGCCGGATTTCGCGAGCGCCGCTCCGTCGGCGACGACCTCATCCGCTCCGAGATCTTTCGCGAGCGCGACCTTATCTTCCGAATGCGTTACCGCGATTGTATGGAAACCCGCTGCGTGCGCGTATTGTAACGCGAGGTGACCGAGGCCGCCGATACCGATCACCGCGATGCGCTCGTGCGGCTTCGGTTCGGCGATGCACAGGCCGCTGTAGACGGTGAAGCCGGCGCAAAAGATCGGCGCGGCCTGTTCGTACGAGATGCCGTCGGGAAGCAACATCGTCGCGTCGGCGTAGGCGAGCAAGAGCTCGGCGTGCCCTCCGGGCATACCGATCGCAGCCTGGACGGCGTTCGGGCAATTCTGCGGCAAACCGCGCAGACACCATTCACAGCGCTTGCACGATGTTTGAATCCACGCGACGCCGACCCGGTCGCCGACTTTTCGAGACGTCACGCCCGGACCGACCGAGACGATCTCGCCGACGGGCTCGTGGCCCAGCCGCATCGGATACGGCATACCGAAGTGCCCCAGCGCTTGATGCACGTCGGTATAGCACAGACCGCTCGCGTGGATTTTGATGACGACCTGATCCGGACCGGCTTCGGGCGCGGCGACATCTTCGATTTTCCAAGGCGTGTCGGCGGACGTAACGACTGCTGCTTTCATATACGGTCGAGACGTTCGAGGGGGCGGACCGGTTTCATCGCGCCCATAGCTGCTTGTTACGCTTTACGAGAAAGACATCAGAATCGCAGGCCTCTTCATCGCGAACCAAGATGGAGTAACCGATGAATCTTTTTCCTCGACTCAGACTCGCGGCCGTCGCCATCGGCGCGGCCGCCCTGGGCGCCTATGCGATCGGAGCGCTCGCGATCGGAACAATCGCAATCGGACGCTTCGCGCTGGGCCGCGGATCGATCGAGCGGCTGCGCATCGACGAGCTCGAGATCGGCGAGCTCCACGTGGGGCGACTGAACGTCGACGAGCGCGGCGGCAGGTTAGGACAATAGCCCGAGGGCATCGCGCCACGGTCCGGCCGCTTCACCCGGTGCGGCCGTCATCTCGACGGCCGAGCGATCACCGGCGATCGGCGAATCGATCGGCCGAAAAAACCACGAGCGCGCGACCGCCCGATACCCTTTGAGCGTCGGCGGGTCCTCGATGGACGACACGCGCTCGCGATCATTTCGGTATCGCGCCGGGAGTTCGAACCACGGCGCCCCCGGAGAACGGTGATGGACCGCGTGCAAATTGTTGTTGAGAAAGAGCAACGAGAGTGCGCTCCGGCTCTCCACATTCGCGGTACGTAACCGGTACGATCGCGCGTAGCGATGCTCTGCGAACGATCGCACGAGACCGAGCGAGGCGGCCGGATAAGCGACACAGGCGACATACGCGAGCGGACTGATGCCGCAGTGCGCGAGAAAAAAGAACAGGCCGCCGACGAGTGCAGCGTGGCCGGCCCAAATGCCGGCGTGCGACGTATCGCGCCGCACGAGTAGCCGAACTTCGCTCGCATACAGGCGGCCGATCTGTAACGCGGGACCGAGAACGAGGCGGCCCGCGAAGGTCTGATTCATCGCGTAGAGAGCGCGGAGCGGTGCACTCATCCGCGACCACGCTCCGGGATCGTGATAGAAGCTTTCGGGATCCTGCGAGCCGGTGAGATCCGGCGTCGCGTGATGTCGGATATGTTCGGAACGATAGAGCTCGTAGGGAAACCAAATGCCGAGCGGCGGCAGCGCGAGCAGCGTGCGCACCGGCAGCGGTACGCGGCGCAGCGCGTGAATGGTTTCGTGCTGAAGCGATGAGTGCCACGCCGTGAGATAGACGGCGAGCGGCAAGGCGACGGCGAGCGGGAGCGAACGATGCGCGACCGCGAGCGCGATCCACCCGCCGTAGATGAGCGCCGCGACGACCCAGGTCGGCCCTTCGAAACGTCGCCAGATGCTGCTCATCGGAGCGTCCCGTATCCGAGAGCCGACGCTTCGCGCTCGTATCGGAGCACGTCGTCGTAGGCGGCGTTGGACGTGCGTTCGATTCGGGCGATGTGCAGCGCGTCGAACCGCTCCGAGCCGCGCGACTCGGCGATCGCCGCGGCGAGCGCATCGTACAGTAACGCCGCGAGAGCTCGATCGGTCGACGCCGGTACCGCGTACGGCAACGTCGGCCCCGCGGGCGTCGATGCGAGCACGCGGACGCCGTCGAGGGCGCCCGGGCGATGCTCGGCGAGGAGCGCGAACGTCACGATATCGATCGATGCGACGTCGGCCGCGCCGCGGCCGACCGCCGCGAGGCTCGCGAGATGGCTCCCCGTCTCGACGACGTCTCCGAAAAATCGGCCTCGCTCCGCGAGCGGAGCGAAGAGACGCCGCGGCAAGTTCATCCCCGTATTCGAATCCCACGCGTTGAGCGCGAAGCGCGTTCCTCGCAGACCTTCGAGCGTCGCATGCGAGCTATCCGTGCCGACGACGATGAGTCCGCAGTGCGTCGCTCCCGCACCGAGCGGGACGTCGTAGACGGGCGCCGCAACGGCGTCGTACCGACCTCGCAGCGAGGTCACGAGCGGATAGCCGCAGATCTGCATGAGCGGGATCTCGCCCGTGAATCCGCCGCAGCGCACGAGCGCGGCGAACGCGCGCCATAACGCGTTGTGAGCCTCGGCAAGCTCGCGAAAATCGTACATCGGAAACGGTGTCAACGTCGGGTTCATGCGTGCGCGGTCTCGGCTTTCGGCTCGGCTGGACAAAAAAAGGACCCTCGCCGGAGCGAGGGTCCCAAAACGTCCGCACGGATGTGCGAATACTAAACGGTCGGACCTTCATCGGCGGCGGAACGTGCGACACCGCAACAACAGGAGGTACGACGATCGGTCATCGACATGAACGCCACTCTAACATGGCGCGCGAACGATGTCAAAGGCGCCGCGGCGGCGCGCTCGCGTCCTTGACAGTCGCGTTCGTCGCAGGTTATCGGTTGCGAGCGATGGGTTCTCCGCGTTAGGGCCGCGGCGCGTCTGCGTTTATTCCGAACAAGCAAATCGCATCGCATGCTCGACACGATTTTTTTAATCCGTTCCGTCCACATCTCGCCACATCTCGTATCGGAGGCGAACGTCCGTGGCCAGTCAGAATCGACGAACCTTCCTCTTCGGAACCCTCGCGACGCATCGACGATCGCGTTCGCGCGGCCGAGTCGTGCGGCGGGGCCGGAGTCCGTCGGGATCGACTACGCATACTACAATCCGCCGAGCCTCGTGCTCAAGCAGAACGGTTGGCTCGAAACCGCCCTCGATGCGTCCGGCACGCGGGTCGAGTGGGTGCTGTCGCTCGGATCGAATAAAGCGAACGGGTTTCTCGCTGCGAACGCGATCCAATTCGGATCGACGACCGGCAGCGCGGCCCTCCTCGCGCGTGCGAACGGCACGCCGATCCGCACGATCTTCCTCTATTTGCGGCCCGAGTGGACCGCGCTCGTGATCGCGAAAATCGCGCCGTACAAAAACGTCGCCGATTTGCGCGGGAAGAAAATCGCCGCGACGAAAGGCACCGATCCCTACTTCTTCCTGTTACGGGCGCTGCGCGATGCGAAGCTCGAACAGAGCGACGTCGAGATCCTCGACGTGCAGCACCCCGACGGGCGCGCGGCCCTCGAACGCGGCGACGTCGATGCGTGGGCCGGGCTCGATCCGCACATGGCCGCATCGGAGCTCGATGCGGGGTCGCGCCTGCTCTATCGCAACGTGGCGTACAACACGTTCGGTGCGGTCAACGCGCGCGAAGATTTCCTCAAAGATCATCCCGACACCGTGCGGACGGTGCTGCTCGCCTACGCTCGCGCGCACGCCTTCGCCGCGCACAACGTCGACGCGACGGCAAAGATCGTCGCGGCCGCATCGAACCTCGAGTTACGCGTTGCCGATCGTCAACTGAAGCTGCGAACGACGTATCCCGATCCGACGCCGGGCAAAGCGTATCGGGACGCCCTAGCGGGCGTCGTACCGATCGTGCGCGAGAACGGACTGGTCGTACCGGGTACCGACGTCGACGGAGCCCTCGCATCGCTCGCAGATCCTGCGATCGCGCGCGAAGCGCCGTCGCTGCTCGTCGGAGCCCGCATCGGCCTCACGCAAGCGTGGCTCTTTCTCGTGGCGGCGGAGTTGCTCGGAGCGACGCGCGGGCTCGGGTTTCTGCTAACGGAGGGGCATCAGATCTCGCGCACCGACGAGATTCTCACCGCGATCGTGCTGCTCGCGATTTGCGGCAAGATCTCCGAGAGCGCGATGCGCGCGCTCGAATCGCGCATGCTGTATTGGACGGACGGCATGGCACGTTGACGCCCGCGGTCACGATCGATCGGCTGAGCGTTCGCCTCGGCGCACGCGGCATTTTCGAAGACTTTTCGCTCGACGTCGCCGTGGGTGAGACGCTCGCCGTTCTCGGGCCGAGCGGCTGCGGCAAGAGCACGCTGCTGCGTGCGATCGGCGGACTCGTCGCGCCGCATGGCGGGCGCGTCGTAACGAATGCCGAGATCGGACTCGTCTTTCAGGAACCGCGCCTCTTGCCGTGGCTGAACGTCGAGAAGAACGTCGCCTTCGCGGCGCGCGACGGCATCGAACGCGCGCGCGTCGCAAACATAATCGAACTCGTCGGCTTGACGCACGCCGCCCGGCTGCTGCCAAAAGCTCTTTCCGGCGCAGCGAGCGTCGCTCGCGCGTAGCCTGATCCGATCGCCGCAACTGCTCTTGCTCGACGAGCCGCTCTCCGCACTCGACGCGCTGACGCGGCTCGATCTGCAAGCCGCGATCGCCCGCATCGTCCGCGAGACCGCGTGCACGTCCGTCCTCGTAACGCACGACGTCGATGAAGCGCTCTTCCTCGCCGATCGGATCGTCGTGCTCGAGGGCACGCCGGCAACGCTCGCGACGATGCTGGAGGTCCCGCTCGCCGCTCGGCGCGTTCGCGTCGCCGACGTGGCGCGCGAGCGCGGCGCGCTCTACGCCGCGCTCGGCGTCGACGGGCCGACGATTGACGCGGCCCCGCGGCGCGTGCTAGAGTCCTAACGATGTTCGCGCCCCGTACGTGTTGTTGTTGCTGTATGCCGCCTTTCGCAGGCCGGCCGGGGATGAACTCGCACTCGTAGATCCGCGGATCCGAACGTAGCGAGGCCTCTCCGCTCTGGCGCGAGAGGCTTTTTCGTACTCGCTACTCTCGCGCACATTCGTCGGAAGGCTCGCCTCGTGCCCTTAGGCTCCACCCTCATCCGTTTCGCAGGCATCTCCGCGGCCGTCGCGTTCGCGCTTTCGCTTCGCACGAACGCTTCGGCCGCCGTGTCGAGGCCGCCCTCGCCGCAACCGACGGCGAGCGCGATCCCGGAGATCGCACCGACCACGCCCGCGACGGCGCCGAAGAAGCCCGCGGGCTTCTCGTACGGCGGCACGCTGCGCGCCTATTATTTCGTGCGTCAGAACGCGCAGCAGAACGCGGCCAATCCGAACCGAACGTCGTTTCTGCCGGGTGCGTTGCTGCACGCGGAATACGCCGTGCCCGGGACCGGGCTGCGCGTGGCGACCACCTACGTCAGCGCCGATCCGTTCGGCGTGAACGGATCCAATCCGCAGAAGAGTCCGCGCATCGACAATTCGGTGCCCGGGTTCGCACTCTCGACGTTCGACGAAGCGTACGTCGCATTCACGAACGCGTACTTCGACGCGAGCATCGGTGACCGGGTCTACAACTTCCCGTGGATCACGAGTTCCGATACGCGAATCAAGCCCGCGTCCTATCAGGGCTTCGACGTGAACGGCAAACCGCTGCGGCATCTCACGATCGGTTTGAGCCGCATCGTAAAATTCGAAGCACGCTCGGCCTCCGCGTTCACGTCCAACACGCTGCTCACGAGCTACGTCGCGGGCGCGAACGCCCCGCCCGTCATTCGCAATACGGCGGGCGCGCTGCACCTCTATGCGTATTACGACACGCCGAGCGTGAAGGTCCGTGCCGAAGACTACACGTTCTACGATATCGCGAATCTCGCGTACGCGGACGGTCAGTATTTCTTCGCGCCGCACGCGAAACTCGCGCCGTTCATCGCGGCGCAATTCGTCGAAGAACACGAAACGGGGCGCGCGATCCTCGGCCGCATCGCGAACGACACGATCGGCGCGCAGATCGGAGCGAGCGTCTCGAAGCAAGTCGCCCTCACGTTCGGATTCGATCACGCACCCGAGCACGATGCCGACGTCGCGGCCAAGAGTGCGGCCGCGGCGGCGCGCGGCATCTTTCTCGTCTCGGGCGGGACCGGGAGCACCGCGCTCTTGCGCCCGGGCGTCTATCGAACGGTGTACGGCGGGATCGCGTCGCCCTACAACGACGGCTATACGTCCAACCCGCTCTACACCACGAGCATCTCGCAGAGCATGATCGAGCGCCGCAGCCCCGGCACGTCGTTCAAACTCGCCGCGACGTTCGTTACGCCGAATCGCAGATTCAAGGCGATCGCGAGCGAGGCGTATTACCGATACGACGATTACGTCTCGCAGAATCGGACGTTCGAAGACGACGTCGACGTGCAATACTTCTTCAATCCGGTCCCGCGGACCGGGACGTATCACGGACTCTCGATCCGCGAACGCTACGCCAATCGCGATCAGCCGACGATCCCCGACGATTTCAAATACCTCCGCACGCAGCTCGAATACGATTTCTGAGCATGAGCGTCGTCGCCGCGTTCTCGCTCGCCGCGGCGAATAGCGGCGTCATGACCCCCGGTCACGTAGCCAAGTGGGAAGGCGGCGGTCTGCAAAACCGCCATGAGCGGGTTCGACTCCCGCCGTGGCCTCATATCTCGGCCTCGTTCGGCTTCGAACCCCGCCCTCGACGACGACAACGGTAGAAAAGATCCAATGACAGTAAAACGATTCGGCTACACCTGGGCGACGGCGGGGAGCGACCTCGTCGCCGGGGCGACGGTCGCCGCGATCGCCGTGCCGCAGGCGATCGCCTACGCGTTGATCGCGGGCGTCGATCCGCGTTACGGCTTGTATTCGGCGATCGTCATCACGATCGTCGCCTCGCTCCTGGGTTCGTCGCGGCATCTCATCAACGGGCCGACGAACGCGATCTCGCTCGTCATCTTCAGCGCGCTCGCATCGTTCGACGGTCGGACGAACGTGTTCGAGGCGCTCTTCGTTCTCGGCATCATCGCCGGGACGATGCAGATCCTCGTCGCGGTCCTTCGCCTCGGCGATCTCACGCGCTACGTCTCGGAGTCGGTCATCCTCGGCTTCATGGCGGGGGCCGGCCTGCTCATCGCGATCGGGCAGATCGGAAACTTCATCGGTGCGGCCAAGAAGGGGACGGGCGATCAATCCGTCCTCGTGAACACGTGGCTGACGCTGAGCGGCGGCTCGCTCAACCCGCGGGCCGTCGGGCTCGGGATCCTCACGATCGCCGTCGTCGTGCTCGTGCACGAGCTGATCAAGCGGTTCGAACTTCCCCGGGTCGACATGCTCACGGGCTTACTCGCGGGGACGCTGGTCGCGGCGTATTTCGGCTGGTCGCATCCGGGCCCGAGCGGTAAGACGATCGTCTCCGTCGTCGGCGCCATTCCGTCGGCGCTGCCGGCGTTCCACGCTCCGAGTATCGATCTCGCGTCGTTCCTGCGCCTCATCAAAGGTGGCGCGGCGATCGCGTTCCTCGGCCTGCTCGAGGCGCTCGCGGTCGCGAAGTCGATCGCGACGTACACGCGTCAGCCGCTCGATTACAATCGGCAATGCCTCGCCGAAGGCGTCGGCAACGTCGTGGGCGGCCTCTTCCAAGCGATGCCGGGATCGGGCTCGCTCACGCGCTCCGCGATCAACTATCAAGCCGGAGCGATCACACGCGCGTCCGGCGTCTATTCGGGCGTCATCGTGGCGCTCGTCGTTCTCGTGATCGGTCCGTACGCGCGCTTCATCCCGAAGAGCGTTCTCGCGGGGCTGCTCTTCGTGACCGCCGCGCGACTGATCGATTGGAAGCGCCTCGTCTACGCGCTTCGCGCTTCTCGTTTCGATGCGATTCTCGTGTCCGCCACGGCCTTTACCGCGATCTTCATCGACGTCGAAGATTCGATTCTCGTCGGCGTCGCACTCTCGATCCTTTTGTTTACCGCTCGAGCTTCTCGCCCCGGCATGCGCGAACTGATCGTCACACCCGAACGCCTCATTCGCGAGCGTACGCCCGGCGACGCGCGGGCGGAGTCGTTGCTCATCTACGATATGGAAGGCGAGCTGTTCTTCGGCGCCGCCCCGCACTTCGAGCGCCATCTCGAAACCGTGCTCGAGGAGACGCGGCGCACCGCGATCGGATACGTCGTCTTGCGCTTGAAACGAACCCAGAATCCGGACGTCGTCGCGGTCGAGTATTTAGAACGATTTCTGCACGACGCACACGATCGCGGCGTGACGGTCCTCCTCGCGGGTGTTCGTCCGGACCTGATGCGGATGCTCGATAACGTACATTTCAAAGCGTGGTTTCCGGAAGATCGGCTGTTCCCCGAAGAGGACGAACCGTTCTCGGCAACGCTGCGAGCGGTGCGGCGGGCGAACGAACTCTCGAGCGGCGACGCACCCCTCCGCCCGGGCGAGCGGCGCATCGATCACGCGAGCGAGCTCGGTACCGAGCCCGAATATTATTTAGTGTAGATGCGAGCGCCGCAGCGGCGCCGCGATCGACGAACGTTCTCGTATCGGGCGGGAGAGAAAGCTAAACGGCGATCAGCGCGATCGGGATCAGCGCTCCTGCGGCGAACACGATCCAGAACGTGCGAGCGCGCTTCGGGTGCGTCACGCCGATCCACACGCCGAGCAGCGTTGTGACCACGAGCGCGATCGCTTCGAGCAGAAAGAGCACTTTGAGGGCGAGGGTTCCGAGGCTCGGCTGCGGTTCGTCGTGGCCTCGCCGCGGCGCAGACATCCCCGGCGGGCGCGCTCCCGGCGCCGCGAGGTCAAGCGGCGGACCGTCCGGACGTTGCGGTTCCGGTGCGAACACCTGATCTTTGTGAAGCCGCGCCATCGACGAGATCAGGCGGCTCGGCGCGTACGCACCATGGGCCACGTGAAGGCCGAATATCTGCAGCGAACCGCTCGTCGCAAAAAACAGTACCATCGGCGCGATGAACGCGCTCACGTAGGAATGTACCAGACGCAAGCCGCTCGCGGATACGAAAGACCGAGTCTTCGGCAACGTTACGGAAGAACGCACGGAAGTCTGCATTTTGAAATCTTAAAGATGCATCCTGGCAACGAACTGAGGCGGCGGCGCGTCGGAGCGAACGCTACTCGGTGCCCTCGACGTGAACGCTTCGCCGGCCGACGCTGAGATCGGCGGCCGTCGATGCGATCAGCCAATCCTCGGAGTGCGCGATCGCGGCGCAGGCGGCGTGAAGCGCCTCGTCTCGTGCGACGACCTGGACTTGCCGCCCCGCGCTTCGTTCGGCCATGAGGTCGTCCGCGAATCCCGCGAGCGCGACGGGCTCGCGAACGACGACCTCTTGCAACTCGACGAACACCGTCTCGGCGCCCCCGTGGAACGAACGCGCGACCGCCCGCGCGAGTGCGACGCGACCGGCCTGCGTGAACGTCCCGTTGACCTCGATCGAGACGATCGCGACGGCGCCCGCGCCCGACCTCGGAGTGGACGGCGTCGGACTCGGTGCGACGGCGATGTGAAGGTCGAAACCCATTTCGAGATCCTTTTCGTGCGCGCTACGCTACGGAACGGCCGGCGACATCTCGTTCTCGCTTCCGACGTGCGACCCGAACGTATTCGCGTAGACCTTGGTGAATTCGGCGCCGAAAAAGAGAATCTGCGCCGCGTAGTAGACCCAGAGGATGAAGACGACGAGCGAACCGGCCGCGCCGTACGTCGATCCGACGCTCGTGCGCGCAAAGTAGATCCCGAGCACGAACTCCCCGATCACGAAGAGCAGCGCCGTGACCGACGCACCGATCCACACGTCGCTCCAGGCGATCCGAACGTCCGGCAATACTTTGAAGAGCAGCGCGAACAGCGCGGTCATGAGCGCGAACGAGAGGAGGAAACTCGCGACCTTGCCGAGCGGCGCGAGTTGCGCGACGTTGATGCTGAGCCACGTCGTGGCACCCGCCAAAATCGAACTCGCCGCGATCGCGACGAGCAACAGGAACGCGAGGACGAAGATCATGCCGATCGAGCGGAAGCGCGTCTCGAGCGTTTGCAAGAACGTCGCGTGTTTCATCGGGACGTGCCAGATCGAGTTGAGCGCATCTTGCAACGCGCCGAACATCCCGGACGCCGCGAAGATGAACAGCACCATGCTGAAGATCGACGCGAGCAACCCTTGCTTCGGCTTGTACGCCGATTCGACCATCATCTTGACCGCATCCGCGCCACCGCTCCCGATCGCACCGCCGAGCTGGCCGATGATCTGATCGCGGACTTGGCCGTGATGGATCCCGAGTTGATGCCCGAGCAGACCGATCGCCCAGATGACGACGATCAACAGCGGTGCGATCGCGAACAGCGTGAAGTAGGCGAGCGCGGCGGCGAGCCGGCCGGCTCGATCCGCCTCCCATTCCGCGAACGCGCCCTTGAAGAGCGGCACGATCTCGCGCGGTTTGAACTCGAGCTTCTTCTTCGGATCTCCGGGTGACGCGACCGCCGCCGCCGTCATCGTCGCACGATCGATGCGATGCGCAAGCCGATCTCCTCATCGAGCATGTGTCGGCGTGAAGCACGCCGACTCGGCGCTTCGATCACTCGTACCCAGCCGACGCACGGAACAACGGTCGGGCTTACGGATCCTATCGCTTCGGAATGCGCGCCGTCATTTGACGGCACCGAGCGTCAGGCCGCGAACGAGATAGCGCGATACGAGCACCGCGAACACGATGACGGGGAGGACGATCAGCGTACCGGCCGCCATCAGGTCGCCCCACGGGATCGAATATCCGCCGAGAAACGAGAGCGCGGTGACGGGAGCCGTGCGCGTCGTATCGCTCGGGGTCAGGATCATCGCGAAGAGCAGCTCGTTCCACGAGAAGATCAACGACAGGATCCCGGCGACGGCGATCACGGGGACGGCGAGCGGGACGGCGATCCGTGCGAAGATCAGGAACGGGCTCGCGCCGTCGAGCATCGCGGCCTCATCGATGTCTTTCGGGATCGACGCGAACTGATCGGCCGTCAGCCAGACGACGAGCGGAACGGCGAAGGTCTGATATGCGAGGATCAGCATCAGCGGCGAGTTGATCAGATGTAGCGTCCGCGCGATCAGGAAGTAGGGGATCACGAGGATGACCGGGATCATCATGTAGTTGCTGATGAACCAGAACCACACGTCGCGGCGAAAGCGAAACCGAAAGCGCGCGATCGCGTAGCCCGCGGGCACGCCGAGCACGATCGCGAGGAGCGTCGTCGAGACGCCGACGATGAGCGAGTGCACGAGCGCCGATGCCATTCCGAGGTCGGAGAGCACGTGTCGATAGTGCTCGAACGTCGGTTGGAAGAGCCACACGGGCGGTACCGCGAAAATCTGATTGTCGGATTTGAGCGAGCTCGCGATCATCCAGTAGATCGGAAACAGCGCCGCGGCGATGAGGAAGATCCCGACGCCGAGTACGACGAGACGGTTGACGGCAACACGAGCGTTCACGCATCGACCTCCCGATAGAACGCCTTGATGTAGAGCTGCGAGAGCGCGATCGTGATGACGAGCAGGATCACCGATTGCGCCGCCGCCGACCCGACGTCGAACGCGCGAAACGCGTTGCGTTCGACGTAGAGGCTCACGAGTTCGGTCGAGACGCCGGGGCCGCCGCCCGTGAGCGTATAGACCATATCGAAGAGCTTTACGATGTACGCCGTTTGGAAGATGAGCGCGGCGGTGATCCCGGGCCAAAGGTACGGTAATTGAATGTATCGCAGCCGCACCCACCAGCTATCGCTCTCGAGCCGCACCGCCTCTTCGATATCGCCGGGCACGGTCGAAAGACTCGCAACGAGGATCAGCGTGACGAAGGGCGTCCACTGCCAGATCTGGAGCAACAGGATCGCGACGAACGCGTTGGCCGAATTGCCGAGCCAATCGACCGGCGAGATGCGAACGAGCCCGAGCAGATAGTTGACGAGGCCGAACTGATTGTTGAGGAAGAGATCGCCGATGAGGCCGACGACGACCGGCGTCATCGCCATCGGGATGACGAGCACGACCCGCACGATACCGCGCACGCGCGGGAGCGCCGTCCCGTGAAGGTAGAGCGCGATCGCGAGCCCGAGCGCGAGTTCGACGGGCAGCGAGATCGCGAGAAAGAGCAGCGATCGTACGACCGCGCCCGTGAAGAGACTATTGCTGAACGCCGAAACGTAATTTTGCACGCCGGAGAACGGCGTGCCGCTGCCGAGCTCCGTCAGATCGACGTGATGGAGCGACGCCCATATCGCGTATGCGACGGGATAGATCCCGACCGCGAGCAGTCCGATCAGACCCGGTGCGAGAAAGAGCCAGGGAACGAGCGATTGTTGCCGTTCTCGGCGCGATGAAACGGTCGAGCGGACGATCGAGGCCACGCAATGTCTCCGCGTTAATCGAGTTCGAAAGAAAAAAGAGCGAGCCGCTCGGCACCGGCCGGCGGCTCGCGGGGCGGACCGAACCTACTTGAGGTAACCGCCGGTTTGTAAGATGCCGTGGATCTCCGAATTGATCTTATCGAGACCGGGCTTCACGCCGAGCGTGCCCTGTTCGATCTGCGAGCCGTAGTTTGCGACGACTTCGGACATCTGCGGATACTGCGGGATCCGGGGGCGCCAATCGTAATTGGAGTGCGCCCATTCCGCGACCATCGGCTTGAGATAGGGATACTTCTTCATCATCGCCGGATCGGTATCCGAACCGCGACGAGCGACGACGGCTCCCTTGTCGATCAGCTGCGGCGCGATCGCCTTCGAGGTCAGCCACTGAACGAAGAGATAGGTCGCCTCTTGTTTATTTTTCGGGGACTGCGAACTCACCATGTACGCGAAGCCGCCGAAGGCGGGATCCGCCGCGGCGGGACCGGCCGGCTCGTTCGCGACCGCGAGGCACGAGCGGATCTTCGAGGTCTTCGGATCGTCGAGCGTCGTGTAGAACGACGACCATTCCGTGACCATCGCGACTTTGCCCTGGGCCATGAGCTGCACGACCTGCGCGTGATCGTCGCTCACGATGCCGGGGGGCATGTATTTCAGAATCGATTGACGGAACTCCATGCCCTTTTCGGCGCCCGACGACGTCAGCTGCGGCTGAAACGTTTTCGGATCGTACCAACTGCCGCCGAAATCCCAGAGGAATCGGCTGAACGAATCCGCCGTTTGCGTCTCGCCGCGCAGCGACTGCAGCGCGTAGGCGTACTGGCCGTGCGAGGCGTCGGTGAGCTTGGCGGCATATTTGCTGCGGAACTCGTCCCACGTCGCGGGCGGCTTCGTGAGGCCCGCCTTCTGGAACATGCATTTGTTGTAATACAGTAAGCCCGCGTACGAATCGAACGGCAAACCGTATTGCGTGCCCTTCCATTTGAACGCATCGAGCCAAACCGGGAAGAAATCGTTCATGTCGAGCGCGGGGTCGGCGAGCTTCGGGTTCTGTTGGAACGTGCTCAGCGGCGTGACCCAATTCGAGTTCGCGAACGTCCCGACCCAAATGACGTCGCTCAAAATTCCGTCGTACTGATTGCTGTTGGAGACGAAATTCAAGGTCTCGGCTTTGAGCGTGCTCTCATAGGGATACGTCGTGATGTTGACGTTGATCCCGGTCTCTTTCTCGAACTGCGGGACGATCTGTTTTTCGGCGACGTAACTCGGACGGTCGAGAACGACGACGTTGATCGTCATCCCCTTGTACGGTGCGGAGGCCGAAGCGAGGCTCCACGATGCCGCCGGACTGCGTTGCGTCTGTGAGACGACGAGCCCGAGAGCGACGGCGAGCGACCCCGCGACCGTGAGGCAACGCCGAGCTCGACGTGCGGAAAGAATCATGAACGATCTCCAGTTTCGTGCGGAGAGAGACAAGAAGTAACTGCGCTCCCTCGAGCGGCAATGCGTACGGAAGAATTCTTCGCTAGGCCGGAATACGTTTTCCTACGTCGTCGCAATCGCTCCCTCGCCCGACCTGTGAGCGTCGTTACGATCCCGTCGATGCGCATCGCTATACCGTCCGTTGATCCCCGCCGAGCCGATATTTCGGAGTGACCATGGAATTTTCGCGCTGACGTGGCGGTCGTGAAGCGGCCGAGAATCGCCGGATTGAGCCGCGCCGGACTGTGGATCGCGTGGGCTGCGCTCCTGGTGCCGACGTTCGTAAGCGCGTCGTTCCACATCGATACCGATCTCGAATCCATCAGGACCGCGACGAGCGAACTTTCGGGGATCGAGATCATCCGGCGCATCGAATCCGTCATCGAAGCCGCCGATCGTTATCGTACGGCGACGACCGGCTCGATCGTCGACCCTCGCGCCGCGTCGGCCGTGGATGCGGCGCTCGCTTCCCTCGAACGTTACGACGACGGGCTCCCGCCCGCGCTCGCGAACGGCACTGCCCTGCGCGACATCGTTACGGATTGGCCCGCCGTGGAACGGGAAGGGCCGTCGCACGAAGCGCGGCTCACCGAGTGGATCGATCGCTTCCTGACCCTGATCGCTTCGACGTCGCAGCGTACGAAGATCAGTTTCGATAACGACGTTGCGACGGACGATAGCGGAGACGCATTCGCGATCGAGTACCAACGCAGCGGCGAGCGCTACGCGCGGCTCGTCGAGATCGCCCGCAGCGCGACGGCGGCCAACATCCAGCTCGACGATCGCATCCGAGCCACGCGCGTTGCGACCGAGGCCGTCGATTCCGAGCGTCTGGGCTATCTCGACATGGAACTCTCCATCGCCAGCGACTCGGCTCTGCAAGATCTGCAAGCCGACGTCACGGCGCTCGACGTGCGCTCGCTCGCATTTAGCGATTACGTCCGACGCACGCTCGCTCGCGACGGGCTCACCCCGACCCCGGCCCAGCTCGCGGTCGGGCGCGACGTCGTCGCCCGGCATGACGACGTGCGGCGCGAGATCGCCAGACACTTCGAGATGCTGACGCTGCGGCACATCGAGGGCTATCGCACGAGCATCGTGCTCACGGTCGTTCTCGCGGCGCTCGTGACCCTCCTGAGCTTCGCGATCGTCGCGTGGTTTCAGCGCGCCCTCGCGATCACGCGCGAGCTCGAACGCCGCGGTGCCGAGCAGGCGCGCGAGCGCGCGATCGGCGCCGTGCAACGAGAACTCGTCACCGCCGAAGAGAAATTCCGCGCGACGTTCGAGCAGGTACCCGTCGGGATCCTCATCCTCGACGAAGCGCTCGACACCGCCGAGACCAATCCCGCGCTCGAGACCCTCGTCTCGGATTTCGACGAGATCGTCGACACCGATCGCCACCTCTTCGCGAAGGCGCTCGCCGGCACGCAGATCGAGCCGTTCGAGCGCCGCTACAATCGCATCGACGGCAGCTCGAGCTGGGCGGAAGTCGAACTGCGCGGCATGACGGGCGGGATCGAGGGGCGCAGGTACGTCGTCGGCACGTTCCGCGATATCAGCGAGAGCAAGGCGCTCTCGAAACGCCTGGTCTACGATGCGACGCACGACGCGCTGACGGGCTTGCCCAATCGCACCGCGTTCTCCGCGGCACTCGCCGAGGTGACGGCATCCCCGCGAGCGGCGGGCAACAACGGCTTCGCGCTGCTCTACCTCGACCTCGACGGGTTCAAGCTCGTCAACGATAGCGTCGGCCATCATGCGGGCGACGCACTGCTCGTCGAGACCGCGCGTCGTTTGCGCGCGACGATGCGGCACGACGACGTCATCTGCCGCATGGGCGGTGACGAGTTCGCGATCCTCCTGCCCGAGAGCGATGCCGACGATAGCGTTCGCATCGCGACGCGCATCGTCGCCGCGTTGCGCGAGCCGATGTCGTTCGCCGAGCACACGCTCGCGGTCCGCGCGAGCATCGGCATCATCGTTCCGCAGCGAGATCTCGTCCATCCCGAAGAGATCCTGCGCGATGCGGATACCGCGATGTATCATGCGAAGAGTCTCGGCGGCGGCCAATACGTCGTCTTCGATGCATCGATGCACGAACACGTTCGGCGCCGGATGCAGCTCACGACCGATCTGCGCGAAGCGCTCGAAACCGAAACGCTCTCGGTCGTCTATCAGCCGATCTTCGATCTGCGCACGATGCGGCTGCTCGGCTACGAAGCGCTCGCGCGCTGGACGCACCCCGTCTTCGGGGTCGTCGGGCCGAGCGAGTTCGTGCCGATCGCCGAAGAGTCGGGCTCGATCGAAGCGCTCGGACGGTTCGTGCTCCTCGCCGCCTGCGAGCAGCTCGCGCGTTGGCGCGAGAGCGAACCCGAAGCTCACGCGTGGCGGATGAACGTCAACGTCGCCGCGCAGCAGATCCTCAGCGGCTCGATCGTGAACGATCTGCGCCGCGCGCTCGCCCGAACGAACGTCCCGGCCGATCGCGTGTTCCTCGAGATCACCGAGAGCGTCCTCCTCGATAACGTCGAGCGTGCGACGGAGACGCTCGAGGCGCTGCGCCGGTTCGGCAGCCGCGTGTGCATCGACGATTTCGGCACGGGCTACTCGTCGCTGCGCTATCTGCAGCATCTCCCGATCGACGGTATCAAGGTCGATCGCTCGTTCGTCAGCGACGGCGGCGACGGGATTGCGAGCGAGCCGATCGTGCAGATGCTCGTCACGCTCTCGCGCGTACTCGGCCTCTCGATCGTCGTCGAAGGGATCGAGACGCAAACGCAACTCCGCCGGCTCCTCGCGCTCGGCTGCACGATGGGACAGGGCTACTTCTTCTCGCCGCCGATCCCCGCGAGCGACGCGCCCTCGCTCGCGCGCCGCTTCGCGGAGATGACCGCGAGCTAGCGGAACGGCGCGGACGGGCCGACGCGCGCCT
>CAZZYZ010000022.1:0-25486 GCA_964658425.1 Vulcanimicrobiota bacterium | reverse complement strand
CGGCGAGTAATCGCAGGTCGGCGAGTAATCGCAAAGGTCGTCGTGCGTGCACGGCGACCTTTGCTCGTCCCGCCTACGAACGCGATTGCGCGAGCCGCGCGATCCATGCGTATAACGCGTAGGCTGCGATCGCGAAGACGACGATGCCGAGCACGTTCGACGCGGTCGCGAACGAATCGCCGACGAGCGCGAGCGGCTCCGCTTTTCCGCTGGCGACGATGAGCGCCGCGAGTGCGACGCCGAAGAGGCTCTCGCCCACGATGAGGCCCGATGCGAGCAACACGCCGAGGCGTCGTGCGGCGGCGGCGTGCGGACGGTCGCGCACGTAGCGCTCGAACGCCCATCCGAGCACCGCGCCGATCACGACGAACGTGACGGTCGACGCGGGAAGATAGATGCCGATCCCGACCGCGAGCGGCGGCACGCGCATCGTTTTGCGATATCCCGCGACTTCGTCGAGCGCGATGATCGCGGCACCGACGAGCGCGCCGATGCCGATGAGCCGCCAATCGAGCTTGCCTTCGATCACGCCGCGCGCGAGTGCGGAGATCAGCGTCGCTTGCGGCGCGGGGAGCGGCGCCGCGCCCGACGTGCCGTGAATCGGTGAACCCGCGAAGCCGTACGCGCGATTGAGCAGATCGAGGATCGGCGGGATGACGAGCGCGCCCATGATGACGCCGAATACGAGCGCGACCTGCTGCTTCCACGGCGTCGCGTCGACGAGTTGACCCGTCTTGAGATCTTGCAGATTATCGTTCGCGATCGTCGCGACGCAGAGCACGACGGCGGTCACGAAGAGCGCGTAGGCGACGAGCGTCGGTCCGGCGGTTTCCGAGACGCCGTGCGTGACGAGCACGAGCAGCAGCGCCGCGCCGAGCACGCTCAGGATCGCGAGCCCCGATACGGGGCTGTTCGAGGAACCGATCAGGCCGGCCATGTAGCCGCAGGCCGCGGCGACGAGAAATCCCGCGAGCACCGTGTAGACGATCCCGCCGACGACGAGCGGCACGACGTACGGCGCGAGCGCGCCGCCGGCGAGAAAGGCGATGAATAGGGCAGCGAGCGGGATCAGGCAGGCGAGGCTGACGATGCCGACGATGCCGATCGGCAGATCGCGCTCGGTGCGCGGCAAGTCGCTCGCGCCCGGCTGCGCGCGATGCCGCGCGGCGGCGAGCGCCGAATTGACGCCCCCGATCACCGGTCGCGCGAGTTTCGCGAGCGCCCAGATCGCGGAGATCCCGATCGCGCCCGCGCCGATGAAGCGCACCTTGTGCGCCCAGACGGCGGTCGCGACGTCGGCCGCGGGGCCCGCGATCGGATGGAGCGCCGTGAGCGCGGGCGTCGCGACGCCCCACGCGATGACGAGCCCGAGAAGCATCGCGAGGCCGACCGAGAGGCCGACGAGATGCCCCGCACCCAGGAGCGCGAACGAGAGCCCGAGGCCGATCCCCGTCGCGGAGCGCCCGATGCGAAAATACAAGTCGACCTCGTTCGCGACGACGCGGGCCGCCGCGAGCGCGACGTAGCCGGCCGAGACGATCGTGCCGGCGACGACGACGAGCAGCCCCGCGCGATTCTCCGCGATCGCCTCCGCACTCGGACCGCCGCCGAGTCCGTCCGAGCGCGATCCCGAGCCGACCCGCAAGATCTCCGCGGCCGCGACCCCTTCGGGGTACGGCAGATCGGAATCGGTGACGAGCGCCCGTCGCAGCGGCACGGTATACATCACGCCGAGGATCCCGCCGACCGCGCAGACGCCGAACGATTCCCAGAACGGAAATCCCGTCCACCAGCCGACCATCACGAGCCCCGGCAACACGAAGATGATCGACGAAAGCGTCCCCGCGGCCGACGCGACCGTTTGCACGATGTTGTTCTCGTAGATGCTCGCGCTCTTGAACGCGCGCAAGACCGCCATCGAGATCACCGCCGCGGGGATCGACGAGGCGAACGTCAGCCCGACTTTGAGGCCGAGATAGACGTTCGCGGCGGTGAACACGAGCGTGATCGCGGCTCCGAGAAACAGGCCGCGCAGCGTGAGTTCCGACCGCGCGTCGATGGCAGGTGATCGCAAACGACGGCCTCCGAAAACGAGAGCGGGCTCCGCGTGAGCGCGAGCCCGTCACCGTATTCGCAAAGAACGAGCCCGCATGCCTGTTGCGCTTCCGCAGGGCGGCCGACGCCGGGGGCGCCGGATCTTCGGCTAGAGCCCCTCTTTGTCGGCGAGAGCGGTCTGCGTGCGCGGGAAGTCGCGTAACAGCGCGCGTTCCAGGAGCCGCAGCGGCAGCGTGTTCCACGGATCGCGGCGCACGAGCGGATCGACGAGGATCGTGCGCAGACCCGCGATCTTCGCGCCGAGGATATCCGTGAACAGTTGATCGCCGATCACGATGACGTCTTCGCGTCGAAGGTCCATCATGCACACGGCGCGCGCGAAGCCGCCGGGCAACGGTTTGCGCGCGCGGGGGACGATCGGGAGCGCGAGCTGATTCGCGATGTCGACCGCCCACGGCGTCGCATTGTTCGTGACCATAACGATTTTGATGTCGTGCGCGCGTGCCTCCGCGATCCAGGCGACGATCTCGGGGGCGGGTGCGAGCGCGCGATAGCCGACGAGCGTATTATCGAGATCGACGATGATCCCGCGCACGCCGTCGGCACGTAATTTCGAGAACGCGAGCTGCTCGATGCGCGGGATGAACGCGGTCGGCGTGAACGGATTCACGGCGTCGCCGACGGCGGCGTGTAGACGCGCAGCGCCTTCGGGATGACGGAGAATTCGGCCGGCGTATACGTCACGAACTCGCCGTCCGCGAACACGCTGTGCCGGCTCCGCGAACGGACGACGAAGCGATCGCCGTGCAGCCGCGTGACGTAGCGCGATTTCGGAAAGCGCGAGAGTGCGACGGCCATGATGATCGAGAGTCCCTGCCACCAACGCTCGAGATTGATCGTGTAGAGTCTGAGCGCGCCGTCGGTGATGCTCGCATCGTCGTCGTGCACGAACCCGCCGAAGCGATTGCTGTTCGCGATCGTCATCTGCACGGAACGAAACGGAAACCGTTCGTCGCCGCGTTCGACTTCGAGGCGATACGGTCGCATCGCGCGCAGCGACCGTATCGTGGCGATCGGGATCGAGAGTAACCCGTACCGGCTTTTCACGTCGCCGGTCTGATTTCGCACGACGTGATTGGAGAGACCGATACTCGCTTCGTTGATGTAGTATCGTCCGTTCACGCAACCGACGTCGATCGCTTCGACCACGCCCGTCGCGATCAGGCGACAGGCGGCCGGGATGTCGCTCGGGATCCCGAGCGTTCGCGCGAGCTCGTTCGTGGTACCGAGCGGGACGATGAGCAGCGGCAGATCCGCCTCGCGCAGACCGGCAATCGCGGCGACGATCGTGCCGTCGCCGCCGCCGATGACCACGGCATCGGCCTTGTCGCGTGCGAGTGCGATGCGCGCCGAAAAACGTTCGGGATCGCGATCGCACTCGACGATCGTAACCGCGTGGCCGCTGGTCTTGAGGGCCCGTTCGATCCGTGCGACCGCGCCGCGTCCGCGCCGAGAGTAGCGATTGACCGCGAGCAAAACGCGAATCGGTGCTTCGTTCACGCTGTTCCCTTTCCGAAATGCGTGTACGTTTGTCGCAGACGCCTCTTGACCGATAGTGCGATAATACAAGACGGACGGTGACTGCGCTCGTTCGCGTACTTGCTTTGGTGTAGGACCAACGTTAATACCAAGGGAGCATCAGCTCCGGATACGACAGCGGGTCGGCATCACCGACCCTTCCTGGCGCCCGGGCCGCACCCACCTGCTAAGCAGGTCTCTACCCGGGCTTGCAGACGGCAGGGCGGTCACCTTCCTCCTTTTCCTAAGGCGTTGCGGCGCTCGGCGCTACGTCTTCGAGGCGCCGCATCCGGAGCCGCACGAAGCGCGCGACGAGCGCGTGATATTTCGTGCGATCGTCGATCGGCGCGGCACCGTCGAGCACGATGAAGCCGCGAAAACGTTCGAGATGGTCGAAGCGCTCGATCTCGTCCGTTGCGTGAAAGGCGATGACGGTCTTCGCGAGCAGGACGTGGCGGGTCTCGCCCGCCTCGCCGCCGCTCGTATCGGCTGCGAAGCGCAGCCAGGCGCTGTCGACGTCCTTCGCGATACGCCGCAGGTCGCTCGCCGATTCGCAGAGCGTCCGCGGCGCCGCGCGCAACGCCAGCGTGACGTTCGCCCGCTTCGCCGCGCCGGCGGCATGCTTGACCGCCTCGGAGAACGCGCCCCACGCGTTGGGATCGTCGCTGCGCGCGGGCGCCTTCCCGAGGGCGAGCGGCGCGCCCAGTGCGCTCGCGACGGCGAGTTCGCGCGCCGCATCCGGTCCGAGCAGTGCGTCGCTCGCGTAGCCGGCGACGGTGAGGCCGAGATCGGTCGCGAGCTTTTTGAGGTGCGCGAGATAATCGTCGTCGGTGCGCGGAAATTGCGCGGCGTCGAAGACGACCCCGTCGACTTCGAGTTCGCTCGCGCACGCGTCGAGCCACTCGAGCTGCGTGAGGCGACCCTGTGCGATGAGGGCCGCGAAACTCGCGCTCGACGTTGCGATTTTCATGCCCGGTCCTTCCACGCGAAGCGGTGGAAGCCGTCCGCGGCAGGTCCACGCCGCGGCGCGGGCGCAAGCCGCAGCGTGTTTCGTATCGCGCTCGCACTGTTGATCGCACTCGGCGGGTGCGCCACTCGCTCCGGCTCCGCGAGCGCCGCATCGCCCGCGACCTGCAACGACGCGGCGTTCGCCACGTTGCTCGGCGCACGACACGCGCGGTACACCGAGGTGACCGTCTGCGGGACGGTCACGCGGATCTTGCGCGAGCGCGTCTCGCGCAGCGGTCGCCACAAGTATTTCTTCGTGCGACCCGACGGCGTATCGGCGTCGATCGAGGTGGTCGTCAACATCGACGAGACGGGCGAGTTCGTCGTCGTGCCGGGCGATCACGTCAACGTGCGCGGCCGTTTCTACGACGACGGCGATCGGCAAGGGATCGACTGGACCCATCGTAGCGCGGGTTCCGCCTCGTGGCCGTATCCGGGATACGTTCAGGTCAACGGCGGACCGCTCGTAGATTAGTGGGAAACGCGTGCTCGTGCGAGAAGCGGCGGCAATGCAGGTACTCGAGCACGGTACGCTTTCGGCGGTCGACCCCGCCCTCCACGCCGCGGTCCTGGACGAGGAACGCCGGCAACGCGAGAACCTCGAGCTGATCGCCTCGGAGAATTACACGAGCGCGGCGGTTCGCGAAGCATCGGGTTCGGTGCTGACGAACAAGTACGCCGAGGGGTATCCCGGCAAACGCTATTACGGCGGCTGCGAATACGTCGACGTCGCGGAGACGCTCGCGATCGATCGCGCGAAAGCGATCTTCGGCGCGGAGTATGCGAACGTTCAGCCGCACGCGGGCGCGCAGGCGAACATGGCCGTGATGATGGCGCTCCTCGCGCCGGGCGACGGGATCCTCGGGCTCGCCATCGATCACGGCGGGCACCTCACGCACGGCACGAAAGTCAGTTACAGCGGCAAGCTCTACAACGCGTTCGCCTACAAGGTGCGTCGCGACACCGAGCTCATCGATTACGACGAAGTTCGTGCGCTCGCACGCGAGCACAAGCCAAAGATGATCATCGCCGGTGCGAGCGCCTACCCGCGCACGATGGACTACGCGCCCTTCGCCGAGATCGCCAAAGAGATCGGTGCGGTGTTCCTCGTCGACATGGCGCACATCGCGGGGCTCGTCGCGACGAGGCTGCATCCCTCGCCCGTCCCGCTCGCGGACGTGGTGACGACGACGACGCACAAGACGCTGCGCGGGCCGCGCGGCGGCCTCATCCTCGGCCGCGCCGAGCTCGGGCAAAAGATCGACAAGTCGGTGTTCCCCGGGATCCAGGGCGGCCCGATGATGCAGACGATCGCGGGCAAAGCCGTCGCCTTCCACGAGGCGCAGCAGCCGGAGTTCAAGACCTATCAAGAGCGCGTGCTCGAGAACGCGAAAGTCATGGGCGAAGAATTGCAACGTGCCGGAGCGCGATTGGTCGCGGGCGGTACCGACACGCATCTGCTGCTCGTCGACGTGAGCCCGAAGGGCCTCACCGGGAAGGCGGTCGAGGGGTATCTCGACGAGATCAAGATCACCGTCAATAAGAACGGCATCCCGTTCGATCAGCAGAAGGCATTCGTCACGAGCGGCATCCGCATCGGGGCGCCCGCGATCACGACGCGCGGGATGGGCTCGGCCGAGGCGCGCGAGATCGGAAAGATCGTCGGCGAGGCGCTCACCGATATCGGCGAGCGTCGCCAGATCGAACGCCTGCGCGACCGAGTCGCCGAATTGACGTCGCGCTTCGACGTTCCGTGATTCGGACGCCGCGCCTGATCGTACGCGCGGTCGAGCGCGGCGATGCGGCCGAACTGCTCGCGTACTACGTCCGCAATCGCGACCATCTCGCCGCATGGGAGCCGACGCGCGCCGCCGATTTCGAGACGCTCCCGTATTGGCAATCGTTCGTCGAGAACGCGCAGCGTGAGGGGCGCGCGAGTTCGCGCTCGCGCTACGTCGCGACGCCGCACGAGAGCCCGCGAATCGTCGCCTGCATCACGCTCTCGGAGATCACGCGCGGCGTCGCGGAGAGCGCGATCCTCGGCTACTCGCTCGATGCCGCGGAACTGGGCCGCGGGCTCGCGCGCGAGGCCGTCGGCGCGGTCGTCGAGCACGCGTTTTCGACCCTCGGCTTGCATCGCATCGAAGCGAACTACCAGCCGCACAATCTGCGCAGCGGACGCCTGCTGAGCGCGCTCGGATTCAACGTCGAGGGCTACGCGCGCGATTACCTGTTCATCGACGGCGCCTGGCGCGATCACGTGCTGACCGCGCGCACGAACGCTTCACTCGCAAAGCTCTACGCTAGTGGCACGCATGCTTCGTAAAGTCTAATCCGCCGGCCGAGCTGTCGGTAGCTTCCAGGTGCAGGATGCATCCCTGCAGGGAGAACGCGATGTCGGTGAAGGCCGGCTTTTGCGACGGATCGGAGACGGTGACGTTGCTCGTCGAGGTGATGTGCACGATCGCGCGCGACCCCTGCCGGTGCCACGTCCCGCGTTCGATGATCGGCGGCATCGCCGCGCGCGCTTCGGGGCGCATCGAGAGCGCCGACGACTCGGTCTTCATCGTCGCTTCGCCGTTTTTGAGGAGCCGGATCTCCGTCGACCGCACGCCGGACCCGCTCGAGGTCGTCATATTGTACGTCCCGACGAACGAATTCGCCGGCGGCGATGCCGCGAGCGCGGCCGAGGCGCAGAGCGTGAGCCCGGTGCCGGCGGCGACGCGGACGAGATCGGATAGACGCATCGGCGGTGTTCCCCTTACGTTGCGGGTGATGGACCCGTACAGTACGCGGCGAGTGCTCGTCGCTACTGCTCCATGGAACGTTCGACGAACGAGAAGCGATTGACGATCCCGGGCGTGAACGTTTCGCCCGTGGAACGCGTGCGCGTCGTCGATCATCCCGCGGTCGCCGATCGGCTGGCACGCGTTCGCGACGCGCGGACGCCGCCGCCGATCTTCCGGCGGCTCATCGAGGAGCTCGGAACGTTCCTCGCCTACGAGGCGACGCGCGGGCTCGCCCTCCGGATCACCGAGGTGGCCACGCCCGTCGAAGCGGCACGGGTCTCGCGGATCGCGCAGCGGCCCGTCGTCGCGCCGATCCTGCGGGCGGGGCTCGGCTTGCTGCCGGGGTTCCTCGCCGTCATCGACGACGCGGTGGTGGCGCATCTGGGCTTTTTTCGCGATCCGGAGACGCTCGCGGCGGTCCCGTACTATGCGAATCTGCCGGACGATCTCACGGGCGACCCCGTGTTCGCACTCGACCCGATGCTCGCGACCGGGCATTCGGGCGCCGCGGCGTTCGACGTGCTCGCCAGCCGCGGCGCGACCGAGATCGCGTTGCTCTGCGTGATCGCCGCACCCGCCGGGATCGCGCATCTCCTCGAACGCCATCCGACGGCGCGTATCCTGACCTGCGCGATCGACGAGCGCCTCACCGACCACGGCTACATCGCCCCCGGGCTCGGCGATGCGGGCGACCGCATGTTCGGCAGCGCGTCGTCGGTCCCGGCGAGCTACCGGCGCGCGCGATAGACGTGCGCTCGCTCGCGAAATGCTTAGCTAGCGAACCAATGGGCCCGGCAGACCCGTTGCGACCGCGAACGGCGGCGCCGGAGGTGACGGGTGCGACGACCCGTGCGGTCAAACGCTTCGGGGTGATTTTTCGAGCGGCGCTCGAATCGTAGCCGAGATGCGGCCGGGGTGGGACGAATACTTCATGGACGTCGCGCGGACGGTCGCGACGCGGGCGACCTGTCCTCGGGCGAGCGTCGGCGCGGTGCTCGTGCGCGAGCATCGCATCCTGACGACCGGCTACAACGGCGCACCGCGCAACGTCGCGCACTGCGCCGAGATCGGCTGCGAACTCGTCGATAATCACTGCGTCCGCTCGACGCATGCCGAGGCGAACGCCGTCGTGCAGGGCGCGCTGCACGGCGTGGGCTTGGAGGGCGCGACCGCGTATTGCACGCATCAGCCGTGCGTGAATTGTGCGAAGCTGCTCATCAGCGCGGGGATCGTCCGGATCGTGTACGATGCTCCGTACGCCGATGCGTTCTCGCAACGGCTGCTCGCCGAGGCGGGCGTCGCGCTCGTGCCGTTCGCGTCGCTCGAAGGCGCGCGCACGAGCGTCCGCTCGTGAACCTGCAAGCGCTCTACACGCTGACCGTCCTGACGGCATTCTTCACGGCGTTCGTCGCGACGCCGCAGGTTCGCAAACTCGCGCTCAAGGTCGGCGCGCTCGACGTCGTCGACGATCGCCGCATGCACGCGGAACCGAAACCCCGCATCGGCGGGCTCGCGGTCTACCTCGGCGTCGTCTCCGCGCTCTTCGTCGCGATCGGATTCGCGCTGCACACGGCGCTCTTCCACAGCGCGAACGACACGCAAGACTTTTTCGGATTGCTGTTCGGCGGAACGCTCATCATGCTCGTCGGCGTGTGGGACGACATCATGGGGATGCGCCCGCGGACGAAGTTCCTCGCGCAGATCGTCGTCGCGGTCATCTCGATGGTGTACGGCTTCCACATCCCCGATTTCAAAGTGCCGGGGACGGCGCAGTACGTCGTGCTGCCGCCGTATGTCGATTATCCGCTCACGCTCATCTGGTATCTGGGGATGATGAACGCGATCAACTTTCTCGACGGCCTCGACGGGCTGCTCGCGGGCGTGACCGCGATCTCGGGCGTCTTCTTGCTCGCGATCGCGTCGATGCACGGTCATATCGGGGCGGCGCTCGTGCTCTGCGCGCTGATCGGCGGCGCGCTCGGCTTCTTACCGATGAACTTCAATCCCGCGAAGATCATCCTCGGCGATACGGGCTCGCTCTTCATCGGCTACGTATTCGCGACGAGTTCGCTGCTGATCACGGCGAAGGTCGCGGTCGCCGTCAGCCTGATCGTGCCGCTCGTCGCGCTCGCCCTGCCGGTCTTCGATACGGCCGCCGCAATCGTGCGCCGCGTGCGCGCGGGGCGTGCGATCACGGAGCCCGATCGCGGGCACTTCCATCACATCCTCGTCTTTCGTTTCGGGCTCAACGTGAAGCAGGCCGTGCTCCTGATCTACGCCGTCTCGTTCGTGCTCGGCATGGTCGCATGGCTGCTCTCGTCGGGCGCCCCGCATCACGTTCACATCGCCGGCATCCTGTAGGCGCGTCGATGTCCGATTCACCGCTGCGCGTGATGACCGTGTTCGGCACGCGCCCCGACACCATAAAGATGGCGCCCGTCGTGCAGGCGTTGCGCGCGCAGGCGGGGATCGACGCGCTCGTGTGCGTGACGGCGCAGCACCGGCAGATGCTCGACGATCTGCTCGCGCTCTTCGCGATCGCACCGGACGACGATCTCGATATCATGCGTCACGATCAGACGATCACGCAGATCACGACGCGCGTGCTCGAGGGGATGGAGCGGGTGCTGCGCGAGCGCCGGCCCGACGTCGTGCTCGTGCACGGCGATACGTCGACGAGCACCGCGGCCGCGCTCGCGGCGTTCTATGCGAAGATCCCGGTCGGGCACGTCGAGGCGGGCCTGCGGACCTCGACGATCTGGGAGCCGTTCCCCGAGGAGATGAATCGCCGCCTCACCGGCCGGCTCGCGAGCTATCATTTCGCGCCGACCGAGCGGTCGCGCCGCAATCTCGAAGCCGAGAACGTCGATCCGGCCGACGTGATCGTCACCGGGAACACGGTGATCGACGCGTTCCTCCGCGTCGCGAACGCCGATCCGCTCTCGCGCACGCCCGCGTGGGAGACGCTCGATCCGGAGCGGCCGTGGATCTTCGTGACGGCGCATCGCCGCGAGAATCATGCGAAGATGCCGGAGATCTGCGACGCGCTCGCCGAGATCGCGGCGCTGCCGGAGAGACCGCAGATCCTCTTCCCGGTCCATCCGAGCCCGCACGTCGGACCGGTCGTGCGCGCGCGGCTCGGTGCGATCCCCGGGGTCGCGCTCGTCGACCCGCTGCCCTACGACGTGACCGTCCATTCGATCGCGCGCTCGCGACTCGTGCTCACCGATAGCGGCGGCTTGCAAGAAGAGGCGCCGTGCCTCGGCAAGCCCGTGCTCGTGATGCGCGACGAAACGGAGCGCCCGGAGGGCCTCGAAGCGGGGACGCTCGAGCTCGTCGGGCCGCATCGCGCGGCGATCGTCGATGCGGCGACGCGCCTGCTGCGCGACGAAGTCGCCTACGCGCGGATGTCGCGGGCGAGCAATCCGTACGGCGACGGCCGGGCATCGGAGCGTCTCGCCGGGTGGCTCCTCGCGCGACGTCGCGGCGGCGACTATCCGGCGGAGTTCGTCGCCGGAGATCCGTAGCAGCGCTGCTCAATGCACCGTCGCACGGCGTTTTCGATCGCGTCATGCGAAAATGGGAACGAAAACTCCGGCTATCCAGAGAGGGAACGCAACCGGGAACCCGTAAAGCGAACCCGCCGTGTCAGAGGCCGAATTGCGTGCTTATTACGATCGCAAACGACCGATGGCTGCGTGGTCCGTCCTCTTGGCGTTGGTCGGCGCGCTCGCCGTGTTGACGAAGTCACCGATCGCCGCCGTCGCACTCGTCGTCGGCGCCGGGTGCGGAATCGCAAACGCTTTGCTCACGATGCGCGGCAACGAACGGCTCGCCGATCATCGCAACGTCACGACGTTCGTCGTCTCAAGTATCCTCCGTATCGGCGTTTTCGGAATCGTGCCCGTCGAATTCGCACTTCACGGGCCGTGGTGGACGATGGCCGCATACTTTCTCGGGTTTTTCATGCCCCTCGCGCTCTACGCGGCACTCGTCGCGCGCGCAGTCCGGACGAAGCTAGGTTGAAAGAAGAGATCGGCAGCCACACCCTGTGGCATCTCCCGCTCCTCGGAAACGTGCATGGCGACACGATCGTCACGACGTGGCTCGCGATGATCGTCGCACTCGTCGTGCTCGGCCTCGTCGGCCGCAGCTATCGCTCGACCGCGGCGAACAAGACGCAGACCGTCTTCGAGGGGATCATCTCGTACGTCGCCGACATGGTCTACGGATCGCTCGGCCGCGGCGGCGAACCCTTCGTGCCGTTTTTCATCGGGCTGTTCGTGTTCGTCTTCCTGCTCGATCAGTTCGGGATCTTTCCGTTCAAGGCGTTCGGCCTGCCCTTCGGCGGTTCGCCGACCGGCGATCTCAACACGGCGCTCCCGCTCGCGCTTTTCGTCTGGCTGATGACCTGGGTCGTCGGTATCCGCCAAAACGGGATGGGCGCGTTCGCGCACTTCTTCAAACCGTTTCCGGTGCTCTTCCCGATCAATTTCCTCGAGGAGATCGGCCGCCCGGCGACGCTCGCACTGCGCCTGTTCTTCAACATCTTCGTCGGCGAGCTGCTCTTCATCATCATCGCGTCGATCACGACGGCGAAAGTCTTCATCGGGCCGTTCCCGCTCTCGATCGCGGTGAGCATCCTCCCGTTCTTCATCCAATTTTTCAACTTCTTCGTGGGGACGATCCAGGCGTTCGTGTTCACGTTGCTCGGCATCGTGTACCTCTCACTCTCGACGTCGCACGACGAGCACGCGGACGACCACGCGTCGCCTGCGAAGCCACCCACGGGTCCGGCCCCGGCCGCAGCACTCAACAACGCATAGGCCGGGCCTTCCCGGACCTCCGTACACTCGAGAAAGGTTCAATCACGTGAGCTCAGAGAGCTTAGTTGCCGCCGCGGCGATCCTCGCGTTCGGTCTCATCATCCTCGGCGTCGCCCTCGGCTCGGCCGTCGGAGACGGTATCGTCGCCTCGAAGGCCGTCGAAGCGATCGCCCGCCAGCCCGAAGCGCGCCCGAACATCTTCACGTTCCTCTTCCTCGGCGTCGGCGTGCTCGAAGCGTTCCCGATCATCGGTCTCGGGCTCGCATTCTATCTGTTGCTCGTCGTCGTCAACGTCCCGAATCTCATGTCGCACCTGTCCCACTAATTAGGCTTCGATGTTCCTTTCGGTCGACAACACGTTCTGGGTCCAACTGATAAACTTCGTGATTTTTATCGCGCTGTTGAACGTGGTGTTTTTGAAGCCGGTCGGCGCTGCGCTCAAGAAGCGTCGCGCGTATATCGATAGCGTCAAGAACGATCTCGAACGCTTCGAGCGTCAGTCGGGCGAGCTGCGCGGCGCCGCCGACGGACGGCGCGTCGCCGCGCGCCGCAAGGCCGAGGAGACGATCGTCGCCGCACGCGGCGCGGCCGAAGCCGAAGCCGATAGCGTCATCGCCGCGGCGACCGAGCGGGGCTCGGCGATCGCGGACGACGCGCGGCGAACGGTCGCGCGCGAATTCGAAGCCGCGAAGGCGAACGAGCGTTCCCTCTCGGAAGCGCTCGCGAAGACGCTGCTCGATCGAGCGACGGGAGCGCGCGCGTGAGCGACGGGTTCTACGAGTCGCTCGCGCTCTACAGTCAAGCCGTCGCGGCGATCGCGTTCGTCGTCGTCCTCGTGCTGCTCTGGCGCCGTTTCATCGCACCGAACGTCATCGCGTCGCAGCAGCGTAAGAACGCCGAGCTCGCGGAAGCCGAACGCCGGCGTGACGAAGCGAAAGCCGCGATCGCGACGGCACAGGCCGACGTCACGACGGCCGATAGCGACGCACGCGAGATCCTCGCGAGCGGACAGAGCGAGGCGGCGCGCGTTCGCGAACGTATCACGACGAGCGCCCGCAACGAGAGCGAGCGCATCATCCGAAACGCCGACGGCGAACTCGATCGTTCGCGAGCCGCGGCGCGCGAACGCTTGCGGAGCGATCTGTTGGAACGCGCCGTCGCGATCGCTCGTGAGGCGGCGACGAAGGTCGACGATGCGACGAACCGTCGCATAATCGACGATACCGTCGACGTGGCGGATCGGGGAGGGCGCTAATGCAGAGTCAAGCGCTCGCGCGCAGATATGCGACGGCCGTCTTCGAGCTCGCTCGCGCGAGCGACGGGATCGCTGCCGTCGGTTCCGACGTCCGCGCCGCGAAAAACGCGATCTACGGCAACGACGACGTGCGCCGCTTCTATCTCTCGCCCGTGTTCGAACGCTCCAAAAAAGAGGCGCTGCTCAAAAGCGTCTTCGCCGGGAAGCTCGGCGAGATCGCCCTCAATACGGTGCTGCTGCTCGTGCGCAAGCGCCGCGAAGCGATCCTCCCCGGGATCGCGGATGCCTACGACGAGCTCGCACTTGCGGCGGCCGGCAAAGAACGTCTCGAGATCGTGAGCGCGCGCGAGCTGGTCGGCGGCGATATCGAAGCGATCGTCGCGCGGCTCGGCCGGTCGGCCGGGACGACGTACGACGTCTCCACGCGGATCGATCCGAGTCTGCTCGGCGGCCTGCGGATCACGACGCACGATCGTCAGGTCGACGGCTCGCTCGCCGCTCGGATCGACGACATCGCACGAGACCTCTTCGCGACGAACCTCAACGATAGGACGACACCATGATCAACGCCGACGAAATCGCATCGATCCTCCAGAGCCAGATCAAAAACTTCAACGCCGACGTTCATGAAGATCAGGTCGGAACGGTCATCGAAGTCGGATCGAGCATCGCGCGCGTGTACGGCCTCGAAGCCGTGCAGCAATCGGAGCTCGTCGAATTCCCGAACGGCCTGCAAGGCATCGCGCTCAACCTCGAAGAGGATAACGTCGGCGTGATCATCCTCGGTCCCGACGTCGAGATCAAAGAGGGCATGCAGGTCAAGCGGACCGGCCGCATCGCCTCGGTCCCGGTCGGCTCGTCGCTCCTCGGCCGCGTGGTCGATCCGCTCGGCAACGCCGTCGACGGCAAGGGCACGATCCAGGCGACGAAATATCGCACGATCGAACAGACGGCGCCGACCGTCATCGAGCGTCAGCCGGTCAAACAGCCGATGCAGACCGGTATCCGCGCGATCGACGCGCTGATCCCGATCGGCAAGGGTCAGCGCGAGCTGATCATCGGCGACCGTCAGGTCGGCAAGACGGCGATCGCGATCGATACGATCATCAATCAAAAAGGCCGCGACGTCTTCTGCATCTACGTCGCGATCGGCCAGAAGAATTCGAACATCTCGGCGCTCGCATCGCGGCTCGAGATGGAAGGCGCGATGGAGTACACGACGATCGTCACGACGTCGCCGTCGGATTCGCCCGCGCTCAAATACATCGCCCCGTACGCCGGGTGCGCGATGGCCGAAGAGCTGATGTACGACGGCAAAGACGTCCTCATCATTTACGACGATCTCACGAAGCACGCGATCGCCTATCGCGAAGTCTCGCTTCTGCTGCGCCGACCGCCCGGACGCGAAGCGTATCCGGGCGACATCTTCTTCCTGCATTCGCGGCTGCTCGAACGCTCCGCGAAGCTCTCCGATGAAAAGGGCGGCGGTTCGCTGACCGCGCTGCCGATCATCGAGACGCAGGCGGGCGACGTCTCGGCGTACATCCCGACGAACCTCATCTCGATCACCGACGGCCAGATCTACCTCACGACGACGCTCTTCTTCCAGGGCGTCCGCCCCGCGGTCGACGTCGGCATCTCCGTGTCGCGCGTCGGGTCGTCCGCGCAGACGAAGGCGATGAAGTCGGTCGCGGGTCAGCTCAAGCTCGACCTCGCGCAGTACCGCGAACTCGCCGCGTTCGCGAAGCTTTCGTCTGACCTCGACAAGAACACCCAAGCGACGCTGACGCGCGGTGAGAAGATTACGGAGATCCTCAAACAGCCGCAATATCAGCCGCAATCGGTCGAGGATCAGGTCGTCGTCATCTACGCCGCGACCAAGGGCTATCTCACGAAGATCGAGACGCTCAAATTGCAAGACTGGCAGCATCGCTTCGTCGATTTCTTGCACGAGAAGCATCCGGAGATCACGAAGGGCATCGCCGAAACGGGCGCGCTCAAAGACGATAAACCGCTCGTTGCGGCGATCGAAGAGTTCAACAAATCATTCTGATGGCGCACACCCTACGTACGAGCGATCGGAAAGCGGCGACTCATCGCGCCATGCTGGGAGGCCGCGATGCCTAGCGTTCGCGATCTCCGCGATCGGATCAAATCGCTCAAGAACACGCAGCAGATCACGAAGGCGATGAAACAGGTCGCCTCCGCGAAGATCCGTCGCGCGCAAGCCGTTCAAAAACAGGCGTCGCCGTATGCGGCGGCGCTCGGCGAGATGCTCCGCGACTTGATGTCGGCGGTCGGCTCCGTCGACCATCCGTTCATGAAGCCCGGCAAAGAGGGCGCGCCGGTCGGGGTCATCGTGATGACGGCCGACAAGGGGCTCGCGGGCGCGTTCAATTCCAACGTCGTGCGCGCGGCCGAACTCTTCACGCGCGATCAAAGCGGCGACGTCGTCTATTACGCGGTCGGCAACAAGGCGCGCAACGCGACCCGTCGTACGCGCTTCGAGACGGCCGAAGCGTGGTCGCTCTCGACGCAAGAGAAACTCGCGACCGCGAAAGAGATCGCCTCGAAAGTCACCGACGATTTCACCGGCGGTAAGATCTCCGAGATCGTGCTCGTCGCGCCGAAGCTCGTCTCGATGCTCTCGCAACGGCCCGAGACGAAGACGCTCGTGCCGATCGTCGCCGAGAAGAACGACGCCGAGCCGCAAACGGGCCCGCGTACCGCCGTCGAGTTCGCACCGTCGCCCGAAGCCGTGCTGACCCGGCTCCTCCCGAAGTATCTCGAGTTCACGATCTTCTCCGCGATGCTCGAGACCGACGCCGCGTTCTACGCGGCACAGTTGATCGCGATGACCAATGCGACGGACAACGCCGGCAAGTTGCTCGACGATCTCACGCTCGCCATGAACAAAGCACGCCAAGCCGCGATCACCAAAGAGATGCTCGAAATCGTCGGCGGCGCCGAAGCGCAGACCGGGTAGACCCGCCGCCCGAGCCGGCTCCGTCTTCCACCGAGAATCATTCGCGTTCGTGTCAAGCACCGAATCGTAAAGGAAAGAACCAATGTCAACCACCGCTACCGCAACCGACACCGGCAAAGTCGTTCAAGTTCTCGGCAACGTCGTCGACGTAGAGTTCACGGCCGAAAGCCTCCCGTCGATCAACTTCGCGCTGACGGTCGAGATCTCGAACGATTCGAAGAACGCGCTCGCCGGTGGTGCGAACGGAAACGGCAACGGCTCGGCCGTGCAACTCGGCGGCACGGCGACGGCGGCACGCCGGCTCGTTCTCGAAGTGCAGGACGAGCTCGGCAACAACACCGTGCGCTGTCTCGCGATGGGCTCGACGGACGGCCTCGTGCGCGGCCAGAGCGTCAACAACACGGGCGCGCCGATCACGATCCCGGTCGGCGAAGCGACCCTCGGCCGCATCTTCAACGTCCTCGGCAAAGCGATCGACTCCGACGAACCGGTCGCGGCCGCCGCGATGTGGCCGATCCACCGCGACGCCCCGAACTTCGCGGCGCAAGACCCGACCCCGAAGATCTTCGAGACCGGGATCAAGGTCATCGACCTGATGGCGCCCTACACGCGCGGCGGCAAGGTCGGACTTTTCGGCGGTGCGGGCGTCGGAAAGACGGTCCTCATTCAGGAGCTCATCCGCAACATCGCGCAGGTCCACAAGGGCTTCTCGGTCTTTACCGGCGTCGGCGAGCGCACGCGCGAGGGCAACGACCTGTGGCTCGAGATGAAAGAGTCGGGCGTGCTCGCGCAGACCGCGCTCGTCTTCGGGCAGATGGACGAGCCGCCGGGCGTGCGTTTTCGTATCGCGCAGACGGGCGTCACGATGGCGGAGTACTTCCGCGACGAGAAGGGCGCGGACGTGCTGCTCTTCATCGACAACATCTTCCGCTACATGCAGGCGGGTTCCGAAGTCTCGGCACTGATGGGCCGTATGCCCTCGGCCGTCGGCTATCAGCCGACGCTCTTCACCGAGATGGGCGCGCTCGAAGAGCGCATCACGTCGACGCACAAGGGCTCGATCACCTCGGTACAAGCCGTCTACGTGCCGGCCGACGATTACACCGATCCCGCCGTCGCGACGACGTTCGGCCATCTCGACGCGACGACGGCGCTCTCGCGCCAGATCTCGGAACTCGGCATCTATCCGGCCGTCGATCCGCTCGCATCGAGCTCGCGTATCCTCGATCCGCAGATCATCGGCGACGAGCATTACCGCGTCGCGCGCGGCGTGCAAGAGACGCTGCAGCGCTACAAGGATCTCCAGGACATCATCGCGATTCTCGGCGTCGAGGAGCTCTCCGAAGACGACAAGGTCATCGTCGGCCGCGCGCGCCGCATGCAGCGCCTCTTCTCGCAGCCGTTCTTCGTCGCCGAGCAGTTCACGGGTCGCGAAGGCAAGTACGTCAAGCTCGAAGACACGATCGCCGCGTTCTCCGAAGTCCTCGACGGCAAGCTCGACGAGCTCCCCGAGGCCGCGTTCTACATGGCCGGCGGCATCGACGAGGTCAAGCAAAACGCCGACAAACTCGGCGAAACGAACAAGTAATGGCAAACACGATTCCGTTCCGGCTCATCACACCGATCGAAGTCGCCTTCGAGGGTGATGCCGAGCTCGTGATCGCGGTCGGCACCGAAGGCGAAGAAGGCATTCTGCCGTCGCACGCGCCGTTTTTGACGGCGTTGCGGCCGGGGATCTTGCGCGCGAACGTCGCGGGCGGAGAGCGCCTGGAGTTCGCGACGAGCGAGGGTTTCTTGCAGGCGCTCCCCGATCGCCTCACCGTCCTCGTCGATGCCGCGATCAAGCGCGACAAGGTCGACGCGTCGGCTGCGCGCGCCGATCTCGAAGCTGCGACCGAACGCCAAAAAGCCGCAGCCCCACAATCGGCGGAGTTCGCGCGGGAACAATCGATCATCGACTTCGCGAACGCGCGGATCCAACTCGCCGGCTGATACCGGCGCGCCGCAGCCGGGAGACGCAGGCGGGCCGCCGCGGACTCCGGACGGGCGATACATCGTCGTCCGTGGGATCCTCTGGCGCGCCGCGAATCCGGCGCTTTCCGACGGCGTCCGGGAGCGACTCGTTCACGAGCTGATGAGCGCTCGGCGTGGCGTCGCGGAGGCGCGGCGCGAGGAGGATGTCGATGCGGAGACGCGCGCTCACGACGAGGTCGATCGCGTGAAGCGTGCGCTCGGCGAACGAGGCGACGTCTGGTGGACCGACGGCGCCCCCGACTACAATCGAAAGCGCGTTGCGAAGACCCCGTACGCGCCGTGGTGGTCTTCTCGAGGCACGTAGCGCGAAGAACCGCAAACGCGGAGGCCGGCCCCGGCATGGTCGTCGGAACCGCGATTACCGCGCTCGCGACCGGCGAGGCATCCGCTCGACGGTCGCGATACGGAAGACGTTCCGAAGACGTTCTTACGGATAGAGCGTCATCAGTTTGCGGAGGACGCCGTTCGTCCATCCGAAGCCGATCTGCGTCGTATACTCGCCGCCGGCGCCACCGCTCGAGGTCAGCAGATCGTATTTCTCGACGAACTTTCTCGACGAGCCGAAGACGACGAGGTCGACGTTGATCCAGCGCTGTGCGATCGTCTTTGCGAGCGCGGCCTGGCCGTAATCGCGTAATCCGGAGACGGCGATATATTGCAGCGGCGCCCAGCCGTTGGGCTGATCCCACTGTTGTCCGGAGAGCGTGAGCGTGGTCGCGAGGCCGTTCGGTTCGAGGAACGTCCCGTTGACCGCTTGACCGATCTTCTCCGCCTGCTCGTGCGTGGCGATGTCGAAGAAGAGCGGATAGAGCGTCGCGGCGGAGGGCCGATTCGTCAGCCCGCCCTGCTGCCAATTGAGGTCTTCGAAGATGCCAAGCCGATCGTTCCAGAACAGTCGGCGGATCGCGGCCGCGCGGATATCGGCTCGCAGTTGGAACGCGACCGCGCGAAGGCGATCGCCCCGGCCGCCGCGCAAGGAATAGCCGTGCGCGATGGTCGCTTCGAGATGTTCGAGCAGACTATTCAAATCGACGGGCAAGATGCTCAAGGTCTGTACCGTCGAGAGATCCTTGCCGTCCGCGAGCCAGCGGGAGCTGAAATCCCAACCGGATTCGGCCGTCGCTCGCAGGTTGCGGTAGAGATCGGCCGCGGGGCGTTTCGTGGACGCCGCGGTCGTCACGTCTTCGAGATAGGACTCGTCACGCGGAACGTCGCGCTCGTCCCAGTAGCGATTGAGCACGAGCCCGTTCGGTAAGCGCACGGAGTTCCGGTAGGCCTGCCCGGGTGCGATGCGATCGGAGCCGGCCATCCAGTAATCGTATTCGCGCTCGAGCTCGGGAAGGTAGCGCACGTAGGCGCTCGGCCCGTCGCGCTCGGCGAGCAAGTCGATCATCTTCGCGAAGAACGGCGGCTGCGAACGGCTCAGATAGTAGGTCCGATTACCGTTGGGGATGTGGCCGTACGCGTCGATCTCGTGCGCGAAATCGGCGATCATGTTCTCGACGACGTCGTGGCGGCCGTCGGCTTCGAGGCCGAGCATGGTGAAATAGCTATCCCAGTAATACATCTCCGAGAAGCGGCCGCCGGGGACGACGAACGGATGCGGCAACTGCAGCAACGATGCGTTGGGAGCGTTACCGTCGACGGCGAGCGTGTTCTCTTGCAGCGTGTTCCAAAGCCCGGCGATGTACGTTTGCGCGGAGACGCCGGGTGCCGCGGGAAGGACGACCGGCGTGCCCGTCTGCATCTTGAAATGCGCCGCGACGAATGCGGCTAAGGAGAAGCCCGGCTTTCCCTTCTGCGCCGCGTATGCGGCGAGGATCACCGCCGGCGACTGTTCGGGGATCGCGTCGCAGAAGGTTTTCTGATCTGGGAAAACCTGCGCGAGTTGAACGTCGCGAAACAGCTGCCCGAAGACGATCGACGGCGGAGGCGGCGTTGCGGTCGCAACCGCAACCTGCGAGACGGCGGGAGACACCGAGCCGAGAAGCACCGCCGCCCCGAGCGTGACGGCCGATAGCGAAGCACGAAACTTTATTGTAAACACGCGGAATCCTTACGAAAATCGTTGCCCTACGGGATACTGCGCGTTTTCCTAGCGTGCGATTGGTTTCCTTGACCTGAAACGGGGGGAGCGGCGACCGACTTCATTCGCCGTAGAAGACGGAACTGCGCTCAACGAACACGGCTCCGTCCGGGGGATCGGCCTGGAACGCGCGATGGCTCGTACACGCGTATGAAACTGAGTTGCACCGTAACGTCAAGATATTGTAAATAATAGTTCTTTTTGTAAATAAGTGGAGAACCGGTAACGGATCGAGCCAGACGAGCTCGGTTGCCCTCCTTTTTCGGGGGCGGGCTGACGCATACGATCGCCGACCGGTCTGCCGCGATGGGTAGACGTGTGAGATGGAGACGTCGCAGATGATTTTGCCGGTCCTCGCCGCAATCGCGCTCGCGCTATCGTTCGCGGTCGATCTCGGACATCGGACGCGGTATCTGCTCGGGAGCGTGCTCGGCGTCTGCATCGCATCCGCCGTCATCCGAGATTCGCGTGTCCTCACGATGCTCGCGGTCATCGGTTTCACCTTCGCGCTCTTCGCGCTGATCGTCGATGCGACGACGAGGCGTTTCTCCGCCGCGCCAAGACGCTCGTAAAGCCCGAAGCACCATCGAAAACGCGGCTCGTGCGGGCCGCGTTTTCCGGTTCGCGACGCATCGGATTCGGCGAGCGGCGCTCGGGTAACGAACCGGGTGACGGTTCGAGAACGGTCGATCGCGCGCTCGGCGGTCGGCGCGGTTTTCTTCGCCAACGGTTTCGGCTATGGCGCGTGGATCGCGCATCTCCCGCTCTTCAAGACGCACCTCGCGCTCTCCGACGGAGCGATCGGGCTGAGCCTGCTCGGGGGGTCGTGCGCCTCGCTCGTCACGATGCCGCTGATCGGCCGTTCGATCGGCCGCATCGGCAGCCGATCGATCTGCATCGCGGCTTCGCTCTGCGCCGGCGCGACGCTCGTGCTCCCGTTCTTCGCACCGAACGGCATCGCGTTCGCCGTCGCGATCGTCGTCATCGGCGCGACGTATAGTGCCTTCGACGTCGCGATCAATGCCCAGGCCGTCGCGCTGCAACGCGAATACGCGCGGCCGATCCTCTCGTCGTTCCATGCCGTCTTCAGTTTCGCGGGACTGATCGGCGCCGCGTTCTCCGCCGCGATGATCTCGCGCGGTCTCGGCCTCGAGCGCGACGGTGCGACGTTCGCGATCCTCTGCCTCCTCGTCGCGCTTGCCGCAGCGTTCGGGCTCGTGCGCGACGCGCCGAACCGCGATGCGACCGCGCGAGCACCGCGCGACGGCACGATGCCCGCCGCGTGGCGCGATCCCGCGCTCCTCTCGCTCGGAATGCTCGCGTTCCTCGGCCTCGTCGGCGAGGGAGCGATGGCCGACTGGAGCGGCATCTACCTGCGCACCTCGCTCGGCGTCGGCGCGGCTGCGAGCGCGATCGGCTTCGGTGCGTTCAGCGTGATGATGGGCGTCGGCCGCGCGACGGGAGATGCGATCGTCGGGCGGTTCGGGCCGCGCCGGACGCTCGTCGCCGGAGCGGCGCTCGCCGCGCTCGCGCTCGCGTTCGCGCTGCTGGTGCACGCCGTGTGGTCGGCGTATCTCGGCTTCGCGCTCGTCGGCATCGGGCTCGCGAACGTCGTCCCGATCGTGTTCGGCCGCGCGGGCGCCGATCCGCGCGTCCCGCCCGGGGTCGGGATCGCGACGGTATCGACCGTCGGCTACGTCGGGTTCCTCGTCGGGCCGCCCGCGATCGGGCTCGCCGCCGATCGCTTCGGGATCCACGCGGCGCTCGCGCTCGTCGTGCTCAGCATCGCGGGAGCAGCGCTCCTCGCATCGCAGACGATCGCGAACGGCGCGTCGAGCGGCGGCACCGCACGGCGCGAAACCGGTGATGCATGCGGCGGCGGCTCCGGCGTCCAATGATGCATCGTGATACGTCGCTTTGCGCTCGCTTCTCTGATCCTCGCCGTTTTCGCCGTCTCTCCCGTCCTCGCGGACGAAGGCATGTGGACGTTCGATAACTTCCCGTCCGCGAAGGTCGCGCAGACCTACGGCTTCACGCCGTCGGCGGCGTTCCTGGACCACGTGCGATCCTCGTCGGTCCGCATCGCCGAGGGCTGCAGCGCATCGTTCATCTCGCCGCAAGGCCTCGTGATGACGAACCACCATTGCGTCGTCGGCTGCGTCGGGCAACTCTCGACGCCGCAGCAAAACTTCGTCACGACGGGGTTTCTCGCAAACGCGCTCCCCGACGAACGGACGTGTCCCGATTTCGAACTCGATCGTTTGGATCGCATCGAAGACGTGACCGCGACCGTCCGCGCGGCGGTCGGCACGAAGACGGGCGAACCCGCGAACGCGGCGCTGCGCGCGGCGAATGCGCGTCTCGAGAAGAGCTGCGGCACGGATCCCGCGGTCCTCTGTGAGGTCGTCTCGCTCTATCACGGCGGCGTGTACGATCTCTATCACTATAAAAAATACACGGACGTGCGGCTCGTGTTCGCACCCGAATATGCGGTCGCGCAATTCGGCGGCGATCCCGATAACTTCAATTTTCCGCGCTACGATTTCGATATCGGGCTCTTGCGCGCGTACGAGAACGGGAAGCCCGCCGCGACGCCGCAGTATCTGAAGTGGAGCGCGAACGGCTCGAAGGCGAACGATCTCGTGTTCGTCGCCGGAAATCCGGGTCAGACCGACCGCGAACTCACCGTCTCGCAACTCGATTACGAGCGCCGCTATTTCTATCCGGCGCTCGTACCGGAACTCGGCCAGATTCGCGGTATGCTCGGCGAGTTTACGTTGCGCGGCCCCGAGCAATCGCGCGAAGCGCACGAGACGCTGTTCTACGTCGAGAATTCGTACAAGGCGTTCGTCGGCGAGCAAGGCGCACTCGAAGATCCCGCGTTCTTCGCGCAAAAAGTCGATGCCGAAAATCGTCTCCGGGCCGCGGTCGCGGCGAATCCGAAGTTGCAGGCGCAGGCCGGCAGCGCCTGGGACGATATCGCGAAGATCCAGCCGATCCGCGTGCAGATCGATCTCGAGCAGCGCGCACTCAGCGGCGTCTTCCGGACGCAACTCCTCGATTACGCGCGCACGCTCGTGCGAGCCGCGGCCGAACGCACGAAACCCAACGGCGAACGGCTCCCGGAGTTTACGGATCAGGGTCTCGCGACGGTAGAACAAGGGTTGACGGCGGCCGTCCCGATCTATCCCGACCTCGAGCGCACGTCGCTCGCCTTCGGACTTTCCTACGCGCGGCAATCGCTCGGTACCGATTCACCGCTCGTGCACGACCTGCTCGGAAAGGAATCGCCGGACGTCCTCGCCGAGCGCCTGATCGCGGGGACGAAACTCGCCGATCCGAAAGTTCGTGAAGCACTGTACAAAGGCGGCGAGGCGGCGATCGACGCGTCGACCGATTCGATGATCGTCTACGCGAAGCGCCTCGACCCGAGCGCGCGCGCCCTTCGCAAGCGCGGCGAGACGCTCGTCACGGCACCGACGCGCGCGGCCGCGGAGAAGATCGCGAACGCGCGCTTCGCGATCCTCGGGACGAGCGTCGATCCCGATGCGACGTTCACGCTGCGACTGAGCTACGGCAAGGTCGCGGGATTCAGCGCGAACGGGGTCGCCGTCCCGCCGTACACGACGATGGCCGGTCTTTTCGGGCGCGCGACGCCGTACGTCCCGTACGCGCTGCCCGCGAGTTGGCTCGCCGCGAAACCGAATCTCGACCTCGCGACCCCGATGAATCTCGCGACGACGAACGACATCATCGGCGGCAATTCGGGGAGCCCGCTCGTCGACAAGAACGGCGAGATCGTCGGCCTGATCTTCGACGGCAATATCTTCTCGCTCGGCGGCTCGTTCGCGTTCGACCCGACCCTCAATCGCTCCGTCGCCGTCGATAGTCGCGCGCTCCTGAGCGGCCTCGACACCGTCTATCACGCGCATCGTATCGCGCGAGAGATCGAAGCCGCGAGACACTAACGCAAGCGCGACGCTACGTCGAAATGCGGCCGACGAGAGCGATCAGCGCGCGCGTGAGCGGGCCGAACGGCGGCCCTAGAAGCGGCGCGAGCGAGAAGCGCGAGCGAACGAGCACGGAACGCGCGTGCGAGAACTCGCGAAAGCCCGCCTCGCCGTGATAGGCGCCCCAGCCGCTCGCTCCGAGGCCGCCGACCGGGAGCGACGGATTCGCCCAGAGCACGGCGACGTCGTTCACGGCGACGTGGCCGGAGCGCGTCGCGGCGAGCATGCGCTCGCGCTGCGCATCGTCGCCGGGAAAGAGATATGCGGCGAGCGGCACGGGCTTCGCGCGCAGCTCGGCGAGCGCCGCATCGAGATCGTCGTACGCGACGACGGGCAGCACGGCCCCGAAGAGTTCGCCCGCCATGAGCGGCATGTCCCATGCGATGCCGGAGACGACCGTCGGCGCGACGTACCGCGCCGACGCATCGCGTTCGCCGCCGCAGACGAGGCGGCCACCCATCGCGAGCGACGCATCGATTGCGGCACCGAGCCGATCGACGGCATCGGCATCGACGAGTCGTCCCAAGTCGCGCGATCGCTCGGGGTGCGCGCCGTACATCGCATGCATTCGCGCCGCGACCAGCGTCGCGAATGCCTCGGCGCGCGGTCGGTCGACGAGCGCGTAATCGGGGGCGATGCAGGCTTGCCCGGCGTTCAGGCAGCGGCCCCACGCGATCCGCTCGGCCGCGCGTGCGAGATCCGCGCCCGGCGCAACGATCGCGGGCGACTTTCCGCCGAGTTCGAGCGTGGTCGAGATGCCGCGCGCCGCCGCAGCAGCAGCGACGCGCCGCCCGACGCTTTCGCCGCCCGTGAAGAACACGTGATCGACATCGGCCCCGGCGAGCGACTCGGCGAGCCG
>CAZZYZ010000021.1:1492-25683 GCA_964658425.1 Vulcanimicrobiota bacterium | reverse complement strand
CCACGCCGTGGAGCGGCGAACGCGCGTCGGCGGTCGCGAGCCCGATCAGGTTCGCGAGCGCATCGAGCGCGGCGAGCTTCGTCGCCGAGCCGACGCTCGCCGTCAGCTGCGAGCCGCCGGCGACGGGCGCGCTCGGATACGCGGAATCGCCGAGCTCGAAGCGCACGCGTTCGACGGGGAGTCCGAGCGTCTCCGCCGCGATCTGCGTGAATACCGTGTACGCGCCCGTCCCGACATCGACGCCGGCACTGCGAACGACGGCGCTGCCGTCCGGCAGCAGCGACGCGCCGACGGAAGCCTTGCTGCGATTGGTCGGATAGCTCGCGGTCGCCATGCCGTACCCGATCAGCGTCCGGCCGTCGCGCATCGCTCGGATGCGAGGATCGCGCCCGTGCCACCCGATCGCCTCGGCGCCCGCGCGATAGCATTCGCGCAGCGACTTACTCGAGAACGGCTTGTTCTCCGAAGGATCGGTCTCCGCATAGTTGCGCAGCCGCAACTCGAGCGGATCGAGGTCGACCGCATACGCGAGTTCGTCCATCGCCGATTCGAGTGCGAACGAACCCGTCGATTCGCCGGGCGCGCGCATGTACGTCGGCGTCGCGTAATTCATGCGCGCGAGGCGATGCGTGACCCTGAGCGCGGGCGACGCGTAGAGCATCGTCGAGATGACGCCCGACGATTCCACGAATTCGTCGAACATCGAGGTCTGCGATTGCGTCTCGTGGATCGTGCTCGTCAAACGCCCGTCGCGCGCGGCTCCGAGCGCGACGCGCTGGATCGTCGCGGGCCGATAACCGACGGAGCTCCACATCTGCGGGCGCCAGATCGCGACCTGCACGGGTCGGCCAATCGCCTTCGCGGCCATCGCCGCGAGGACGGTATGCGACCACGTGGAGCCCTTGCTGCCGAACGCGCCGCCGAGAAACTTCGTCACGACGCGAACGTCGTCGAGCGGCAGACCGAACACGCCGGCCAGTCGCACCTTTGCGACGCTCACGCCCTGCGATGCGTCGTACACGGTGAGCCGATCGCCCTCCCACTGCGCGATCGTCGCATGCGGCTCCATCGGGTTGTGATGTTCGACGGGCGTCGTGTACGTGTTGTCGACGCGCACCGGCGACGATGCGAATGCGGCGTCGGCATCGCCGCGTAGTGAGTCCGGCGGCTTCCCGTGAATCTCGGCCGGCGCGTACCGCTCGGCCTGCGCGAAGCGCGTGCGCGGCGGCGCGCCGTCGTATGCGACGCGCACGAGCGACGCGGCGTATTTCGCGCGCTCGAACGTGTCCGCGACGACGACGGCGACCGGCTGACGGTCGTACAGAATCACGTCGTCCTGCAGCACCTTGAGGACGCGATCGTTCGGCGAATGCGCGGAGGCATCGACGCGCGGCGCGTTCGCCCGGGTCAGGATCGTCACGACGCCCGCCTGCTTCGCGGCGAGGGCCGCGTCGAGCGACGCGATGCGGCCGTTCGCGACGCTGCTGAGCACGAGATAGCCGTAGAGCATCCCCGGCAGCGCCCACTCCGCGGAGTACGTCGCGCCGCCCGTGATCTTGAGCCGGCCGTCGACGCGGTCGTGCGGCGCTCCGACGAGCGGCATCGTCATGAGATCCCTCCGACCGTGCGCAGCGCGCGCAGCACGACGTTCTGCGATAGCGCGAGCTTGAAATCGTTTTCGCCGTGGCCGTGCATGCCGTTCGCCGCGTGACGCGCGGCGGCGACGAACGTATCGTCCGTCGCCGGGCGGCCGACGAGCGCCCGCTCGACCTCGCGTGCGCGCCACGGAATCGGCGCGACGCCGCCGAGTGCGATGCGCGCATCGCGCACCATCCCGTCTCGAACGTCGAGGCCGGCTGCGGCGGAGACGAGCGCGAATTGATACGACGCGCGATCGCGAACTTTCACGTAAACCGCGTTCTTCGCGAGCTCGCTCGGGACGAGCTCGATCGCTTCGACGAGCTCGCCCGGGAGCAGCGTGTGTTCGACCGCGGGATCGCGTCCGGGCAACACGTAGAGCCGCTCGAATGAGATCGCGCGTGAGCCGGCACCGCCGCGCACGTGAACGACCGCTTCCGCGGTCAGCAACGCGACGGAGAGATCGGACGCGTGCGTACAGATGCAATTCGGCGAATCGCCGACGACCGCGTGGAGCCGGTTGACGCCGCCGAGTGCGGTGCAGCCGGCACCCGGCGCGCGCTTGTTGCACGGCTGCGAGACGTCGCGAAAATACGCGCAACGCGTGCGCTGCAACACGTTTCCGCCGATCGTCGCCATGTTCCGCAATTGCGCCGATGCCGAGAGCAGCAGCGCCTGCGAGACCGCGGGAAAGGCATCTTTGACGAGCGGCGAGTCGGCCGTATCGGCCATCGTCGCGAGCGAGCCGACGCGGACGTTGCCCTCCGCGGTCCGCGCGATCGCGCGCATCGGCAGCCGCGTGATATCGACGAGGACGGCGGGGCGAACGACGTCGTCCTTCATCAGGTCGACGAGATTGGTCCCGCCCGCGATATAGTGCGCGTTCGCGTCGCTCGCGTGCGCCGCGATCGCATCGTCGGCATCGGTCGCGCGGGCGTAGGCCGTGGGATTCATGCGTTCGTCCTCGCGGCCGATTGGATCGCCGCCGTGATGTTCGCGTACGCGCCGCAACGGCAGATGTTGCCGCTCATCCATTCACCGACGCTCGCGTCGTCGAGCGGACGCCGCTCGGCGAGCATGCCGACCGCCGACATGATCTGCCCGGGCGTGCAGTAGCCGCACTGAAAGCCGTCGTGTTCGAGAAACGCGGCCTGCATCGGATGCAAGCGTTCGCCGTCTGCGAGCCCCTCGATCGTAGTCACGGCCTTCCCCTCGGTCATGATCGCGAGCGTCAGGCAGGCATTGACGCGCGTGCCATCGATGAGCACCGTGCACGCGCCGCACGTGCCCTGATCGCAGCCCTTTTTCGTCCCGGTCATCCCGAGCCGATCGCGGAGCGCGTCGAGCAGCGTCGTGCGCGGTTCGGCCGCGAACGAACGCGTGCGGCCGTTGATCTCGAGCGAGAGCGGGACCGCCCCAGGACCGATCGGGCGACGCCGCGTTATCGACGCTCCGGCCGGGATGCGAAAGAGCGTCGCGCCGCCGACGCCGAGGGCGACCGCCGGAACCGCGATCCGTGCGATAAAACGCCGTCGAGATGGTCGTGCGAACTCCATGACGACGCCGTACCCAGAACGCCGGGCGAATCGCCGCAAACGCGCGTGAATACCAGGAGTGCGTGCGAATCGATCGCTGCGACGAGCGCGCCTTCGCTCACACATTTTTCGAACGTGCGACGGATGCGCCGATGCACGGCCGTTCGGTCGATACGTCCACGTGTGGGTCTTCGCAATCGGCGTCCGATGGAGCGTATCTTTCGGGCGGCTCGGTCCGAGATGATCGGGGATCTCGATACCCTGCGGGATCGCGCGGCGTCGATCCTCGCGCTCTTCATCTGCTTCAACGCGCTCATCATCGCGGCGCTCTTCGCGACGCGACACACGAACCTCATCGCATTCGGATGCGCGCTCGGCCTCGCCGGTCTCGGCATCGCACTTGCCCGGCCGGCGAACCGGTCGCTCGCCGCAAACCTCGCGATGGCGGCCGCCGCGACGTGTTCGTCGTTGCTCGCGGTCTCGGTCGCCGAGCGCGCCGTTCCCGGCGACTGGTACGCGTACGTCTTCATGACGTTCGCGCTGCTCGTCGCGTTCGCCGATTGGCGGCCGCTCGCGCTCTCGACCATCCTGACCGCGTTCTACGAATCGATGACGATCGGTTCGCAACCGAGCGCGCGCGGTTTCGCGGCGGTCGACGATGCGGCGATCCACCTCTTCATCGTCATCTCGGTCGCGGCGGCGCTCGCCGGATTCTCGCGCGAACTCGGCGCGAGTATCGAACGGACGCGCGCGGCGCTCGCGGCGCGCGAGATCTTCGAGGCGATCGTGCTGAAGGGGACGGCCGGTATCGGCGTCTTCACGGGTGAGGACGGATCGCGGACGCTCGCCTTCGCGAATTCGGTTCTCGTCGCACAGCTCGGCTTCGAAGGCGATCCGATCGGTCGCACGACGATGGAACTCGTCGGGCCGGAGATGACGCGCGGACTCGTCGCGAAACTTCGCGGCGATCTCAACGACGGCGAGCGCAACAGCCTCTGCGTCTTCCCGTGGAAGAACGACGAAGCCGAGCGCTGGTTCGAGATCGATGCGTACATGGTCGAGCTCTCGGGTGGCGCACGGTCGCTCGTCGCGATGACGACGGACGTGACGGCGCTGCGCAAGGTCGAGATCGAATCGGCTCGCGCGAAGCTCGCCGAGGAGATCAATTTCGCACTCGAACGCGAGATCTCGGAGCGTCGCGCCGCCGAGCAAAAGCTCGCGCATGCGGCCTACCACGATGCGTTGACGGGGCTCCCGAATCGCGCGCTGCTCGCCGAACGGCTCGAAGTCGCGCTGCGCCGCAAACCGGGTCCGAACGACCGCCGGCCGGCCGCGCTCTTCGTCGATCTCGACGGCTTCAAGCTCGTCAACGACAGCTTCGGCCACACGATCGCGGACCTGTTGCTGGTCGGCGTCGCGCGGCGCTTCGAGGCGTGCCTGCGCGGCGAAGATACGATCGCGCGCGTCGGCGGCGACGAATTCGTGATCGTTCTCGAAAGCGTGACGAGTGCGTCCGCGACCGCGCTCGCCGAGCTGCTGCTCGAAGAACTCGCGAAGCCGTTCGACATCGGCGATCGCCAGGTGCTGCTCTCCGCGAGCATCGGTATCGCGGTCGCGTCGGAAGCGACGCAGACCGCGGACGACCTCGTGCGCGATGCCGATATCGCGATGTATCGCGCGAAGACGTTCGGGAAGGGCCGGTACGACATCTTCGTGGACGAGATGCGCGTGCGCAGCGATCGCCGGACGCGCTACGGTCTCGATCTCAAACACGCGCTACGCGAACAGCAATTCGCGGTCTACTATCAGCCGATCGTCTCGCTCGTCGACGGCTCGCTCGAAGGCTTCGAGGCACTCCTACGCTGGCAGCATCCGACGATCGGCCTCGTGCCGCCGGACGAATTCATCCCGATCGCCGAAGAGACGGGCTCGATCGTCGACCTCGGCGCGTGGGTGTTGCGAACCGCGTGCACGCAGCTCGCGACCTGGCGCAGGTCGACGGCGAGCGGCGCCGCGCTCTCCGTGAGCGTGAACGTTTCGGCGAAGCAATTGCTCGCGGGCGATTTTGCGAAGACGGTGCTCGCGACGCTCGCGGAAGCCGGTCTCGCCGCGAGCGCGTTGCACCTCGAGATCACCGAGACCGCGGTCGTACACGAACCGCTGCGCGTCGCGGTCGAACTCGAAACGCTGCGCGGCGCCGGCGTCTCGATCTCGCTCGACGATTTCGGCACCGGCTATTCGTCTATGACGTATCTCAAAGCGTTCCCGATCGACTCGCTCAAGATCGATCGCTCGTTCGTGAGTAGTCACGGCGCGTCGATCGGCGATCCCGAGATCGTCCGTTCGCTCATCGTGCTTGCGAAGAGCCTCGGTCTCGCCGTCGTCGCCGAGGGCGTCGAAACACCGGAACAAGAAGCGCAGCTGCGCGAACTCGGCTGCACGAAGGCGCAGGGCTATCTCTTCGCGCGGCCGCTCACGACGATCGACGCGACGTCGTTCATCTCGGGCGTCTCCAGCCTAACGGAGAGCGCCTAATCCTGCGACCGCAAGCGTGACCGCGCGGTGGAACGCGGCGTTCGTCGCGAGCGGTCCGAACACGCGGCCGTTTTGCAGCAGCGTCGCGAGCGGATCGGGCTGCGAGAAGGTCTCGTCGAGTCGCGCGAGTTCGAGTGCGCCGTCGGCGTATGCATACGGCAAGCGCTTCGCGTGCAGCCGTTCCAAAAATGCGAAGTAGAGCGCGACGACCGCGGCCGAACTCTCGAGCGGGAGCCCGAGCGTCGCCGCGGCGTCGATCGTCGGCACGAAGAAGCCGCCGATCTTCGCCGTGCTGTCGGCCGCGACGCGCGCGATCGTATCGGCGATGAATGGATTGCGGAAGCGATCGAGGACGACGTCGCGATAGGCATCGAGATCGATCGGGCTCGGCCGCAGCGTCGGGATGACGTTCTGCGTGACGTAGGCGTGCGCGATCTCGTGGATGCGCGGATCGACGGTCGCTTCGTGAATGTACGTGAATCCCGCGAGCGTCCCGGCCCACGAGATGACGCTGTGGCTCGCGTTGAGGATCCGCAGCTTCGCGTTCTCGTACGGCGCGACGTCTTCCACCAGCTCCGCGCCGACCGTCTCCCACGCGGGACGGCCCGCGGCGAAATGGTCCTCGATCACCCACTGCGCGAAATCTTCGGACATCACCGGGCAGCGGTCGTCGAAGCCCGTCGCCGCGCGGACGCGAGTGCGGACCTCGTCCGTGCTGCGCGGCGTGATCCGATCGACCATGGCGTTCGGGAACGTCGCGTTCGCCGCCGTCCACGCCGCGAGTTCCGGCTCGCCGCGTTCGCGCAGGAACGCGCCGAGCGCGCCTTCGATGAGCGTCCCGTTGCCGCGCAGATTATCGCAATTGAGAAACGTGACCGGCCCCGCGTTCGCGCGACTGCGGGCCGCGACGATTCCGGCGAGCGTGCCGTAGATCGTCGTGCGGCCGCCCTCGAGATCGGCCGCGACGTCCGCGTGCGCGAGATCGAGGACGCCCTGCGGATCGAGATAGTAGCCGCTCTCGGTCACCGTGAACGAGACGATCTTCGTTTTCGGGCGCGCGGCCGCGGCGATCAGCTTCTCGGCATGGGGTTCGAAGCGCACGACCTCGGAGATCGCGGCGATCTTCTCGTAGGTCCGCGCGCCGTCGGGCGTCACCATCTCGAGCGTGTACGCGCCGGCCTGCGCGTCGAGCGCGTCGAGCAGCGGCGCGGTGTCGGCGCGGATCGAACCGACGACCATGGTCCACGACGTCTCGCCGCGATCGATGAGGTGCTGCAGGTACCACGCCTGATGCGCGCGCGTGAATGCGCCGATGCCGAGGTGGACGATGAGCGAAGTGTTCACCGCGCGAGCTTCGACGGGGCGCGTCGGCCGCTCCCGGCAGGCGCCCGGCGGCGTCGGAATCGAACCGTCGGCACGAACCGCTGCCTTGGAGGGCCACATGTCCGGACGGATATTTCTTAACACCCCCGGTCCGACGAACGTCCCGGATCGGATCCTCTCCGCGATGCACGTCCCGATGGAGGATCACCGCAGCCCGGTGTTCCCCTCGCTGACGCTGCCGCTCTTCGAGGATCTCAAGAAGCTGTTCAAGACGACGAGCGGTCGGGCATACATCTTCCCGAGTTCGGGGACGGGCGCGTGGGAAGCGGTCCTGACGAATACGCTCTCGGCCGGCGATCGCGTGCTCTCGGTGCGGTTCGGGCAGTTCAGCCATCTCTGGATCGACCTCGCACAGCGCCACGGCCTCGACGTCGTCGTTCAGGACGAGCCGTGGGGCGGCGCCCCGTCGCCCGAACGGATCAGCGCGGCGCTCGAGCAGGATCGCGAGCACGCGATCAAAGCCGTGATGGTCGTGCAGAACGAAACCGCGACGGGCGTCATGGTCGATATCGGCGCGATCCGAAAGGCGATCGATGCCGCGAACCATCCCGCGCTGCTCTTCGTCGACGGCGTTAGCTCGATCGCCTCGATCGATTTCCGGATGGACGAATGGGGCGTCGACGGCGCGATCACGGGCAGCCAGAAGGGCCTGATGCTGCCGCCCGGTCTCGGCATCGCGTGCCTTAGCGACAAGGCCGCGCGCGCCGAAGACGCCGCGCGCAAGCGCGACCCGCTGCGCCGCGTCTACTTCGATCTCGAAGACCATCGCAAAACCAATAAGGACGGCTATTTCCCGTACACGCCCGCGATCTCGCTGCTCTACGGCCTGCGCGAATCGCTGCGGATGCTCTTCGAAGAGGGTCTCGAAAACGTCTTCGCGAGGCATCGCTATCTCGCGAGCGGCGTCCGTGCCGCGGTCCAGGGCGGGTGGGGCCTCGATCTCTGTGCGCGCGAGCCCGCCTGGGAGAGCGATACGGTCAGCGCGATCCTCGTGCCGCGCGGCATCGATGCGACGGCCGTCATCAAACGCGCGTACGCGCGCTACGATCTCTCGCTCGGCGGCGGCCTCGCCGAAGTCGCGGGGAAGCTCTTCCGCATCGGGCATCTCGGCTACAACAACGAACTCATGCTGCTCGCCGCGATCGGCGGCGCGGAGATGTCGATGCTCGATAGCGGGATCGCCGTCACGCCGGGTAGCGGCGCCGCGGCGGCGCAAGAGTACTATCGGGCGCACGCGGGCGAGATAACGCGCAGCGCGGCCGCGGCGTAGGCACCGTGAAGCAATCGCTCGTCTTCCTCGATCGGGTGACGCTCGGCGCGCCGCTGCGTCGCCCGACATTCGAGCACGAGTACGTCGAATACGAGAAGACGGACCCCGAGCAGGTCGTCGAGCGGCTGCGCGGCGCGACCGTCGCGATCACGAACAAGGTGAAGCTCGATGCGGACGCACTCGCACAGTTGCCCGATCTCAAGCTGATCGCGGTCGCCGCGACCGGGACCGACATCGTCGACAAGGCGGCCGCGAAGAACGCAGGCGTCGCCGTCGTGAACATCCGGAACTACGCCTTCGACACCGTCCCCGAGCACGTGCTCGCGCTGCTCTTCGCGCTGCGCCGCAATCTGCTCGCGTACGCGCTCGACGTGCGGGCGGGGGCGTGGGAAGCGACCGATCAGTTCTGCCTGCTCACGCATCCGATCGGCGACATCGCGGGGAGCACGCTCGGGATCGTCGGCTACGGCGCGATCGGAAAAGCGCTCGCGACGCGCGCGGAGGGGCTCGGCATGCGCGTCCTCGCGTGCGACGCCTTCGCGCAGCCGGGGCTCGTCGATTTCGAGACGGTGCTGCGCGAGAGCGACGCGATCACGCTGCACGCGCCGCTCACGGACGAGACGCGCGGGATGATCGGCGCGAAGGAACTCGAGCGCATGAAGCGGACCGCGCTGCTGATCAACACCGGCCGCGGCGGGCTCGTCGACGAGTCCGCGCTCGTCGCGGCGCTGCGCGCGGGGACGATCGCGGGCGCGGGCTTCGACGTGCTGACGACCGAGCCGCCGCGCGGCGGGAATCCGCTGCTCGAGCCCGACATCCCGAATCTCATCGTCACGCCGCACGTCGCCTGGGCGAGCGCCGGCGCGATGGGGATCCTCGCCGAACAACTCGTCGACAATATCGAAGCGTTCGTCGCGGGGACGCCGCAGAACGTCGTCGAGTAGTGCGTTAAAACCAGCGCGGCACGCGCGTACGATACGCGAGATACGCGTCGCCGAAGATGCGCTCGAGCGAGCGTTCTTCGCGATCGACGACGTGCCGATCGAGCAGGGCGAGGACGATCGGCAGCAGCACGAATGCCGGCTGCGAACGCAGCGCCATCGCGATGCCGACGTAGATCGACGTGAAGCCGACGTAGATCGGATTGCGCGTGAGTGCGAACACGCCGGACGTGCAGAGCACCGTCGCCGACCGGTCGGGCCGAAGCGTCGTCTTCGCGCCGCGGATCGTGCGGAACGCGGCCGCGCAACAGAGGCCGCCGGCGACGGCCGATGCCGGCCCGACGATGCGGCCCACGCGCGCGCCGAAGCTCTCCGAAGGCGCGCCGCGTCCGGCGAGCAGCCCGGCCACGAGCGCCCCCGCGAAGAGGAGCGGCGGCGGAACGATGACGCCGGGTGAGGTCGGGCCGTCGCGCAGATCGTCGGTCATGCGACGAACGTTCGCCGCCGGTCCGCGCGCCGACTCGCGCGCCGACCGGGGTAAGGCGAGCGGCGCTTAGAAACGTTTCGCTTATGAACGCAACGCTCAGCGACGTCCCCCTCACACGTATCGACGGCGAATCGACGAGCCTCGCCTCGTACGCCGGGAAGGTCGTGCTCGTCGTAAACGTGGCCTCGAAGTGCGGCCTCACCCCGCAATACGAAAGCCTCGAGCGTCTCTTCGCGGCCGAACGCGAACGCGGGCTCGTCGTGCTCGGCTTTCCGTCGAATCAATTCTTACAACAGGAGCCGGGCTCCAATGCCGAGATCGCGACGTTCTGCACGACGACCTACGGCGTGAGTTTCCCGATGTTCGAGAAGATCGACGTCAACGGTCCGCAGCGGCATCCGCTCTATCGCGAACTCGTCGAAGCGGCGCCGGACGCGCGCGAGAAAGACGATACGTTCCGGTTGGGTTTGGCGAGCTTCGGGACGAAGCGCGAGCGGCCGAACGACGTGCTCTGGAATTTCGAGAAATTTTTAATCGCTCGCAACGGTCGCGTCGTCGCTCGCTTCGCATCCGACGTCAGCGTCGACGAGCCGATGCTGCGCGAGGCGATCGAACGCGAACTCGCGAGGACCTGATACTCGTAGGCGCGAGCGAGCGAGCGCGCGAAAGCGAGCTCGGTGCTCGCGGTGCGCTTTCTCGGCGCGGCGGAATTTTACCACGGAGATCGGCCGTTCCGATTCTCCGCATTGCCGCGCGCGTTACCGTTGCTCGCGTGGCTCGTGCTCCATCGGCGCACGATCCATCAGCGCGACGCGCTCGCATTCGCGTTCTGGCCCGATCTCGACGAAGAAGAGGCGCGTGCGAATCTGCGCCGCCACCTCTACGCGATCACGAAGGGGCTGCCGGCGCACGACGGCGAGCCGTGGTTCGTCGCCGATAAGAAATCCGTCTTCTGGAACGCGCAGGCGAAGATGTCGTGCGACGTCGACGATCTCGAAGCGGCGCTCGCGAGCGACGCGTCGCTCGATCGTGTCGCCGCCATCTATCGCGGTCCGCTCCTCTTCGGTCTCGACGAGCCGTGGATCGATGCCGAACGCGAGCGCCTGCAGCGGCGCGTCGAGGACGTCTTCGCGCGCGCCCTGGAGGCCGAGAGCGAAGCGAACCCCGAGCTCGCGATCGAGCACGCCGTGCGGCTCCTCGCGATCGATCCGTGGCGCGAGGACGCGCTGCGCACGATGCTGCGCCTGCGGCACCGCCTTGGCGACCGAGCCGGCGCGCTGCGGGAATACCGCCTCTTCGCGGAGCGGTTGCGGCTCGAGCTCGACGTGACGCCGATGCCCGAAACGGTCGCCGTCTACGATGCCGTCGTGCGCGGCGAGGTCCCGCCCGCGCCCGTCGCGACGCATGCCGCGATCACCGTCCCGGCCCCCGCCGTCGTCGAGAGTCTGCCCGCGCGCGTCGACGTGCTGATCGGCCGCGATCACGTGCTCGAAGAGCTGCGCGGCTTGCTCGCATCGACGCGCTGCGCGACGCTCGTCGGCATCGGCGGCGTCGGGAAGACGCGCCTCGCGATCGAGCTCGGTTGGGAGGCGCACGACGCGTATGCCGACGGCGCGTTCTTCGCGGACCTCGCTCCGCTCGGCGAGCCCGAGCTCGTCGTTTCGGCGGTCGCCGCCGCGGTCGGCATCGCGCAGGCGGGCGAGCGCCCGAAACTCGAGACGCTCGTCGCCGCTCTCCGGGCGAAGCGCCTGTTTCTCGTCCTCGACAATTGCGAGCACGTGGTCGGCGCGGCGGCCGAGGTCGTGAACGCGCTCTTGGAAGCGTGCCCCGGGCTGCACGTCCTCGCGACGAGCCGCGAGCCGCTCGCCGTCAGCGGCGAACGCGTCTATCGCGTGCCGTCGCTCGACGTCCCGCCCGCCTTCGAGAAGGCCGCGCTCGCGAAGGTCGCCGCGTACGGCTCGGTCGCGCTCTTCGTGCGGCGCGCCGTCGCCGCGGCGCCGGGGTTCGCGTTGACCGCGGGCAATCTCGCGGCCGTCGTCGAGATCTGCCGCCGACTCGACGGGATCGCGCTCGCGATCGAGCTCGCCGCGGCCCGCGTGACGTTCTTGGAACCCGCGGAGATCTCGCGACGGCTCGACGAGCGTTTCCGCATCCTCCAGGGCGGTGCGCGTGCGGCGCTTCCGCGCCAGCGCACGATGCGCGCGTCGATCGATTGGAGCTGGGATCTCTCTACCCCGAGCGAGCGGATGCTGCTCGCCCGGCTCTCGATCTTCGCCGGCGGCTGGACGCTCGAGGCGGTCGAGCCGGTGTGCTTCGACGAGCGCTTGCGCGACGAGGATCCGGTCTCGCTGCTCGGCGCGCTCGTCGACCGATCGCTCGTCGCGGCCGACGCGGCCGCAGGCTCGCGCCGCTATCGGCTCCTGGAATCGATTCGCGAGTACGCCGCGGAGAAACTCGAACAGACGGATCGCCCCGAGCTCGCCGCCCGCCATGCCGCGTACGTCGCGGCGTTCGGCCGCCGTATCGACGAGGCGTACGAGACGCTCCCCGACGACGCGTGGTACGCACTCGCGATCTCAGAGCTCGACAACGTCCGCGCGGCGCTGCGCTACAGCTTCGGGCCCGGCGGCGATGCGACGCTCGGAGCGATGCTCGCGAGTTCGTACGCCCGGGTCTGGTCGTTCGGCACGAGCCGCGATCGTGCGTGGCTCGATCTCGCGTACGAGCGGCTCGACCGGGCGAGTCACGCCGAGCTGACGGCGCGCCTGACCTGGCAGACCGCGGCCGTCTCGCTCGATGCACGGCAGCACGCCGCGTGGATCGCGGCCTCCGCGGGCGATCTGACGGACCGTCACACGCGCGGCGAGGCGTTGCGCTGGATCGCGGAAGCCTACGTCGAGCGCGGCCGTACGGAAGAGGCCCGGCTCGCGCTCGAAGAGGCCGCGACGTGCGACGACGATGCCGCGCACCCCAAAGCGCACGCCGCGACGTTGCGATTGCGGGCGCTCGTCGCGAACGCGGGCGGCGACGTCGCGACCGCGCGCATGTGGTTCGGCCGCGCGATCGTCGCGGCGAAGGCGAGCGGCGCGCTCCAGCTCGCGATCGCGTCGCGCGTCGGGCTCGCGGAGATCGATTTTCGCACGGGCGATGCGCCCGCAGCCGCGCGTGCCGGCGCGGACGCCTGGGCCGAGCTCGGCGCGACCTTCGGCCACTCGCACGTCTATGCGGACGTGGCGACGCGCCTCGCCGCATACGAACTCGCACGCGAGGAGCCGGCCGCGGCCGCCCGCGCGGCGCTCGCCGCGCTCACGGTAGCATCGGAGCTCGGCCTCGGCGCGCGAACGATCGTGCCGCTCGAGATCCTCGCCGTCGCGTCGGTCGAAAGCCGCGAGTACGCGCGCGCCGCCTCGTTTTTCGGCTTCGCGGATGCCGCCCGTCGGCGCCGCGATATCGCTCGCGGGCCGTTCGACGTGCCGCGCTACGAGCCGGCCCGCGCGTCGCTCGAGAACGCGTTCGAGGCGGCCGAACTCGCACGTCTCTTGGCGCGTGGATCCGCCCTCGCCGAGATCGACATCGTGAACGAGGCGGTTGACGAGCCGTGCGCCCGATGATTGCGATCGTCGGCACGATCGAGCGCTGGCGCCGCGAGGGCAAGCGCGTCGCTCTCGCCACGCTCGTCGACGTCGAAAATTCGGCGCCGCAAGATCCCGGTGCCGCGCTCGCCGTCAACGACGGCGGCGAGATCGCGGGTTCGATCAGCGGCGGCTGCGTGGAGTCCGAGCTGTTCGAAGAAGCGCAGCGCGCGCTCGCGACCGGCACGTCGCGACTCGTCACCTACGGCATCAGCGACGAAACGGCGCTCGAGCACGGCTTGACCTGCGGCGGAACGTTGCACGTGTTCGTCGAGCCGCTCGCGTTCGCGCGGATGGCGGTCTTCGAACGCGTCGCGGCCGCGATCCATGCCGGGACGCCCGTGGCCGTCGCGACGCGGCTCGACGGCGAGCGTGTCGGCGCGAACCTCGTCGTCGACGAGCGCGAAACGAGCGGCGATCTCGGAACGCCCGCGCTCGATAACGCGGTCGAAATCGAAGCGCGGGCGCTGCTCCATCTCGCGCAAACATCGCTCGTCTCGTACCGCGACGGCGGCGAAGCGGGCGATGACGGAGCGCGGGTTTTCATTCAGACGTTCGCGCCGAAACCGGACATGTACGTGTTCGGCGCGATCGATTTCTCGCGAGCGATGGCGAGCGTCGGGCGCTTCATCGGCTATCGCGTCACGGTCGTGGACGCGCGTCCGGTGTTCGCGACGGAAGCGCGCATCCCCGATGCCGACGAGATCGTCGTCGCGTGGCCCGACGAGTTCTTAAAATCGGCGAAGGTCGAACGGCGTACGGTGATCATCGTACTCACGCACGACGTGAAGTTCGATATCCCGCTCTTGCGCGTCGCGCTCGAGACGAGCGCCGAATACATCGGCGTCATGGGAAGCCGTCGAACGCACGCCAATCGCGTCGCACTGCTTTTGGAAGCCGGGGTCGACGGCGCGGACGTCGCGCGCATCCACGCGCCGATCGGCCTCGATCTCGGCGCGCGGACGCCGGAAGAGACGTCGATCTCGATCGCCGCGGAGATCATCGCGGAACGCGCCGGGCGCGCGGGCGGTCAATTGCGGCTCGGCACGTTGCCCGTTCACGGCGCGCCTCGCGCCGCGGTGAGCGCGAACGCGTGCGCGCGGAGTTCGTGATGTTCGCGCTCGCGAGCGGGTAGCGGGTGTCGCTGCGGGCCGTCTGCGTCATCCTCGCGGCCGGGCGCTCGCAGCGCATGGGCGAGCAAAAGCTCTTGCTTCGCGTCGGCGGGAAAACGTTGCTCGACCGGGCCTTCCAAGCGGCCGCCGCGTACCCGCGTATCGTCGTAACGAGTCCGAGCCTCGCATCGCACGTCGCGGCGGAGCAGGGCGTCACCATCGTCGTCAACGACGCGCCGGAGCGCGGTATGGCGCATTCGCTCGCGCTCGCCGACGCCGCGGTGCATGATCGCGCGGCGGCACTCGTCGTCCTGCTCGCCGACGCGCCGTTCGTGGATGCGGCGACGATCGAGCGCGTCGTCGCCGCGCTCGGCGACGCCGACGTCGCGTATCCCGTGCGCGACGGTCTGCCGGGCCATCCAGTCGTCTTCGGCCCGCGCCCGCGAACGCAGCTCGCGACGTTGCCCGACGGCGACACGCTACGAACGTTACGTGCCGACCGACGGTGGACGCGCGTCGAGGTTCCGTTCGAGAACGATCGTCCGTTCACGGACGTCGATACGCCGGCCGATCTCGCCGCCGCACGACTCGCGCTCGAAGCGTCGCCGGCGCGGGGAACGATCGCCGACGCGGGGTAGAGGGCCGGCCGACTTTCATCCGTCATAGCGCGCGTCCGGTGCGTACACTTGCTATCATTCGTTTCGGCGCTCGAAGCGAGCGCCGCTCTCACTCCAACGAGGTGCTCCATGGACTCTCGCACTCGAACGTTTCGCATCGGCGCAGCCGTACGATCGGCGACGATCCGAGCGATGGCGATCGTTTGGTTTCTCAGCGCCTCAATGTCCGTTGCGCCGCGTCCCGCTCGCGCGGCCGAGTCGATCGGCATCCCCGATTGTCTCGGCGTGCCGCGCGTGCGTCCCACGTCGATCATGCTCGCGTGTGGAGACGGCGGCCTGATCGCGAACGGTCTTACGTGGACCGGATGGGGCGCGGGGTTCGCCGCCGCGCGCGGGACCGCATCGGCGAACGATTGCACGCCGAACTGCGCGGAAGGTCATTTTCATACGTCGCCGGTCGTCCTCATCGCGGACGGTCGCGAGCGCTGCCCGGACGGTCGCCCGGCGTACGCGCGAATCACCGTCGCATGGCCCGCACCCGCCGCAAGGTCCCCGCAACTCGCCGTCCCGACACCGTGCGGCAATCGTTAAAGCCGCGTACGAACGACCGGCTCGTCACCGACTCGTCGGCGTCGGAAATTAGGCGCGCGCGCCTGCCGGTGTGACGGGAAGTACGTGGCGGGCGCAGGGGCCGCGATCGTTATGGCCCGGCACGTACGTCACGAAAGCGCCTTCGAAGAGATCGTTGAAGTCGCCGCCTTCGACGTCCGTCCAGTGGAAGAAGACGTCTGCTTGCGTCTCGCCGTCCACGATGAAGCCCCAACCGCTCTTCACGAACTTGATGAGTCCCGTCCGGCCGACGCCTTCTGCGAGCGGCACCTGCGGCGAAGGGACGTGTGCCGGGAGTTCGGAGTCGTGGTAATCCGGCGCGCGCTCTTCGAAGACGGGGCCCGAAGGCAGATAACGCTTGACGAAGAGCCCGTCGAGCCGCGGCGTGCTCGCATGCTCGGGCACGTTCATCACGTCGCTCATCAGCAACGGATACGTCGCTTCGTCGAGCAGACTCTGCGATGTCCGCGTCTCGCGCTCGACGCCGTCGGAGCCGACGTATTTGAAATGCCAGCCGAGCAACAGCACGCGCGCACCGAAGGTCGCGAGTTTGCGCAGCAGCGGAACGTAATCGGAATCGCCCGCGATCAACACGACGACGCTATATTTTTTGAGAATCACGAGCTCGAACGCCTCGAGCGCGAGCCACACGTCGATCCCTTTTTCGCCGAAGCGCGTCAGCGGCGTGTAGTGCGTCGTGATCCCGGCCCGCATCAGCACCTCGTCGAACTGTCGCTCGGCGACGAGGTTCGCATCGCGCGCCGATTTGCGGCCGCGAAAATAATGCGCGTCGACGATCTGACAGTACCGAACGTCCGTGTTCTCGCGTTCCGCGATCTCGTCGCGCACGAACTCGTGCAGTCCGTTGAAATCGATTCGCGCGTGCCGCGGATGTTGGTAATTGTAGTAATTGCTGACGTGCGAGAAATAGTTTCCGTCGTAGAAGACGGCGATGCGAACCAAACGGTTATCGGCGGAAATCATGCGTGCGAACCAATCGTGTAATGACGGCAATGACGGCGGGCGGCATAAAGAGCCCGGACGCGTCGTTCGGTGCGTACCGCGAAGGCTACTGCGGTAGCCGGCGGGGCGAACGGAACGCGGCTTCGTTGCCGGGAAGGCGGGTTTCATGATCGTCACGTGCGGCGAAGCGCTGATCGACTTCGTCCCGATCGCGGGGCCCGGCAACGGCACCGCGTACGACCCCGTCCCCGGAGGGTCGCCCTTCAACACGGCGCTCGCCGCGAGCCGACTCGGCGCCCGCGTCGGGTACGCGGGCGGCGTCTCGAGCGATCAGTTCGGCGATCGGATCGTCGCCGCGCTCGAAGCGAGCAACGTCGAGCTGCGCTACGTCGAGCGAACCGATGCGCCCTCGCCGCTCGCATTCGTCGATCTCCGCGGCTCGGAGCCGGCGTATGCGTTCTACGACGTCGCGACCGCGCACCGCGCATGGACCGGCAACCGCGCGTTCGCGGACGACGTCTCGATCGTCAGTTTCGGATCGTTCTCGCTCGCGCAGCGACCGGCCGCCGATGCGTTCGCGGGGCTCGTGCGCGGCGAAGCCGGGCGGCGCTTGATCGCCGTCGATCCGAACATTCGGCCCGCGTGCATCGACGACGAGCCATCGTATCGCGAGCGCTTGCGCGAGATCCTCGCGCGCGCCGACGTCGTAAAGGTCAGTCGCGAAGATCTGCGCTGGCTCGGGCCCGGCCGCGAGCCCGAGGCGTTCGTCGCCGAGTGGGGCGCGCGGCTCGTCGTCGTCACCGACGGCGAGCGCGGCTCGACCGGCTATTTCGGGACGCACGTGCTCCCGGTCCCGAGCGTCCCCGTCGCCGTCGTCGATACGATCGGCGCCGGTGACACGTTCATGGGCGCGCTGCTCGCGGCGCTCGCGCGGCGCGAGATCGGCACCGGCGCGGCGCTCGCGGCGCTCGATTCGACCGAGGTCGCGGCGGATCTCGGCTTCGCCTCGCGTGCGGCCGCGATCACGTGCAGCAGGTCCGGCGCGAATCCGCCGTGGGCGAGCGATCTCTGAGCCCGGCGCTCGACCTGTATCCGCTCGCCCGCCCGCTGCTGCACGCCCTCGATCCCGAACGCGCGCACGAACTCGGCTTGCGCGCGCTCGAACTCGGCCTCGTCCCCGCGCGGCCGCCCGTCGTCGATCCGGTCCTCGCGACGACGCTCTTCGGCCGGACGCTGCGCCACCCGCTCGGGCTCGCCGCCGGGTTCGATAAGAACGCGCGCGTCTATCGCCGGATGTTCGGCCAGGGGTTCTCGTGGGTCGAGGTCGGCGGCGTCACGCCGCGGCCGCAGCCCGGTAATCCGCGCCCGCGCGTCTTCCGGCTGCCGCAAGAGCGCGCCGTCATCAACCGGATCGGCTTCGCGAACGGCGGCCTCGATGCGGTCTCCGCGCGCATGCGCGCCGCAGGCAAGGCTGCGGACGAACTCGTCGGCGTCAATCTCGCCGCGAACGCCGATAGCGCCGATCCCGCGGACGACTTCGTGCGGCTCGCGACGCGGCTCGCGCCGCTGTGCGATTTCCTGACGCTCGACATCTCGTGCCCGAACACCGCGAACGGGAAGCTCTTTCTCGAACGCGCGCCGCTCGAAGATCTCCTCGGCCGTTTGCGCGCGGCGTTCGCGGGTCCGTCCCCGGCGTCGACCGGGGCCGCCGGCGCGCCGACGTTCGTCGCAAAACTCGCGCCCGGGATGAGCGAATCGACGGTCGTCGAGATCGTCGACGTCCTCGTGACGTTCGGCATCGGCGCGCTGATCGTCAGCAACACGACCTCCGAACGCCCCGCAGGCCTGCGGGGCATCGCGCGCACCGAGCGCGGCGGCCTGAGCGGGCCGCCGCTCTTCGCGGCATCGACGCGCATGCTCGCCGACGTGCGCGCGCTGACGCACGGCAACGTTCCGCTGATCGGCGTCGGCGGGATCGCGAGTGGTGCGGACGCGTATGCGAAGATCCGCGCGGGCGCGAGCGCATTGCAACTCTACACGGCGCTCATCTACGATGGCCCCGCCGGCATCGACGCGATCGTCCGCGACCTCGGCGAGCGATTGCGCGCGGATGGTTTCGATTCGATCGGCGCGGCGATCGGCGCCGCCTGATCGCACTTTTGCGAATCGCGACCGTCGAGCTCGCGAAAGATCGTCGTGAAGGTACGGTCCCTTACGATGCTCGGGTCGCGAACGGCCACGCGCGGGTGCGGCGCGCGGAGACGACGTACACGAGCGCGCCGATCCCGACGCTCGCGACGCCGAAGGCGATCGCCGCGGTGCCCGACGAGTAGAAGATGAAGCACCAGCCGAGCAACGCGAGCCCCGCCGGTAACGGATAGAGCCACATGCGATACGGCGCGCGGACGCCGCGTGCTCGCAGCGTGACGAGCGCCGCGATCTGCGCGAACGACTGCACGATCACGATTCCGGCCGTCAGCGCGTTGATGATCGCATCGAGCGGGAAGAGGCACGCGGGCAATGCGATGAGCCCCATCACGACGAGCGAGACGTCGGGGAACCGGTGGCGCGGTTCGACGTGTGCGAACGGTTTGAGGAACACGCCATCGACCGCCGCGGCGAACGGCACGCGCGAATAGCCGAGCAGATTCCCGTAGACGGATGCGAGTGCGGTGACGAGCACGAGCATCGTTACGACGATCGCCGCGGGCCGGCCGAACGCGTGCTCGACGATCGCGGATGCGAGATGCTGGCCGAGCGGCGGCAGCGAGCCGTCCGCGAGCGGAACGACCGATTGCCACGGGATCGCGCCGAGCACGCCGATCTGCATGACGACGTAGCACGTCGCGACGAGTCCGATCGCGATGAAGATCGAGCGCGGGATCGTGCGCGCGGGGTCGCGGACTTCATCGCCGACGCAGCTCGACTGATTGTAGCCGAGATAATCGTACATCGCGATGATGAGCGCCTGACCGAGGCCGGCTTGCAGGCCGCCGAAGAGCGAATCGTGCGCGCCGAGATGTACGGCTTGCGCGGGGACGAACTGCGCGTACGACCCGGCGATCACGCACCCGAGCGTGACGAGCGCGACGACGCCGAACCCGATGCCGACCTTCGCGATCGCGCCGATCCCGCGATACAGGAGCAGCATCGTGAGCAGTCCGACGCCGATCGCGAGGCCGCGCGTCGCGATCTGCGAATGCGCGAGCGCCGGCACGAGATAGCCCGCGTAATTCGCGAACCCGATATAGCCCGTGGCCTGATTGAGCGGCGCGACGAAGATCGTCTGCCACACGAATAAGAATGCGAGCAGCCGCCCGAATCGTTCGCGTCCGAAAATCTCGCGCAGATAGCCGTACGTGCCGCCGGAGCCGGGATAGAGCGAGCCGAGTTCGGCCCATACCATCCCGTCGCAGAGCGCGAGCCCCGCGCCGAGCATCCAGCCGGCGAGCGAGAGCGGGCCGTGCAGCGCGCCGAGGACGAGCGGGATCGTGATGAGCGGCCCGATCCCGATCATCGAGATCACGTTGAGCGCGACGGCGCCGCGCAGACCGATACCGCGCACGAGGCTTCGAGCGACCATCGCCACTGCTGTCACGTTCCGCGCGAAGAGGCCTCCCCGGTGTGCGCTCAGGCGGGCGACCGCGGCGGTCGATACGATCTTCATGGACGGGTATCGCACGACGCGGATCGCGCCACGCGCGGGCATCGCCGGCGTCGATGAAATCGGTGTGCCGACGCAGGCCGGGCGGATCGCCCTGGCTCGCGGGTTCGAGCCCCGCGAGCGCCGGAGCGATGCGGGCCGATCGCGCCGCGCCGAGTCGGGGCTAGTCGCGATTCGACGCTGGCACCCGCACCTCGCGATCGCGCTCGTCACGCGCGACGAGCACGCGTCGCGAAGCGTCCTCGCGCTCGCCGCGGAGTTGCGTCACGACGGCAACGATCGGTGGCGGCCGCTGCCGCTCGCCGCGCGCGACATCCCGGGGCCCGCATTCGAAGAACGCTGGCGAACGATCGGCGCCGAAGCGCGTCGGCTCTTTTCGAGCGGCGGAAGGATCGTCGTCTACGCGCCGGCCGACGACGGCCGCGCCGGCACGGTCGCCGCGCGACTGCTCGCCGAACTCGGCATCGCGCCGACCGAGGCGATCGATGCGGTTCGGCGCGCCCGGTCGAGCGCATTCGATACGCCGATGCAGATCTTACACGTCTTGCGAACCCGAGCGATCCTCGACGCGCCGGAAGAGATGATTCGCGCCGCGCGCTGAGAGATTCGCGCTCGCGGCCGTTCGCTGTGCCACGATGGCGTCACATGCGTTGCGTAGACTCGGGTCCATGCCCGCACCCGCGCTCCGAAGCACCACCCGATGACCGCCGCAGATCGACGCCTCGCCTTCGCGCGGGACTGCACCGAAATCGCGGAGCGGGCGCTCCGCCTCTCCATCGCGGAGGCGCTGCGCTGGCGCAGCGGCGGCGGACCGTCGCCGAGCGACGACGCGTTCGTCACCGCGACGCTCGCGGCGATCCGCGAGATGCCGGATTGGTCGTCGCTCGACGGTCGAACGCGACTGCTCTTCAATCGCCGGCTCGAATCGGCGGCCCGACGCTACATCGCAAGCCCGCTCGGCCGTCGTCTCCGGTCGCTCCCGATCGAACGACTGCTTCGAACCCCGAACGCGGCGAATCCCGACATCCTGTTGCGCGACGCTCGAGGTGAGGTCCATCTCGTCGTCGTGACGAGCCTGCGGGATCCGCTCGAACTCGCGGAGCGCGCCCGCTCGATCGAGGCTCGCACCGAGGTACCGCTCGGCTCGCGTTTATCGCCGCTGACGATCCATCTCTATTCACTAAAGACGGGCCGCCGATGCACCTATCGGTACGAAACCCGGTCGGCGCCTCGGCGGCACGTCGCCTAACCTCGCGGCTACTCGATATCGCTCAGGAGAAAGCGAACGCCGCCCGTTGCGAGCTTCTGCGCATCGGCGACGGTCTCGGCCGCTTCGGGCGTCGAGAGCGCTTTCACGGCGCTCGCATAATCGTCGAAGTACAAATCGGCCGTGCGGTACGCGGGTGTCGGCGTGCCGTCTTCCTTCGGAAAGACCTTCGCAAACTCGCTACGCTTGACGCCCGGGATCTTCGCCGCGAGCGGGACGTGAACCGATTTGTAATGCGCTTCGAACGCGCTCGGGTCTTTGGGATTATCGTATACGACCGTAAGTTTGACGCTCATGCGACATGCCTGCCCAGGTAGCCGGAAAGCCAACCACCGCCTCCGTTCGTGCATGCCAGCCATATGGCACACCGCCGAACGATGATGCGTGTATGTCACCGACGGTTTCGCTCGTCTCGCCGTTCATCGTCGTCGCTCTCGTCGCGGCGATCGTCGGTGCTTTCATCGCGTCGCTCGTGCTTCGACGCGGCAGCGATGCGCTGCGGGCGAGCGACGCGCAACGGCACGCAGCGGCACTTGCCTCCGTCAAGGCCGACCATGCGCGGTCGCTCGACGAAACGCGGGCCTCATCCGAACGCTATTTCGGCGAGATCCACGCGCAGCGATCGGCGGCGGAGATCGATCGCGATCGCGCGCACGAACAGCGCGCGGCGATCTTCGCGGAACTCGCCGTCACCCGCCAAGCCGAGGCCGATGCGCGGGCGCAGCTCGCGCACACGCGCGACCAATTCGCGCTCGAGCGCGCCTCGCTGCTCGAACAGGTCGGGCAGAAGATCGAAGCGGCCGCCTCGCAAGCGTTCAAAGCCGCGAACGACTCGTTGCTCGCGAGTTCGAACGTTCAGGGAGAGACGCATCGGACAGCGACGGTGCGCGGCGTCGAATCGCTCACGGCCGCGCTCTCGAAAGAACTGACCGCACTTCAAGCCTCCGTCGCGCTGCTCGACAAGAGCCGAGCCGAAGGTGCGAAAGCGCTCGAGACGAGCCTCAGCGGGCTCGCGCAAAATACGCGCGAGCTTCGCGGCGCGGTCGACGAGACGCGAAGCTCCGCGCAGGCGCTCGCGACGGCGCTGCGCGATAATCGCGTCCGCGGTCGATGGGGCGAGATGCAGCTGCGCCGGCTTGTGGAGCTCGCCGGCCTCGTCGAACACGTCGATTTCGCGGAGCAGCTCGGCAACGAGGACGGCAAACGCCCCGATCTCGTCGTCCGCCTACCCGGCAAGAAATCGGTCCCGGTCGATGCGAAGGCGCCGCTCGATCGCTATCTCGCCGCGACGGAAGCGACGGATCCCGCCGAACAGCACCGCCTGTTCCGCGAGAGTGCGGTCGCGCTGCGCACCCATCTGCGCGTTCTGCAGAAGCGGAACTATCAGGGAGCGGGTGACGGTATCGGCTTCACGATCCTGTTCGTTCCGATCGAGAGCGTCATGTCGGCCGCGCTGGCCGTCGACCCGGCGCTCTTCGAAGAGGGGCTCGGCGCGGGCATCTTCATCGCGACGCCGCTCACGCTGCTCGTCTATCTTCGCTGCTTCGCGCATGCGTGGGCGCAACACAAACAGGAGAGCAATGCCGTCGAGATCGTCGCGCACGCTCACGAACTCGTCGATCGGCTCGCCGTCTTCGGCGAGAAGCTCGCCGATATCGGCCGCACGATCGGTCGCAGCGTCGATGCGTACAATACCGCCGTCGGATCGTTCGACGGGCGCGTGGCGGTCTCGGCGACGAAGATCGGCGCGCTCTCCGGGCGTACCTTCGAACCCGAGAAAGCCCCCGTCCCCGTCACGGCGGATCCGCGCGAGGTCGTCAAAGTTGCGACGCTACGCGCGCTACAGGGGCGCGACCATCTTCCGGGTATCGTTTCGGCCTAGGGACCGCCGCCGAGTCCGGGGATCGCGAGCGCGGCGTTGTTGAGAATGTTCTCCGTGCGTCCCTCGACGAGGCGCAACGCCGCAATCGCGGCTAACGCGACGAGCGTGATAACGAAGGCGTATTCAACGAGTCCCTGCGCCGTTTCATCGGCGAGCATCTCATGAAAAGCTGAGATCGGCATCCGGATCGCCGCGTTCGCGGATCCCGGATGCGTCCCATTGCACATTGCGACGAAGGTGAGCGCAGTCATACAGGGATGCGGGCGCTAAAGGAATGCGGCGATGGAGTTGAGCTCGGTGCCGGTCATCTATTCGCTCGACGACGTTCGTCGCGCGATCGACGGCAGCGCGCTTGCGAAAGGGCGCTCGTATCTCGCGCAAGGTCGCGTCGACGAATTGATCGTCGCACCCGGCGGCGCGACGATCCGGGCGACGGTCATGGGCAATCGCCCGCGGCCCTATCGCGTCACGGGCTACGCGGCGCGGCGGCGCGAGCGGATCGCACTCTCCGGCATCTGCTCGTGTCCGATCGGTACGGATTGCAAGCACGTCGCCGCGGTCTTCCTCGCAGCCCTCGAACGCGACGCGACCGCCGACCGGCACGCTCCGAGCGGCGCGAATGCAGACGACGTCGACCTGTGGCTGTATCGTCTCGC
>CAZZYZ010000021.1:0-1482 GCA_964658425.1 Vulcanimicrobiota bacterium | reverse complement strand
AGCCCTTCGGACTCGAGCTCGAACGCGACATGGCGACGCGAGACGAGCGGATCGCGTATGTGTTTCCGGACGTCGACGCAAGCGAACCCGGCCATCGCTCGCTCCCCGTCGACCTCGTTGTCGTGGCCGCCGCCGGTTCGCAGACGGATTCGCAGCATGACGAGCCGCGCACGCCGGCGCTCCGAGAGACGACGCTCGCGCTCGTCGCGACGGCCAAGATCGCCGCCGGAACCGCGGAAGATATCGCGATCGCGCGTTTGGCGGCCGCACTCGTGCCGCCGTCGGACGCGACCGTCGCACTCGGCGAGGAAGTCTTGCGCCGCATCGTCGGCACGGGGCGCGCGCACGCCGGGACGTCCGCCGCGCCCGCGCTTCGCATCGCCGATACGCGGCGCGCCGCATTTACCTGGACGCTCGACGAGGGCGGCCGGCAGCGGCTCGGGCTCGCGATCGAGCGCGCTCGCGTGCTGACGCTGCGGCCGGTGCCGTGGTACGTCGACACGGCGACGGGTGAGGCCGGCGCGATCGATGCGGGCGTCGCCCCACGCGTGCTCGCGACGTTGCTCGCCGCACCCGCGATCTCGCCCGGCGCCGTCGCTCGCGTCGCCGAGATCGTCGCGCGGCTCGGCGTCCCCGCACCGGCCCCGATCGACGAACGGCTCGATGCGATCGTGCCCGTCCCGGTCCTCACGTTGCGTGCGCCCGAGCGTCGCGCGATCGCTTTCGACGTCCTGCTCCCCGCGGAGGAGCCGGGCGCGACGAATCTCGCCGAGCTCGCCTTCGATTATGCGGGGACGCTCGTCGATCCGACCTCGGCCGCGTCGGAGATTCGGCGGCTCGGGGACGATCACGTCGCCGTCGTTCGCCGCGCGTTCGGCTTCGAGCAAAAAGCCGTCGAACGGCTGCGCGATTTCGGCTTGCAACCGCTCTCGAGCCGCGGCTCGGGCGCCGGTCGCGCGCAATTCGCGTTCCCGGCGACGCGCGATGCGCGGACGCTCGTCTTCTTGCATCGATACGTCCCGAAGTTGCGCGCCGAAGGTTGGCGGATCCAGACCGAGGCGTCGTTCGGCCGGCGGGTCGTCGATCTCGCTCGCGGCGACGCATGGCACGCGCAGGCTTCGCCGCGCGCAGACGGATGGTTCGATCTCGCGCTCGACGTCGTCGTCGAGGGGAAGACGATCCCGCTCGTCCCGTTCCTCGCCGCGTTCTCGCTCGCCGCGACTGCCGATGAGCGCGCGATCCTTCGCGATCTGCCGGACGACGAGCCGTATTACGTCGAGCTCGGCGCGGGCATCGCAGCGGCGATCCCGGCCGGCCGCCTGCGTGCCATCCTCGCCACGTTTACGGAGCTCGAAGATCCGACGGCCGCCGCGACCGACCGTCTCGCGCTACCGCGCGAACGTCTCTCCGCGCTCGCGGACCTCGAACGCGACGGCGGCCTCGTCGCCGGCGGCGACGCGCTCGCGGCGATCTCTCGTCGGC
>CAZZYZ010000020.1:0-25828 GCA_964658425.1 Vulcanimicrobiota bacterium | reverse complement strand
GGCGCTGGTGCTGGTCGCGTTCGCGGGCGCGCTGATCGTGGAACCGGGCGGCCGACGCATCGCGGTCCCGGCGTTCGTCGTCCCCGCGCATCGCGGGCGCGTGCTCCCCGTGGGGGTCCGGCTCGCGCGCCTGGGGCGCGGCTATCGCGCGAACGATACGCTCGCGTTCACCGATTGCATGGCCGATCGGTTCGAGCGCGACGGGGCGCGGCTGCGGTTTACGCGGGCGCGCGATCTCGTCGCGAGTCCGTGCACCTATTGGCTGCACGTCGCCGGCGTCGATCGCCGGGTCGCGGTACGGCCGGGCGAGGCGCTCGCGATCGCGCCCACGGGCGTCTCGCTCGAGCGCGCGCGCGACGACGCGCCGAACGCGACCGCGACGGGGATCCCGATTCGCAACGATGCGGTGCTCGAGGGGCGGCCGTTCCGGCCGGTGCCGCGCCGCGAATCGATCGGCTATCGCAGCGACGTCTACGGCGAGGGAGCGCTCTCGACCGTGCTCGACAACGGCGAGGTTCGGCTCGTCGTCTCGCCCGAGGCCGGCGCGCGTGCGTTCGTGTTCGAGGACGATCGCACCGGGCGCAACGTCTTCTCGCCCGTCGGCGGGCTGCGCGACGACGTCGCGATCGAGCCGCCGCTCTCGAAGGTCGATCGCATCGCACGCTACACGCACGACTTCCCCGCGGGCACCTTCAATCGGCAGTACGACGTGCGGCTCGGCGACGATGCGGGGAGCGCCCGCGCGACGTTCACGTATGCGGCGCCGGACGTCGTGCCGCACGGCGCGGCGTTCGTTCGCGACGTCTCGCTCGCGCCGCGCTCGCGCGCGTTCACGGTCGACGAACGCTTCACGCTCGCCGCAGCGAACGATCCGCGCGCGGCGGCGCAGCGCGCGCAGAGCGTCACCGCGCTCGTCGTCGGGGACGGCACGGATATGACGACGCGGCGCGTTCTATGGCCGGCGGCGCGGGCGTTCGCGGCCGGAACGTCGGGTGCCGTCGACGTCGCGGCTTCCAATGGCCTCGGCTATTACGACCTCGCGACGCACGAGCTCGCGGCGATCGCCTGGCGCGCGGGCGACGTCGACGATCGACGAGCGCGCGTCGTCGATCGTCGTGCGACTCACGCTCGCGCCGTATCGCACGACGCACGTGCGATACGCGAGCGAGATCGCGCCGTCGGTCGAGAGCGCGTCGGGCGTACTCGATGCAAACGAACGAGCGGCGCAGACGCCGCGCGAGGACGGCGACGCAGGGCGTGCGCCCGGCCGGCCGAAATGAGCGCCCGTGCGGGGAAGTGGCGGAACGGTCTACGCGACCGCCTCAAAAGCGGTTGAGCTCGCGCTCTTGTGGGTTCGAATCCCACCTTCCCTAGAGTTGCGAACCGCAGGTTCGCGAGATTTCGCAAACCTGCGGCTCACAACCCGATATCGTCGATTCGGATCGTGATGAGCGTGAAGACGTTCGGGCGCGGTCCGCTTCGCGGCGAGGTGCGCGTCGCAGGGGATAAATCGATCTCCCATCGCGCGCTGATGTTCGCCGCGGTCGCGCCCGGGCGATCGATCGTGCGGATGCCCAATCGCGGCGCCGACGTGATCGCGACGCGCGATGCGATCGTCGCGCTCGGCGCGCGCGTCGCGGATCGCGGCGACGAGATCGTCGTCGAGGGCGGGACGCTTCACGATCCGGCGACGACGCTCGACGCGCGCAATTCCGGGACGACGACGAGGCTGATGATCGGCCTGCTCGCGGGCCACGGGATCAGCGCGCGATTCGACGGCGACGCGTCGCTGCGCGCCCGTCCGATGGAACGCGTCGCGCGGCCGCTGCGCACGCTCGGGGCCGAGATTGTGACGACGGCGGGGAGGCTGCCCGCGACCGTTCGCGGGATCTCGAATCCGCCGGGCGGGACGTTCGCGCTCGAGATCGCGTCGGCGCAGGTGAAATCCGCGATCCTGCTCGCGAATCTGAACGCGCGCGGCCTCGTACGCGTGACGGGCGATCGCGCGTCGCGCGATCATACGGAGCGGATGCTGCGGCTCTTCGGCCGCACGATCCGCTTCGACGGCGCGACGATCGAGCTCGAACCGGGCGCGCTCGTGCCGCACGACGTTCGCGTGCCGGCCGATCTTTCCGGGGCGGCGTTCTTCCTCGCGGCCGCCGCGACGACGCCCGGCAGCGATCTCGTTCTGCGTGAAGTCGGTGTCAATCGCACGCGTTCGGGGATCCTCGACGCGCTGCTCGCGATGGGCGCCGACATCGTGCTCGAGGCCGAGCGTGAGATCGACGGCGAACCGGTCGCCGATCTGCACGTCCGCTATCGGCCGCTACGCGCGACGACGCTCGACGGCGAGCTCGTCGTGCGTGCGATCGACGAGATCACGATCCTCGCGGTCGTCGCGGCGCACGCGGCCGGGACGACGCGCATCCGCGATGCGGGCGATCTGCGCGCGAAAGAGTCGGATCGTCTGAGCACGATCACGGAGACGCTGCGCGCGTGCGGGGCCTCGGTCCAGGAGTATCCGGACGGCCTCGACGTTCGCGGCGGCGCGGCGATGCACGCGCCCGAGCGAATGCTACGAACGTACGACGATCATCGGATCGCGATGGCGATCGCGGCGCTCGCGGCACCGACGGGACCGCACGCGATCGACGACGTCGCGTGCATCGCCGTCAGCTTCCCGGATTTCGTCCCGGCATGGGAATCGGTGCAAGTCGCCGGCTGAGCCGCGGTGCTAGCGGCCGAAGACGATCTCGGGAAGCGAGCGCACGAGTCCGATCGCGGTCGCAAGCGATGCACCGACGCTCGCACGGGCGAACGTAAGCCGATCGACCGCCGCCGCCGCGCGGTCCAGAAGCGTCGGGACGCCGGCCGCCGACGCGGCCGCACGGGCCACGCGAACCTGCGCGATTCTAGCCGCCGCGAACACCGGCAAATCGCCGTAACGCGCGACCCGCGCCTTGAGGACGAGCCCGATCTGCACGACGCGCACGATGCCGACGACGATCAAGAAGATCGCGACGACGAAGCACACGCCGAGAACGATCAGGCTCGCCGTCACGCAGCGGCGTCCGAAGAGGGCCCGGGCGACGAGGTCTCGGTTTTGGGAGCGCCCTCGCTCTTGACTTCGCCGTTCGGCGTCGAGCTCGGCGTCGAGGCGGCGTTCGTCGTGCTCGACGAGCCCTTCCGCGAGTCGTTCACGTAGAATCCCGACCCTTTGAAGACGATGCTCGCCGCGTTGAAGACGCGTTTGAGCTCTCCGCCGCAGGCCGGGCACGCGTCGTTCATCGGTTCTTTGAAGGCGTGCTTCTTATCGGTCTTCGTGCCGCACGCCGCGCACTGATATTCGTAAATTGGCACCGTGATACTCCACGTTCGACGAGTCGACGGAATCGCCCCCGATTATACGAGCGATAGCAGTCTTCGTCAACGAGTGCTAGAAATCGACGAGGACGCCGCCCGGGGTCTCTTCGCGAAACTCGATCAGACCCTTGAAGTGCGTGAGCGAGTGCTCGAGGAGGACGTCGAGCCGTCGCCGCGCCGTCATCCGGTCGATCAGCGCGCCGAGCGCGCCGCCGTACGCCGGATACTCGAGCCGCACGACCAAGAGCGCGCGCGGGCCCTTGCGCTCGATGCGGAAATCGATCCGGCGACGCAACGAATACATGCCGACGAGCGAGACGATGAATCCGTCGATGAATCGGTCGACCTCGTACTGTTCTTCCGCATCGCCCGGGATCGCGCTGCGAATCGCGATCTCGCTGCCCTCGCCGAGCGGTTCGCGCTCGTCGAGGCGCCGCGCGCTCTTGAGAAACGACAGCCAGAGCGGCCATTTTTCGACCTCGCACAAGAGCTCGAAGGCACGTTCGGGAGACGTAGTCAGTTCGAGGCTACGGTGGAGTTGCGCGGTCGGGAAGCGATCCTGAGCCGAAACGATGGCCATGGCGGGTCGTTCGCGCCGCCGGGTGGCGAACCTCCACGCGACCACAACCCCTTGTGGCGCACAAGATGCTGGGTACAAGCTGTGGGGGGCTTGTGGAGAACGCCTACGCGGCGCTCTGCACGAACGCCGGTCGCAAGATTTCCTTGAGTCGCGCACGTGCTCGCGAAAGGCGCGAGCGGACCGTCCCGATCGAGATGCCGGTTTGCAAGGCGATCTCCTCGTACGAGAGATCGTCGACCTCGCGCATCGAGACGACGGTGCGGAACGATTCGGGTAACGCTTCGATCGCCTTCGCGAGTTCCTCGCGCGTCATCGCGTTGTAGCACGCATAGTACGGATCTTCGCCGTCGTGACGCACCGTCGTCACGTCGACGAGCGCATTCTGCAATCGCGTGAGCCGGACGTCGGCGCGTTTCCGCTTTTTATTGTGATCGAAGAACACGTTGACCGTGATCCGATAGAGCCACGTGTAGAACGACGATTGGCCGCGGAAGCGATGCAGATTGCGAAATATGCGCAAGAACACTTCTTGCGCGAGATCTTCCGTATCACCGACCTGCACGTTGAGCTGCGCGAGGATGCGGCGCACTTGCAGATCGTAGGAGACGACGAGCTCGTCGAACGCTTCGCGCCGACCGCCGCGATACGATTCGATCAGTGCGAGATCGCGTTCGGCTCGTAACAGCTGCTCGACGTTCTTCTTCACCTTCGTGTGCTGATCGGGCGACGTGCGTGGCGGCGAACTACTTTCCATCGTCGGCCTATCCTACGTGCGGCACGCGCCCGGAGAATGTGAGGGCGCCTACGGTCGCGCGGTCCCTCGCACCGAACCCTCGCCGACGCCGCGCGCGAAATGTACGAGCGTCTCGATCCCGTATGGCAACGCCGCTTCATCGACGCGGAACGCGGGACTGTGGCCGGAGTGGACCGAGCCCGCGCCTTCGCTGCGAATCCCGTGCCGGATCAGCAACCCCGGCACCCGCTCCGCGAAGTAGGCGAAATCTTCGCCGCCCATCGTCGGCGGCGGCGAGCCGACGGGCATCTCGGTCGCGCTCGCGAGGTAGTCGCGAAACGTCCGCGCGAGCTCGTCGTCGTTACGGACGGCCGGATAGCCGTAGAGCACGTCGAGCGTCGCTCGCGCACCGTATGCCGATGCGACGCCCTCCACGATGCGGCGCGCACGCCCTTCGAGTTCGTTTCGTAGCGTCGCATCCTGCGTGCGGAACGTCCCCGTCATCGTCACCCGATCGGCGATGATGTTATTACGATAGCCACCCGAGATCGTGCCGATCGTCACGACGATCGTCTTGAGCGGATCCGTCTCGCGCGCGGCGAGGTTTTGCAGCGCGAGCACGATCGCGGCGGCGCACGGGATCGCATCGACGGCGAGGTGCGGTGCGGCGCCGTGACCGCCGCGCCCCTCGACGAACACGTGGAACTCGTCGGCCGCCGCGTTGCAGACGCCGGGGATGAATCCGATCGTCCCCGTCTCGAGCCGCGGATCGACGTGCAGCATCGCGATCGCATCGAGTGCGGGCTCGTCGAGCGCGCCCGCCTCGATCATCGGGAGCGCTCCGCCCGGCCCTTCTTCGGCGGGTTGGAAGAACAGCACGGCCGTCCCCGCGTGCGTCGCGCGCGTGCCCTGCAGAATTCGCGCGGCACCGAGTAACATCGCCGTGTGCGCGTCGTGACCGCACGCGTGCATCTTGCCCGGAACTTCGGAACTAAACGATTCTCCGGAACGCTCGTCGAGCGGCAACGCATCCATATCGGCGCGTAGTCCGGCGACGCCGCCCGGGAGCGCGCCGCGCACGATCCCGATCACGCCCGTACCCGCGATCCGGCGATGCTCGATACCGAGGTGCGTGAGTTCGCGCTCGACGAGCGCGGCCGTGCGCTCCTCTTCGAAACCGAGTTCGGGATGGCGATGGATCTCGCGCCGCAACTCGACCGCCCATGCGGCGATCGCGGGTTCGACGTCGCTCGCGACCATCAGAGCGTCACTTGGAAGAACGTGAAGCGTGCTTCCTGCGCGGCGTTGACCGCCGCGATCCCGGCCGGCACGATCAGCGCGTACGGCAACGGATCGAAGGCGCCGGCGAGCGCGGCGTAGATGTCGTCGACGTCGGCGCCGTGGCCTTCCGCGCTATTTCCGAGGGCCTGCGACGCGCCGTGCAGCGCGTTATTGCAGATGAAGAACGAACAGCCGCGCGAGGCGAGTGCGATCGCGCGCGCGAGGAACGGGTTCTTGCCGTTCGGAGCCGCGACCCGATCGCCGATCTTCGGCAGATAGGTCGCGAGCGAGAACCGGCTCCAAACGCCGTCGGGCAAGAGCGCCGCGATCGCCGAACCGTAGAGCACGAACGCGACGTGCAACGTCCCGGGACCCTCGCCGAAGCCGGTCTCGTACGCGTCGAGCGCGTTCTCGCCGTAGTGCAGGCCGACGCCCTCGTCGAGCTTCGACCACGCGATCACCTGACGATGCTTCACGGGCTTGCCGAGCATCGATTCGAAGCGCGCGCGATCGAATGCGTAGCGATGCGGCGCCGACGCATCGCCGCTCGCCGGGGCGGGCGATGATGCCGCTGCGACGAGCGGCGCGCTCGCCGCGGTCAGGAATTCCGAACGCGAGAACATCGCGCTAGCTACCGAATCGCCCGGAGTCGGCCCTGCCGCGGCCGATCTCCGGGGCGCTTTCGCGCGAGTCGGTTAGCTACGGTAGCGTAGGAACGCCGGGACTTCGATATCGTCCATGTTGACGGGGGCGACCTTATCGAACTTCTGCTCGAAGCTGAACGCCGAACTATCGCTGATCCGGCGCGCTCCGAAGCCGGCCGCGAGCACGGTGACGCGAACCTTCGATTCCATCTTCGGATCGATCGACGCGCCGAAGATGATCTGCGCTTCGGAATCGACCGCGCGCGCGATCATCTCGGCCGCCTCGTTGACCTCGTACATCGCGAGATCGGGGCCGCCCGTGATGTTGAAGATCACGCCGCGCGCGCCTTCGATCGTCGTCTCGAGCAGCGGCGATGCGATCGCCTTCTGCGCAGCATCGGCCGCGCGATGCTCGCCCGATCCCTCGCCGATCCCCATCATCGCCGAACCCGCATCGGTCATGATCGTCTTGACGTCGGCGAAATCGAGGTTGATGAGGCCGGGCTGCGTGATGAGATCGGAGATGCCCTGAATGCCCTGCCGCAGGATGTCGTCGGCGTAGCTGAACGCTTCTTGCAGCGGCGTGCGCTTCTCGATGATCTGCAGGATGCGTTCGTTCGGGATCGTGATCAGCGTGTCGACCTTTTGTTCGAGGTCGGCGATGCCGCGTTCGGCGAGCAGCATCCGTTTGCGGCCTTCGAAACCGAACGGCTTCGTTACGACGGCGACCGTGAGCGCACCCGATTCGCGCGCCAGTTCCGCGACGATCGGCGCGGCGCCCGTCCCCGTGCCGCCGCCCATGCCGGCCGTGATGAAGACGAGATCGGCGCCGTCGAGGATCATCGCCAGATCTTCGCGCGACTCTTCGGCCGCTTCGCGACCCGTCTCGGGATTGGACCCGGCACCGAGGCCGCGCGTCTTGCCGTTGCCGATCTGCACGGTGTTCCCGGTCTGCACGTTGCGCAGCGCCTGAACGTCCGTGTTGATCGCATAGAACTCGACGTTGGAGAGCCCCGCTTCGATCATGCGATTGACGGCGTTGCAGCCGCCGCCGCCGATACCGACGACCTTGATCGTCGCGGCTACTTCAGGATTGTAACGCTTGGATTCGGCCATCGATGCCTCCGAGAAGAGCGAGGGGTTTTGGTTTAGTTCCAAAGGTCTGAGAACCATGACGAGAATGCGCCGAAGGCGTTCTTGTGGCGACCGTTCCCGTTCCGTCCGTTACGCGTCCCCGGACCGAACAAGAGCAGCCCGACGGCGGTCGCGAACTCCGGTTGCTGCACGGCCTCGCTGAGGCCGCCGATCGACGTCGGAACGCCGATCCGCGCCGGGATACCGAAGAACTCGGCGGCCGCGCGTTCGATTCCGAACAGGTGCGCGCCGCCGCCCGTGATCACGATCTCCACGAGGATCGTATCGCGCGGCACGCCCGCGGCGATCTGCGATTGCGCGAGCCGGAAGATCTCGCGCACGCGCGGCGCGACGATCGTCGCGAGTTGCGCACGCGAGACGCGGTGCGTCGACCCGTCGAGCGTCTTGAGCTCGAAATCGGGATCGCCGCTACGATCGTTCAGTGCCGAAGCGATCGTGCGTTTGATCCGCTCGGCATCCGCGAACGTCGTCCGCAAGCCGAGCGCGATATCGTTCGTGAGGATGTTCCCGCCGACGGGGATCGTCGAGGTGTGGATCGCGCCGCCGCCCGCGTAGACGGCGACGTCGGTCGTGCCGCCGCCGATATCGAGCAGCGCGACGCCGACCTGCTTCTCGTCCGAGAGCAGGGTCGCCGCCGACGACGCGAGCGGCTCGAACACGATTCCCGCGGGTTCGAGGCCCGCGCGATGGACGCATTTGAGAACGTTCGTGACGAACGAATTGCCGCCCGTGATGATGTGCGTATCGACCTCGAGCCGCGCGCCCGACATTCCGATCGGATCGGCGACGCCGTCGTGCCCGTCGACCGAGAACGAGCGCGGCAGTGCGTGGATGATCTGCCGTTCCGCGCCGACGTCGATGAGTTTCGACGCTTCGACGACGCGTTTCACGTCGCCGCGTACGACCTCGCGATCCTCGCCGCCGACGGCGACGACGCCGCGATTGTTCGTGCTCTGCACGTGCTCGCCCGTGACGCCGACGTAGACCTGCGAGATGTGGACCCCCGCCATCCTCTCGGCTTTTTCCGTCGCCGCCTCGATCGAACGGACGGTCTCCTCGAGGTCGGTGATGACGCCCTTGCGCAGCCCGCTCGAGCGCGCCTCACCGATCCCGATGATCTCGAGACCGCCGTCGGGATTCGTCGCCGCAACGACCGCGCACGTCTTGGTCGTGCCGATATCGAGCCCGGCGACGGTCGCGCCCCAGGTGGATTTATTCAACCGCAAGCCGTCCGAAACGAACGGCGGCCGCGAACCATACGGATTGGGGCATGGCCCAACATATTGGGGTCGCCACGGTGAGTTCCTTGTCTATATTGTGTCGATAGCTTGCGAATAAGTGCGTCGTCTTGCGAATCCGGTCGCGGCGAGGACCGGATCGTGGCGCCCGGATACGGGATCATCTATCGCGAACCGACGACGATCGCATGGGACGACCGCCGCCGGCGAGACGTGCCGGCCTTGACGGTGAAAAGGTATCCGGCGGATCCGATCGCGCTAGCGAAGTCGCCGACTCTTCTCAGTTCCGGAACTCGACGACCGGGGTCGCGGGCGTCCGCAGGTCGACCGAGCGGATCTCGCCCGTGCGGCTCGCGAGCCGTGCGAGGATCGGCGCGACGAGACGCTGCTTCGCGAGGAGATCGCCGTCGGAACCGAAGCGCACGTCGACGCCGTTCTCGAGCACGGCGTCGAGATCGCCGTAGGCATCGTGCGAGAACGAGCGATAGCGTTGGCCGGTGCGGGCGAGATCGCGCGCGTCCGCCTGTAGCGCGACGAGTTCGGGATCGCGCACGAAGACGCCCGGCCGTACGGCGAGCGCCGCGCGTACCGCGTAGGTGATGCCGCCCGTCTCGGGACAGCCGACTTCCAGGACGCGTCGCGCGTCGTCGATCGTGTAGCGCGCCCCGTGCAGGTCGCGAATGCAGCCGGTCGGCACGCGTTCGCGAATCGCGAACACGACGGTCGCCGGAAACCGCACCCGCATCTTCGCGACGTCGACGTATGGGATCGCCGCGAGGCGGCGTTCGACGGCGCGGCGATCGACGAGCCATACGTTTTGCGTCCGGCCGAGGGCCGCACGTGCGATGACGTCGTCCGCCGAGACCTGCGAGATCCCCGTGACGCGCTCGTCGCGAACGAAAAAATAGGGTGCGCGCGCGAGCGACCAACCTCCCCAGGCGAGGAACCCGAAGACGACGAGCGAGACGAGCCAGTACGTGCGGACGCGCGCGCGCAGCGAGGGGCGCGCGCGACGCTTCCGACGCTTCGGCGTCACACCGTCGCGAGGACGAACCGGTCGATCGCTTCGGCGACGCCGTCGTGCTCGACGTCGGCGACGACGGCTTTCGCCGCGGCTTTGAGGACGTCGGGGCCCGAGCCCATCGCGACGCCGAAGCCGGCAGCTTCGACGAGCGGCAGATCGTTATACGAATCGCCGACCGCCATCACGCGCTCCATCGGGATGCCGTAATTCTGCGCGATGGTTCGCAGCGCGACGCCCTTGTCGACCTTCGGGTTCATCATCTCGATGAATTCCGGATTCGAGCGCGTGACGTACGCCTCCGCGTGGAAGTGTTCGTGCATCAGTTGGTACACCGCCTCGGCCTTGTCGATATCGGTGACGATGTTGACCTTCGTGCTGTCCCGGCCGGCGAACGCGTCGGGCAATGACGGCACGACGACGGGCGGCGTCCCCGACGTCTTCGCGTAGAGTTGCGCGTATTTGTTGTCGTTCTCCACGTAGAAGCGATCGTCGCGATACCACTGCATGTGGAGCCCGTGCTCTTTGGCGACGGCGTACATCTTGAGCGCCGTCGCGTTCGCGAGCGCGACTTCCACTTCGAATTCGCCCGTCGCGGCGTTCGCGATGACGGCGCCCTGATAGCAGATGATCGAGCCCGTGATCCCGAGCGTCTCGACCAGCGGCTTCGCGCCGACGTACATTCGCCCGGTGACGATCAGCGTTTTGACGCCGGCATCGATCGCGCGTTGTACGGCGGCGACGACGGCCGGGCGAATCGGTTGCCGCGGAACGAGCAGCGTTCCATCGACGTCGAGTGCGAGGAGCAGCGGCGGAAGCGATGTCGACACGCGATCTACGTTTGGAAACGCGCCTCGGGAATGCCTGTCGCGGGCTCGCCGTCTTCGCGCACGGTCTCGATGCGCAGGAGCGCGGTCCGCGCGTGCGCGGGCAACCCCTCGTAGACGGCCATCGCGGCGAGGGTGCGAGCGTCGCCCGCCATCCGTGCGCGGCTATTCTCCACGAGCGACATCGTGCGCGAGAAATCCGCCGTATGCAGCCCGGACGAAAAACGACCGGCGCCCGAGGTCGGGAGGACGTGATTCGAGCCCGCGATGTAATCGCCCGATGCGACGGGCGAATCGTCGCCGATGAAGAGCGCGCCCGCGCGCCGGATCTCCGGGACGAGCGACCACGGATCCCGCGTTTGGATCGAGAGATGCTCGGGTGCGAAACGATCGATGACGTCCAAGACCGCCGCGCGATCGGTCGCGTGGACGAGGTAGGTGCGCGTCGCGAGCACGGCATCGACGATCGCACCGCGGCCCGTCTCGGTCGCGAACGGGCCCGCGAGGAGATCCGCGACGCGCTCGAGGATCGCCGCATCCTGCGAGACCGCGGCGACGCGCGCGAGCGGATCGTGCTCGGCCTGCGCGATCAGTTCGCCCGCGACGAACTCCGGCCGCGAATCGGCATCGGCGACGACGAGCACTTCCGAGGGGCCCGCGAGCCCGTCGATACCGACCATCCCGTAGACCTGGCGCTTCGCTTCGGTCACCCAGACGTTGCCCGGTCCGACGATCTTATCGACGCGCGCGATCGCCCGGGTGCCGTACGCGAGCGCCGCGATCGCCTGCGCGCCGCCGACCGCGTAGAGTTCGTCCGCGCCGCAGAGCGCGCACGCGAAGAGGATCGCGGGCGCGATTTTCCCGTCGCGGCCGGGCGGCGTGACGACGACGATGCGCGGGACGCCCGCGATCTTCGCGGGGACGACGGCCATGACGACGGACGACGGCAGAATCGCCGTCCCGCCGGGGACGTAACATCCGACCGCGCCGAGCGGCCGAACGAGGAACGCGCTGACGGTGCCGTCGTCCGCGCGATGCGTCGCATCGGCGACGAGTTGCCGTTCGTGGAACGCGGCGACGCGTTCGCGCGCCGTTTCGAAGCCGCGCGCGATCTCGGCCGGGACCATCGCGCGCGCCTCGTCGAGCGACGGGATCGGCACGCGCAGCGTCGCCGCACTCGCACCCGAAAAGTCGAAGCGCCGCGTGAGTTCGACGACGGCTTCGTCGCCGCGCGCGCGAACGTCCGCGAGCATCGCATCGACGGCGGCCTTCACGTCGCGCGGCGGATCCCACCCGCCCGCGAAGAGCCCCGCGAGCGCGCGTTCGTCGGTCGCTTCGATGACGGAAAGTCGCGCGCTCACGCCGGTACCGGCGTTTCGAGGCGCCGCAACAGCGCCGTGATCGCGGCGTACTTCGCGCGGAAGCGCACCGGATTGACGACGAAGCGCGCCGTCGAACTCGCTATTTCGTTCACGACGACCATGTCGTTATCGCGCAGCGTGTTTCCCGTCGCGACGAGGTCGACGATGAGATCGGCGAGCCCGACGAGCGGCGCGAGTTCGACCGAGCCGTGCAGCTTCACGAGTTGCACCGGCAGATCGCGTTCGGCGAAAAAAGACTCCGCGGTCTTCTCGAATTTCGTCGCGACGCGCAGGAACGTCGGCAGCTGCGCGCCTTCGTGATAGCGATCTTCGCGGCGCCCCGCGACGACGAGCCGGCACGCGCCGAAGCCGAGATCGGCGAGTTCGCAGACGCTGCGCTCGGTCTCCCACAGGACGTCCGCGCCGACGATCCCGCAATCGGCGGCGCCGAATTCGACGTACGCCGGGACGTCCGTCGGCCGCAGGAAGAGCACGGTCGTGCCGTCGCTCGTGACCGCGAGAAGTTTGCGCCCCGGATCTTCGGGGACGTCGATCCCGGCCGCGCGCAAACGAGCCGCGGAATCGGGATAGAGCGCTCCCTTGGGCATCGCGATCGTGAGCGCGCTCGGCGCCGTGGCGTTCACCACCGGACCAAGACCTCGCGTTCGGAATCACCCCCGGCGATGAGGACGCGCGGGATGCCATGCGTGCGCGCTTCGTCGACGAGCTCGGCCTCCGAGCGGCGTTCGAAATCGATGCGCACGATTTTCCCCGCCGCGCGTTCGCGCGCCGCGATGACGTCCGACCCGCTGACGAGCACGTCGACCGCGGGCGCCGTACCGAATTGCGTGCTGCGCCGGCGTTCCAGGGCGATCAGCAGCAGCTCGACCGCGAGCGACCAGCCGACGGCGCCCGCCTCGAAGCCGAAGCGCGGTAAGAGGTCGTCGTACCGGCCCCCGCCGACCAACGGAAAGCCGACTTCCAACACGAACGCTTCGAAGATGAAGCCCGTGTAGTATTCGATATCGCGCAGCAGCGAGCAATCGACGGCGAGCCGGTGGCCGAAGCCGAGTTCGTCCGCGCGGGCGAGGATGCCGCGCAGGCGTTCGATCCCCGCGAGGCCGGCGTCGGTGCGGCAGAGATCGCTCGCGAGTGCGAGCACGTCTTCGCGGCCGCGCGTCATCACGAGCCGCACGACGCCCTCGATCGTCGCGGCATCGCCGGCCGGCGCGAGGTGCGCGCGGAGCGCGACGATGTTGCGGCCCGAGATGAGCGCCTTCGCGCGCTGCAGTGCGGTACGATCGAGGTCGAGCGCGGCGAGCGCGCCGTCGACGATCGCGACGTGATTGATGTCGAACATCGCGTCGCCGAGCCCGAGCGCATCGACGGCTTCGACCGCGGTGAAGAGCGATTCCGCATCGGCGTCGAGACTCTCCGGTCCGATGAGCTCGACGCCCGCCTCCGTCGATTCGCGCATCCGGCCCTCTTGCGGATCCTCGTAGCGATACGACGGCGCGAGATACGAGAGCCGCAGCGGCAGGGGCGCCTCGCGCATCCGCGTCGCGACGAGCCGCGCGACGGGCGTCGTCATCTCGGGCCGCAGCGCGAGCTGCGTGCCGAGTCGATCGGCGAAGATGAACGTCTTGCGCGCGAGCTTCTCGCCGAGGCCCGCTTCGAGCGCGTCGAAGCGTTCGAAATTCGGCGTCTGCACTTCGTCGTAGGCCCAGCGCTCGAAGACCGAACGCAGCACGCCTTCGACTGCGCGCTTGCGATGGAGCTCGGCCGGGAGCCAGTCGCGCGTTCCGGCGGGGAGTCTCACGGGGCGGGCGCCTCCCAAACGCTGCGGGCGCCGAAGATCGCTTCGAGCTCGCGGCGGACGTAGTTGCCGTTCCCGAGGCCGCGCGGCATGCGCTCGTGCGCCGGGCCGACGTGGATGATGACGGGGACCGTCCCCGGCGATTCCGCGAGTAACCGCGCGAGCGCATCGATCTCGCTCTGGACGGTCGCCTTCACGTGCCAGCCCTGCGACGCGGGCGGGAGCGCGCGGCGTTCGAAGGCCTTGACCTCGTTGACCGTGACGGAGAGTTCGACGGGCGCATCGTCGCCGACCGCCGCACCGCGCCGTTCGCGGAAGCGTACGCGGCCCTTGATCGTGACGATCGCATCGACGACGAGTGACGCCTGCAACTGCGCGTAACTCTTCGGGAAGACGATGCACTCGACGCTGCCGCTCATATCTTCGAGCGTCGCGATGAGCATCTGCTGCTGCGATTTCGTCATCGTGCGGCGTACCGCGGTCAGCATCCCGGCGACCGTGACGAACGAATCTTCTTCGACCGCGCGCAGATCCTTAACCGCCGTGGCACCGCCGCGCGCGAGCGCTTCGGCGACGTCCGCGAGCGGATGCCCCGAGACGAAGATCCCGAGCGTCTCCTTCTCCCAGCCGAGCTGCTCGAGGACGGGCGGCGCGGGTAGGTCGCGCAGTTGCGGGGCGAGCGTGTGATGCTCGACGACGTCGCCGAAGAGCGAGAATTGCCCCGACGCCTTGTCGCGCATCGAACGGCTCGCCGCATCGAGCGCGCCGTCGAGCGCATCGAGTTGCTGCGCGCGATTGCCCGGCAGCGTGTCGAGCGCGCCGCATTTGACGAGCGCTTCGAAGACCTTGCGATTGAGCAGCTTCGTATCGATCCGATTGACGAAATCGAAGAGATCGAGGAACGGCCCCTCCTCGCGCGCGGCCAGGATCGCACGAACGGCCCCTTCGCCGACACCCTTGATCGCCGCGAGCCCGAAGCGAATGTCGCTCTCGACGACGGTAAAGTCGAAGTTCGACTCGTTGACGTCGGGCGGCAGAACCGAGAGCCCGCCCTTCTTCGCATCTTCGATATACTCGACGAGTTTATCAGTCTTGTCTTTGACCGACGTCATGAGCGCCGCGAGATACGCGCGCGGATGATTCGCTTTCAGGTACGCCGTCTGATATGCGATCCAACCGTACGCAACCGCGTGACTGTTATGCGAGACGATCCGATTGGCGATGTAGTTGAGCGGGCCGTCCGGGGCCATTTCGACGTCGTAGGTCATCGCTTCGCCGCACGGCTCGATCGAGACGATGGGATCGCCATTAATCGCGTGATCGAGCCCGAGATGGCGCAGGACGGTCGGTTTGAAATCTTCGGGAGTGACGACCACGTACGGCAGCTCGCCGTACTTCTCGGCGAAGAACGCGGGAGTCCGGTCCATGCCGTCCATCTCCCAATAGATGCCGTGAAAGTAGAAGTCGCAGATGCGACCGGTCGCGAGCACTTTGTGCATCTCGAACGGAATCTCACGTTCGATGAGCCACTCGCACATGTCGCGTTCCGGCGTACTCGCGCACCACATTCCGTTCGACGCGATTGAACATCTGCCATAGCCGGGGCCGGTATTGTAGCAGGCGCGCGTACTCGCGATGGAGGCTGCAGTGAAGCGCGCCTTCCACCCGGCGTCGTTAGGGAACAGCCACTTCGTGCGCTCGTGCATCGCGGCGACGCCGGCGCGCGTCAACCGCGGATACGTCTCGTGCATCCGTACCATGTGGAGGCGCTTTTCCTCGGGGTCGCGGTTTTCTTGGTATGCTTTCACGCGTGCGCTCACGCGAGCACGATGCGCTGCGCTACGATTGCGCTGAATCGCGATGGCGCGCCTCGCGTCTCGCTGCTTTTGCGTCACGCGTTTGGGCACCGTGATGAGTTCGATCCCTACCGCCATCTCGCCGGTTTCGCGATATCCCTCGGTGGTCAGCAATCGATGCTCGGGCGTGACTTTGATCGACTTTCCGGAGGCGGTCCGAACGTGCAATAGCGCTTTGCGGCCCGTCCGGACGATACGCGCGACCGCATGCGGCCGAATCTCACCGTCCGGCCACATCGCCATGATTTCGACCGGCGGATTCTTGTATGCCGCGGAGAGCGTCGTACGCGTGCCGTCGGGGAGCGCGATCTCCGTCGAGCCGTGCGCGCACTTGTTAAATCCGTAGCCGGCGAACGGTTCGACGAATGCGAAGATCTCGCTCGCGAGTTCGGGGGTAATGCCGATGTGCGCGACGGCACCGTTTACGAATTTCTCGCGATAGACGGGGATCTTGTCCTTCTGCTTCTTCCCCATGACTTTCCGAAGTTCGTCCGCCTGACCCATCGAAAAGCCGGCGACGTCGCGCGCCATCTGCATGACCTGTTCCTGATAGCAGCATACGGCGTACGTCGGAGACAAGATCGGCTCGAGGATCGGGTGCAGATAGGTGATCGGGGTGCGGCCGTGTTTGTTGCTTATGTATTGCGGGATCCAGTCCATCGGGCCCGGACGATAGAGCGCGACGAGCGCGATCACGTCGTCGAGTTTCGTCGGCTTGAGTTCCGAGACGACGCGGCGCATGCCGTCGGACTCGAGCTGGAAGACGCCCGTCGTCTCGCCCCGGCCGAGCATCTCGAACGTGCGCGTATCGTCGTCGGGGATCGCGGCGAGATCGAAGTCGGGTCTCTCGACGCGCTTGATCTCGTCTTCGGCGTTCTTCATCACCGTGAGGTTGCGCAGGCCGAGGAAGTCCATCTTGAGCAGACCGATGCGCTCGACCCAACCCATGTCGTACTGCGTGTTGATGTCGTCGTCGCCGAGTTTGATGAGCGGCGTCATGTCGACGAGCGGATCCTTCGAGATGACGACGCCCGCCGCGTGCGTCGAGGCGTGGCGCGCGAGCCCTTCGATCGACTTCGCCGTGTCGAGCAAGTGCTTCGTTTGCGCGGACCCGTCGTAAAGCGCGCGCAATTCGGGGATTTGCGCGAGCGCCTTCTCGATGGAAAGACCCTGCGGGCCAGACGGGATGAGCTTCGCGACGCGATCGACGTCGCCGAGCGGGACCGCGAGCGCGCGGCCCGCATCGCGCACCGCGGCGCGCGCGGCCATCGTTCCGAACGTCACGATCTGCGCGACGCGATCGGAGCCGTACTTTTCCGTGACGTAGGCGATCACTTCATCTCGCCGCTCGACGCAGAAGTCCGTATCGATATCGGGCATCGAGATGCGATCGGGGTTGAGGAAGCGCTCGAAGATGAGATCGAACTTGATCGGATCGAGATCGGTGATCCGTAGGACGTACGACACGAGCGATCCGACGGCGGAGCCGCGGCCCGGCCCGACCGGGATGCCGCGATCGCGCGCGTACTTGATGAAGTCCCAAACGATCAGGAAGTACGAGGGGAAGCCCATCGCGTTGATCACGCCGAGTTCGTAGTCGAATCGTTCGCGTAGCGCCGTGTCGTTCGCGACGCGGTCCGTGCCGTACCGCGCGAGCAAGCCGATCTCGCAGACCTCGCGCAGATACGCCTCGGCGGTCTTCTCGATCGGCGCGAACGAGAACGCCATGAGGCCGGTCTGCGCCGCCGGGTCGTCCTGCGGCACCGGATAGAGCGGGATGTTGAACTGCTTCTCCGGGATCTTGATGTCGATCCGGTTCGCGATCGCGAGCGTGTTGTCGCAGGCATCGGGGACGTCCGCGAAGAGCGCGCGCATCTCTTCGGCGGATTTTACGTAGAACTCGTCCGTCATGAACTTCATGCGGCTCGTGTCCTGGACGGTCTTGCCCGTCCCGATGCAGAGCAGTACGTCGTGCGCCTGAGCGTCGCCCTTGTTGAGATAGTGCGAATCGTTGGTCGCGACGAGCGGCAGGTTCATCTCGCGCGCGAGCTTGATGATCCCGTCGTTGACGACGTCTTGCTCCGGGATCCCGTGGCGCATGATCTCCATGTAGAACCGGTCGCCGAAGATATCGACGAACGATTGCGCGGCGAGCTTTGCGGCCGGCGCGTCGTTGCGCAGGAACGGCTGCGCGACGAGCGACGACATGCAGCCCGAAAGCACGATGAGCCCGCGATTGTGCTTCGCGAGCAATTCCATATCGATCCGCGGCTTGTAATAATAGCCTTCGAGGAAGCCCTTCGAGATCAACGCGACGAGATTGCGGTATCCTTCGATGTCGGCCGCGAGCAGCGTCACGTGCGCTTCGTCGCGGACGGTGCGATCGAAGCGGCCGCGCGGCGCGATGTACGCTTCGCAGCCGACGATCGGCGTCAGGCGGTGGTCGCGCGCGGTGTAATAGAACTCCATCGCGCCGAACATGACGCCGTGATCGGTAAGCGCGACGCCCGGCGCACCGAACTCGTGACTGCGGCGGCACAGATCTTCGACGCGACACGCCCCGTCCAAGAGCGAATATTCGCTGTGAACGTGCAGATGGACGAACGAAGACACGTGGTTTGGGTTTCCTCAGGGTGCGTGGGTCGTCGTTTTTCCGCGACTCGCGGGCGTGCCCTTCGTGCCGCCGGCGTTCGCCGGACGTCGGGAACGCGGCCGGGCGCAGGTCGTTGCCGAGGCCGCGGCGGCCTCACTCACGTAGAATATACGAGATGCGCTTTCGTACGATCGATCCCGTTCGTTTCGCCCTCGTCGTGGGCGCCGTCGCGGCCCTCGCGTGCTCCGCGAGCGCCGGCGGCCTGACCCGAGCCGACCTCGATCCCTCGGTCAAACCGACGACCGACTTCTATCGCTATGCCGTCGGCGGCTGGCTCGCGCGCAATCCGATCCCGGCCGATCGAACCGAATGGGGCTCGTTCGACCAGTTGCAGCAAACGAACGAGGTCCGCTTGCAGGCGATCGTCTCGGCGCCGGATCTTTCGCGCGCGCCGAGCGGTAGCGAAGCGCGCAAGATCGGCGATCTGTACGCCGCATGCATGGATACGACGGCGATCGACGCGGCCGGGATCGCCGCCCTGCAGCCGGAGCTCGCGGCGATCGGCGCACTCGCTTCGACGAGCGATCTGGCCGATGCGGTCGCGACGGGCAGCACGTATGCCTCGCAGGCGCCCGCACTCGCCTTCGGCTCCGAGCAAGATCCCAAACACGCGACGCGCGTGATCGCGGGCCTCGGCCAAGGCGGGCTCTCGCTGCCGACGCGCGATTACTATCTCGAGACCGATCCGCACTCGGTCGCCATTCGCGCGGCCTACGCGACCTATCTCACGACCACGTTCGGACTGCTCGGCGACGATAGAGCGACGGCCGCTGCAGAAGCGGCGAGCGTCGTCTCGCTCGAGACCACGCTCGCGAAAGCCTCGAAGTCGCCCGATGCTCTGCGCGATCCCTTCGCGAATTACCACCCGCTCGCGTTCGCGGACGTCGTGAAGCTCGCGCCGCACTTCGCGTGGCAGCGGTATTTCGCGACCGTCGGGCTCTCGCGGCCGGAGACGCAAACGATCGACGTCGGGCAGCCCGAGTTCGTGACCGCGCTAGACGCGACGCTGACGTCGGCGCCGCTCGCAACGTGGAAGAGCTACCTGCGCTGGCACGCGATCACGACCGGCGGAACGGCGCTCCCGGCGCCCTATCGCGCGGCGCGTTTCGCGTTTCGCAAAGCGTTGACGGGCGTCGCCGCGGAGCCGCCGCGCGCGCGAACGTGCACGAATCTCACGGGCGACGTGCTCGGTTTCGCCGTCGGTTCGCGGTACGCCGCGGCGTACTTTCCGCCCGCTGCGCGCGAGCGCGCTCGCGCCGAGATCGCGACGATCAAGGGCGTGCTCCACGACGATATCGAGAGCGTGGCGTGGATGGGCCCGCAGACGCGCGCCGCGGCGCTCGCGAAACTGGCGAAGCTGAGCACGCTCAAAGTCGGCTATCCCGATCATCCGCGAGAGTACACCGGGCTCGCGATCGATCGCGCGAACTTCCTCGGCGACGTACTCGCGGGAGCGCGCTTCGAGTTCGCACGCGATGCCACGAAGATCGGCAAACCGGTCGATCGCGGCGAATGGGGGCTCACGCCGCAGACGATCAACGCCTATTACGATCCTTCGATGAACGAGATCGTCATCCCGGCCGGGATCCTGCAACCGCCGTTCTTCGACGCGCAGGCCGACGACGCGCTCAACTTCGGCGGGATCGGCGCCGTCATCGGCCACGAGATGACGCACGGCTTCGACGACGAGGGGAGCGATTTCGACGGCGACGGGAACCTCAACAAGGTCGTGACCGAGGCCGACGCCGCGAACTTCCACGCACGCGTGCAATGCGTCGTCTCGCAGCTCGGCGCGTACAAGGCGGCGGACGGGCTCAATCTCAACGGGAAGCTCGATGCCGGCGAAGCGACGGCCGATATCGGTGGGACGACGCTCGCGTATCGCGCGCTCCAGCGTTCGCTCGCGGGCAAGGCCGCGCCGCCGATCGACGGTTTCACGCCCGTGCAACGCTTCTATCTGAATTGGGCGCAGGTGTGGCATGCGAACGTGCGCCCCGAAGCCGAACGGGCGCAGATCATCGGCGATCCGCATCCGGTCTCGCCGTATCGCGTCAACGGCACGCTCTCCGACGCGACGCCGTTCTACGATGCGTTCGCGGTGCAATCGAGCGATCCGATGTACCTCGCGCCGGAGAAGCGCTGCCAGATCTGGTAGAACGAGCGCGGATCCTGCGACGAAGGTAGGCATCCGTTCTCACCGCGGATGATATATTCTCGAAGAAAGTTTCGCGGTCGTTCGGGAGCGTTTCGTTTGATCAAGCATGACGTGGTGGTCATCGGCGGCGGCCTCGCGGGGATGCGCGCGGCGGTCGAGGCGGCCGAGGGCGGCGCCGACGTCGCGATCGTCTCGAAAATGCATCCGGTCCGTAGTCATAGCGGTGCGGCACAGGGCGGTATCAACGCCGCCCTCGGGAATCGCGACGACGATACGCCGGCGTCCCACGCGTTCGATTGCGTCAAAGGCTCGGATTATCTCGGTGATCAGGACGCGATCGAGGCGATGGCAGAGGACGCGCCGCGCCAGATCGTGTGGCTCGAACACCGCGGCTGCATCTTCTCGCGCCTCCCGGACGGCCGGATCGCGCAGCGGCCGTTCGGCGGCGCCGGTTCGCCGCGCACGTGTTATTCCGCGGACGTCACCGGGCTCGTCATCCTGCACACGCTGTGGGAGCAACTCGAGCGCTTCGGCGTGAAAGTCTACGAGGAGTATTTCGCGACGGCGCTCTGCGTCGAAGACGGCGTCGGCAGCGGCCTGGTCGCGTACAACATCCGCACGGGCGAACTCGAACTCGTCACCGCGAAGGCGACGATCGTCGCGACGGGCGGCCTCGGCCGCGTCTACGCGAAGACGACCAACGGCTATGCATCGACGGGCGACGGGATGGCGCTCGCCTACCGCGCGGGCGTCCCGCTCATGGACATGGAGTTCGTGCAATTCCATCCGACGTCGCTCAAAGAGAACGGCGTTCTGCTCTCCGAGGCGGCGCGCGGCGAAGGCGCGTACCTGCTCAATAGCGAGGGCGAGCGCTTTATGTTCCAGTACGCGCCGAATAAGGGCGAGCTCGCCTCGCGCGACGTCGTCAGCCGGGCGGAGTGGACGGAGATCCAGGCCGGCCGCGGCATCGACGGCTGCGTGCTGCTCGATCTGCGCCACCTCGGTCGCGAAAAAATTCTCGAGCGGTTGCCGCAGATCCGCGAGCTCGCGCTCGACGCGACCGGCAAGGATGCGATCGATACGCCGATCCCGATTTTGCCCGGCATGCACTACGCGATGGGCGGCATCGAGACCGACGCCCACGGCGCGACGCGGATCCCCGGCATCTACGCCGCGGGCGAAGCGGCCTGCGTGAGCGTGCACGGCGCGAATCGGCTCGGCGGGAATTCGCTGCTCGAGACGATCGTCTTCGGCGCGCGCAGCGCGAAGCACGCGGTCGGGTACGTGAAGAGCGTCGGCGACGTTCGGCCCTCCGAACGCACGCTACGCGGCGAACGCGAACGGATCGCGGGGATTCTCGCGCGCACGGGCGGCACGCGCCACCCGCAGGTCCGCAAACGCGTCAATGACGTGATGTCCGAGAACGTCTTCATCTTCCGCGATGCGGGCGAGCTCACGACGGCCGTCGCGCGGTTGCGCGACGTGCGCGCCGAAGCGCAGACGATGACCGTCATGGATCGTTCGGCGACGTACAATACCGATCTCGTCGGCCTGCTCGAGACCGAGTGCCTCATGGACGTCGCGATGCCGATCGCGCTCGGAGCGCTCAATCGCGACGAGTCGCGCGGCGCGCAGGCGCGGACCGATTTCCCGGATCGCAACGATGAGAAATGGCTCGTGCATTCGCTGATGCACGATGCGGGCCGCAACGCCGACCCGATCCCCGATTACACGCGCAAGGTTCGATTCACGCACTTCGCTCCCGAAGTCAGGGCGTACTGATGTCTACGATCGTACTCGATCTGTTCCGCTTCGACGAATCGTCGGGCGACGTGCCGCGCCGCGAGCGCATCGACATCGAGTTCGACGAGAACGCGACCGTGCTCGACGCGCTCGAATACGCGAAGTCCGAGATCGACGGCACGATCTCGTTCCGGCGCTCGTGCCGTTCGGCGATCTGCGGTTCGTGTTCGATGAACATCAATGGCGTCACGGGCCTCGCGTGCAAGACGCCGATCCGCACGGTGTTGCGCGACGATCGTTCCGTGAAGATCGACCCGATGCCGAACTTCGCGCCGATGCGCGATCTCGTCGTGCACATGGATCCGTTCTGGGATAAGTATTCGCGCCTCAAACCGTACCTGCAGCCCGCCGATCGCGACGAGGATCACGAGCGCGAGCGGCGCGTCTCGCCCGAGGATATGAAGAAGCTCGTCGCCGTCGCCAATTGCGTGATGTGCGCGACGTGCTACGCGCTCTGCCCCGTGGTCAGCGTCGATCCGTCGTTCGCCGGGCCCGCCGCGATCTCGTATGCGTACCGCTTCATCGAAGATACGCGCGATTCCAAAACGCACGAGCGCGTCGCGCAGATCAGCGACGATTATCTGTGGCTCTGCGCGCACTGCTACGCATGTTCGTATTGTCCGAAGCACGTCGATCCGCACGATCGGATCATCGATACCAAACGCAAATCGGTCGAGCTCGGCATCACGGATGCTCGCGGCCCGCGTCACGCGCTCACGATCGCGAAGACGATCAAGCAGACGGGGATGCTCGCCGAGAACGAGGTGATCGCGGGGACCGTCGGCCGCTTCAACATTCGCGGCTTGCTCAAGATCGCGCCGCTCGGATTGCGACTCGCCTCGCGCGGGAAGATCCCGCCGCTCATCATGCACCCCGTGCCGAAGGTCGACGAGATCCGCACGATTTTCGAAACGATGGAGGTTCCGGTCGCATGAGCGTTTCCGCAGAGACCAAGCGCTACGGCTTCTTCCCGGGCTGCGTCGCGAAAGAGTCGTGCACCGAGCTCTTCAACTCGACGATGCTTCTCGCCGACCGGCTCGGCATCGAGCTCATCGAACTCACGGCGGCCGCATGCTGCGGCGCCTCGGTGCTCAATGACGTCAATCGCGACGTGGCGCGCGTCCTCAACGCGCGCACGTACGCGCAGGCCGAGGCGCTCGGGCTCGACGAGGTCATCACGATCTGCTCGACGTGCACCGGCCACATGCGCGCCTCGAACAAGGAGCTGCTCGAGGACGAGGTGCGGATGACGCAATCGAACGCGATCCTCGGCAAGTTCGGGGCGAACTACGCGGGGACGGTCTCGGTGCGCCACCTGCTCTGGCTGTTGATCGACGATATCGGTCTCGACGAACTCTCGAAGATGGTCGTCAAGCCGCTGCACGGCCTCAAGGTCGCGCCGTTCTACGGCTGCCACATCATTCGGCCGGAGTCGGTGAACGGCTGGGAATCCTCGCGCAATCCGCATTCCCTCGAAGATCTCATCGTCGCTCTCGGCGGCGAGGCGGTCGACTACGCGGGCAAGACGCGCTGCTGCGGCTTCCACATCCAGCTCGAGAAAGACGGCGTGGCGGCGAACATGGTCGGCCAGAACATGCGGATGGCGAAGGATGCGGGCGCGAACGCCGTTCTCACGCCGTGCCCCCTCTGCCATCTCGCCCTCGACGGCTATCAGGCGGATTCCGCGGCCCGTTGGGGGCGGACGGACCTGCCGACGTTCCACCTGCCGCAGCTCGTCGCGCTCGCCCTCGGCGTCGACGCGACGAAGCTCGGCCTCAAGCGGCACGTCATCTCGCCGGGCGCGATCCTCTCGGCGAACGATCTCGCCCCCATGCACGTCGCCTAGCGACCGGGCACCCTCGCGGGACGGGCGTGGGCAGGCAAGTGTGTCCGGTAGCAACGTTACCGGGCTCGACTCGGGCCGGGCACGTGCCGACGCATAGCGTATGCGTGCATTCGTTCGGTTCGAACGGTTCCGGGTTCGAGCATGAGCGAACGGCAATCGCTCACCATCGGTGAAGGGTCGGAGGCGATCACCTTCGGCATCGACGACCTGTGCCGCCACACCATGATCTTCGGCTCTTCGGGCTCCGGGAAGACGACGCGCGGCTACAATCCTATCCTCACGAAGATGCTCGGCGATCTCGATGCCGGGGCGCTCATCATCTGCGCGAAAGCCGAAGCCGTGGGCGAGGTGGTCGAGATCGCGCGCCGCGCCGGCAAGACCGCACTCGTCATCTCGCCCGGTACGGAAAAGGGACTCGAGCTGCTCTGCGGCAGCCCCGACATCGACGCCGTCTACTTCCGCGATACGTTCGGACGCGTCAGCGAAGATGCGAAGCAGTGGGTCGACGCCGGCCTCGCACGCATGAAGAACGCGCTGCGCATGCTGCAGGCCGCGGGCAATCAGTACTATACCTTCGAGCACCTCACGAGTTATTGCTTCGACGACAAGTTCGCGGCGATGGTCCGCATTCAGGCGATCGAAAAGATGCGTTCGCTCTCGAGCGAGGACGACGACGCATGGACGATCCGCGAAGCGATGAGCTACGAAGACAATCGCTACATGCAGATGTCGCCCGAAGCGCGACGCTCCGTGCAATTCATCGTCGGCCAATTGCTCGAACCTTTGCGCGACGTGCAGATCGCGAAGACGTTCGCACGCAAATGGAATCTCGTTTCGATCGATAGCGTCTTCGCCGGGAACGTCATCGTGCTGCACGTGCCGCGTTCGCGGTACGAGCGCGCGGCGCAAGCGATCTACACGCTCGCGAAGCGCCGCTTCTTCACCGCGATCGAGAATCGGCGCAGTAATCCGAACGTCGAACAGGAGCGCCCGGTCGTCTTCGGGATCGACGAATATCAGCTCTGCATCTCCGAATCCGACATCTCGTCGCTCGGCGTCATCCGATCGGCCGGCTGCATGGTGCTCGGCACGACGCAGGGCGTCTCGTCGCTCTACGCGGTGCTCGGCCACGAATACGTCGATGCCGCGCTGCAGAACTTCACGCAGAAGATCTTCTTCAAGACCGACGACGATGCGACGCTCGCCCTCCTCGCGCGCGCGACGAAATACAATACATCGTCCGTCGATCCGAGCGTCCTCTTCTCGATGACGCGCGACCAAGGGCTTTGCCACGTGACGGCGGGCGATCGTTCGATCGACGCGGTCATCGGCATGAAGCCGATGTACGTCACGCCCGCACTCTCGGCGGCGGCCCCGATCCCGGCACAGAGCGCCGTCGCCTGATCGGCTAACGTTCCGCGCGCTTCGCCGCGGCCACGAGGCTGCGTACGCGATCGAGCGGCATCGCGTAGTACGTGAGCCCGCGCGCGCCGCTC
>CAZZYZ010000019.1:0-25837 GCA_964658425.1 Vulcanimicrobiota bacterium | reverse complement strand
CGATACGGTCCGGGAATCGCAGAACAAGCTCGGGCTGATTCCGGTCACGCCGTCGCGGCTCGCGACGCGGCTCGCGGGCTCGCAGGATCTTTTCGGCCCGAACGGACGCCGGCCCTGGGCTTCGGTCAATTACGTCGTTTGCCACGACGGCTTCACCCTGCATGACCTGCACAGCTTTTCGGATCGGCAGAACGACCAACCCTATCCCTATGGGCCCTCGGACGGCGGCCGCAGCACGGTTCGTAAACTCCTCGATATCGATTTCCCCGGCTACACGCATCCAGAGCATTTTCTCGTCGCCGGAACGCGCTTCGATTTCAAGGCGAACATGCCGGGGATCTGCTCCGTGAATTATACGGCCGACCCCGTCGAATGGTATTTCTTGCTCGAGATCCCGGACATGTGGCGCATCGTGCTCCCGGTCCCCGCCGGCATCGATGCGACGGACGCTCGAAGCGATGAATACATGCAAGCCGCGCTCGCGAATATTTTCCCGCGCCCGGACCCGTACGAGATCGTCGTTCGCGCTATCTATCGCGTCAGTCAACGGGTCGCCGAACGGTATCGCGTCGGCCGTGCGTTTCTCGCGGGAGACGCCGCGCACATCAACAATCCCCTCGGAGGCGTCGGGCTCAACGGCGGCCTGCACGATGCGATCGATCTCGCCGCGCGACTCGCACGGGTCATGCACGGTACGGGCTCCGACGAGACGCTCGAAGGATACGAACGTCGGCGTCGCCCCGAAGCGATCGAATCGATCAACGCGATGACCGAAAGAAACAAAAAAATTCTCGAAGAGCGCGATCCCCTTCAACGCAAGATTAATCGCGACCATCTCGCACGGACCGCATCGGACCCCGCCGCCGCCTACGCGTACGTGCTCAATGCCTCGATGATCGCATCGCTTCGGCGTAGCGGCATGCTCGCCGCCGCATAGCCGCTCTCATCGCTCGGTACGTTCGAAACCCGCATCGAGTCCCGCTCTCAGCGTACTGAGCAACCGGCGCAGTTCCGCGTAATCGGACGTCCCGAGGATACCTTCGAGTTCGCGCTCGAGCGCGAGCCCGCGCGGAACGATCGCTTCGAACGTGCGACGCCCGGCCGCCGTGAGTGCGATCATAACGAGTCGCGCGTCGCGCGGGTCGACCACGCGCCGAATGAGACCTCGTTCGCGGAGTTGCGTGACCGCACGGCTGACTTTGACTTTGTCCATCGACGTGTTCTCCGAAAGCACGTTCACGGAGATCGACGCATTGCGCGCGACGTGCGCGATCACGCGCCATTGCGCGATCGTAAGATCGAACTCACGCTCGTACGCCCCGGCGAAGACCCGGCTGACCCGTGCGGCCGTAACCGCGAGGAGGTACGGCATGAACGAATCCAGCTCGAAACGCATCGTCTGCGGAACGCGGTGCGCTTTCTTCGGCACCGTACACCACTTCGCGTCGGAGGGCCGTCATCTTTCGCGGCTCTCGCGCGAACGCCGCTCATCTGCGACGATGAACGAGCGTTTGGATTTCGCTCGCTTCGTCGAGCGCGATCGCACCGCTCGAACGGCCGATGCCGCTTTGCTTCACACCGCCGAACGGAAACGTAAAATCGGCTTCGCCGAGACCCGCTCCGTTGACGAAGGCCGACCCCGATTCGAGTCGCGCCGCTACCTCGAAGCCGCGGGCGACATCATCGGTCCAGACGGACGCCGTAAGCCCGTACTCCGAATCGTTGGCCATGGCGACGGCTTCATCTTCGCTTCGGAAGCGTAGGATCGGTACGGCGGGTCCGAATTGTTCGCATGTGACGACCTCGGCATCGGGCGGTGCGTCCAAGATCACGGACGGCAACATGAAGTATCCCTCCGACCAGGTCGCCGCGTCGAGTTTCTGGCCGAGGGTTCGCACCGTCGCGCCGCGCGCGCGCGCGGCTTCCACCAGACCCGTGACGCGCGCGAATTGCGGGCCGTTATTGAGCGGCCCCATCGTCGCATCGGGCGACAGTCCGTCGCCCACGACGATGCGATCCACGGCCGCGCAGTATCGTTCGACGAACGCTTCGTATCGCGACTCGGCGACGTAGATCCGTTTTACGGCCGAGCAGACTTGGCCCGTGAGCGCGAAGGTCGCTCCCGCGAGTCGTTCGACGAGGGCCTCGTCGATCGTCGCAGATTCCAGCACGATCGCGGCATCGTTCCCGCCTAGCTCGAGCGTGAGATTCTTCAGCGAGTCGGCGGCGTTACGCATAATCGCGCGACCCGTGGCCGTGCTTCCGGTAAACGACACCTTCCGTACGAGCGGATGCGACGTCATCCGGCCACCGACGTTCGGACCGTCTCCCGCGACGACCGCGAGGACGCCCGGCGGCAAGAGCGCGGCGATCGTTTCGAACACGCGCGCCGCGGCGAGCGGCGCGAACGCCGGCACTTTCAGGACGACCGTGTTCCCGGCGACGAGCAGGGGACCGATCATGAGTGCGCCGAGGACGAGAGGCGAATTCCACGGCACGATCGCAACGCCGACGCCGACCGGTCGCCGCGCTACGACGAAGCGGCCACGTTCGTCATCGACGATTTCCGGACGTTCCCATGCCTCGGCGAGCCCGGCGTAATAGCGCAAAACGGCAATCGCCCCGCGGACGTCGCGTACGGAGAGCGCGAGGAGCCGGCCGTGCTCGCGGGTCGAGAGATGCGCGATACGCTCCACATCGGACTCGAGGGACGCAGCGATCGTCATGAGCTGCACGGCACGTTTGGCAGCCCCACACCCTGCCCACCCGGGATAAGCGCCGTGCGCTGCTTCGACGGCGCGATCGACGTCGGCGATCGAGCCGTCGCGGACGAAACCGACGAGCTCGCAAAACCTGGCCGGGTTGCGGATTTCGACGTCGCCGACCGCCCATGCGGCTCCATCGACGCCGGAGACGACGGAGCGTGTTCGCGTGGCGCTCGCTCCCGCAATCGCCGCAGTCTTTCGAGCCATAAGCACCCCAATAGAGCAAAATCGTCGCAAAGTCGATTTAATCTTCACAAATCGATTGACAACCCTTTCCCAGCAGCGCTATCTTAATTTCTGAGCTCGCCACGAGTCTTGGAAGTTTTATCTTTCGCTTACCATCGCAAATCGGGGGATACGAATGATGCTCTTCGATCGCGCAACCCTCACAAAGGGTTCGTCTTTCGCATTGGTGGTCGCACTCGGGAGCATCGGAACCGCGCTCGCCGACCCGGCCGCATCGCCCGCGCCAGCTCCCGCGAGCGATGCGTCGCCGATCTCACATACGGACGCGATGCCCGACGCGAGCAGCTTGCCGGCAGACGTCGCGCGCGAGGGTCCGCTTGCGCCGATTCCGCCGAACAGCTGGGCGTACGATGCCGTACAGCAACTCGTCAAGGACGGCATCATCACGGGCTATCCCGGCGGTTCGTTCAATGGAGATCGGCCGTTGACTCGCTACGAAGCCGCAGTCCTCTCCTATCGCGCGCTGCAAAAAATCGAATCGGAGATGGAAGCCGGGAAAAACGTTACCCAGGCCGACGTCGATGCGGACAACAAGCTCATGGCCTCGTACGGTACCGAGCTCAAAGCCGTCGAGACGCATCTCGATGCCGTTCAAAAGCAGCTCGACACGACGACGGCCGTTGCGACCCAAGCTTCGGGAAACGCGGCGAAGGCGCTCGGTGCGATCGCCCGCGGATCGTTCCACGCGGTCGTCATCCAACGCACGGCCGCCTTCAACCAAAACGTCAATGCCGTCAACGGGCCGACGAGCGTTACGTACAACGGGAAAACCTTCGCGCCGAACGCCGCCCTTCCGGGCGGCATCGGCATTACCAGCCCGGTCGTCGGCCCGTCGGGCGCGGCGGGGGGTCTGAACTGGGGGAATCAGCCGTTCGGAATTTTGCCGACGAATAATGGCAATACGGGCAACATCGCGCACGGGCTCGGCTTCACGTATCTCGATCTGGACCTGATTGGCAACCCCGAAAAGGGCAGCGCCTACGAAATCGGGCTCGAGCACGTTCAGCGCTACAGCTCGCCGAACGGCCTGAGCTCGACGCTTCCGGCCTACTGTACGTCCTCGCAAGTACCGGCATTCACGGGCCAGCCCTGTTTTGCCGGCAACAACACGACCAACGCCGACGGCGTCATTCAGAGCACACTCGAGATCGCGAACCTGTGGTACGAATACAAGTCGCCGGGCGGCATCTACGGAAAAGTCGGGAAATTTCAACAAGACGAAGGTCCGAAAAATCCGATCTACACGCAATGGAACCTCGTCGACTTCGTTGACGGCGGACGCATCGGGTACAGCAACGAGCGCTTCAACGGCTACGTTGGATACGGTTTCGGCGACTCCGCTGCCACGAATTTACAACTCTACGGCCAGCCGACGTCGCAGCAACTCCTCTTCGGCGAGGCCGATTATCAATTCGGTCACGGCCGTACCGACGTCGGTGCGACGTACACGAACTATTTCGGATCGCACAGTACGTCGTACGATCCCTACGCGGCACTCTGCACGGCGCCCGGTGCGACGCCGACCTCCGCGGCGCTAAGCGGAACGATCCCGTTGACGAGCGGCCAAAACGTCGCACCCGGCGCGTGCGCGAAAGCGTTCGGAGCCGGATACACGCCGATTACGAACGCCGCCGGCAAACCGGTTACGGGGAATTACATCTCGGCGCAAGCGCCGAACGATACCGTCCTCGGCGCCTTTTTCATACAGAAATTCGGGAAAGACTTCCGCTTCCAAGTCGAGGCGTCCACCAAAGTCGGCAAAGATCTGTACACCGGAAAGGGCTACGACGGCGCCGGGACCTTCTTCTCGCAACTCGATTACGGCCCGCTCGTTCCGGGTCCGAACACGAAGGGCAAGAATAATTATGAGGCGGGGTACTGGGCCGTCGGACTGAACGGACTCGGCCAGGGTACGGCGTACTACGGATCACCGTACTACTGGACGAGCTTGGGCACGGATTGGTCGGGATATCGCTTCGTATGGCTCAAGGCGTCGCACCATATCTCCGATTCGACGATGCTCGGGCTCACCTACACGAGCGACGGCACGCTGCCCGGCCTCGTGGTCCCGGCCGGCAGCCCGCAATGCCCCGGATGCTACATCCGCGCGCACACGAACGCACTCTTCGGAGAATTCGTATTCGCGTTCTGAGCGAGACGCGATCAGCGCGTATGAAGCCCGGAGACGTCGTATCCAGCGACACGCTTGTACGAATCGGAGATCGCCTGCAATTCGGCTCGAGAGACGATCGCGTCGATCGAGTGGAACGGTCGATCTCCGCTGCGCTCGTACACGACGCGAAGGATCGCATCCGGCGGGTTCTCCCTATTCATCAAGACGACGCGCGTGGTCGCCGGGCGTCGTAGCGCTTCATACCTCGCGAGCGCGTCCGTCGCCGTCGCGCCACCCGCGAGCTCATCGGCGAGCGCGCGCGCATCGAGGATCGCCTGCCCGGCTCCGTTCGAGCCGCGAGGAACCATCGGATGCGCGGCATCGCCGAGCAGCGTGATGCGACCGATGGTCCAATGCGATAGCGGTTCCTGATCGACCATGGGATATTCCAGGATTTGCTCCGCGTCTCCGAAGAGGGCCGGCACGTCGAGCCACGGGAAGCACCAGTCGGCGAACGCGGGCAGAAAATCTTCGATGCGTCCCCGTTTCGTCCAATCGCGTTCGGCACGCTGCGGCGTCTCCACCTCGGCAACCCAGTTTACGGCTTGCGTTCCGTCGCGCTCGTCCACGGGCCCGATGGGATAGAGGACGAGTTTTCCATGCGTGAGCCAGCCCGCGCGCACGAACGTTCTGCCCGTGAGGACCGGCTCGCGGCGCGTGATGCCGCGCCACATCGTAACACCCGAATATCGCGGTGGTCCTTCGTTCGGATGCAGATGCCGGCGAACGATGGAATTCACTCCGTCGCAGCCGATCGCGACGGATCCGTACGCGGATGCGAGCTCGCCCGCGGAGTTTTTAAGACGCAGGCAGACGCCGCCGGCATCTTGCACGATCGAGGTGCAACGGCGATCCAGCAAGATGTTTGCGTCGCCGATGCGTTCCCGTACGGCACGATAGAGCGCCGCCTGCAGCGCACCGCGATGGATCGAATACTGCGGAAACGCGTACCCCGCCGCACGCCCCAGCGGCTCGCTGTACGCGAGCTGCCCGAAACGATTGAAAAACGCCGCTTCGTCCGGCTCGACCGCCGCGGCGCCGAGGGCGTCGCCGAGCCCTAGCAGGGCGAGCGTCTTCGACGCGTGCGGCAAGATATTGATACCGACGCCGAGCGCCCGTATCTCGGCTGCCGCCTCGTATATTCTCGCGTGAATGCCCACCTCGTGTAAGGCCAGGGCGAGCGTGAGACCGCCGATGCCGGCCCCCACGATCAGGACCGGCTGAGACCGACTGCGGCGCTCGATTACGCTTGGCCCAGCGTCCGTCGCTCCGGGTGCGCCGGGTCGAACGTCCAAAGATCGTCGAGCTTCAGAATCTCGAACCAGTTGCGTAGCTCCGGGCGCTCGGCGAGCATGGGATAGCGCGGTAAAATTTCCGCGAAGCGCTCGGGCGTCATGATGGCCCGCTCGCGGAGCCGTTTATTGATGCTCGGGAACGTGGAAACGTCGCTGCGTGCTAGGATCCACGCACCGATCGCCTCGTCGTTCTCGGCAACGCGCACGACCTCGATGAACGTTTCCTCGTCGACGCCTAGGTCGTTCAAGAGATAGACCGAGAGACCGGGCGAAAGACGATAGAAGCCGAGTGAATTCGCGAGTTTTGCGCGAACCTTATCGATCGTCCGTGGGAGCAGAACGAGCCCGACCAATTCGTCATCGGGCGATCGCGGGGCGTGGTTGCGAAGATCGACTTCCCGCGTCATGCTTGCGGCTCGCGGCGGTACGCACCGATCGATTCGAGAACCGGACGGTCGTCGTAACGGAAGAGAAACGCATCGGTCGCGGCTTCGTGCCGATACGGCATCCAACTCGGGATGCAAAACGTATCTCCGCGGCGCCACTGGAGCACCTCACGATCGACGATCGTCCGGCCTTCGCCCGAATAGACGTGATAGATAACGCTCGCGGTCTCGCGGCGAACGCGCGACGAGGCGGTCGCGTCGATGCGCTCGGCCGCTGCGCCGATGACGCGCGAAATCGGCGCACCCTTCACATCGCGATACTCGAACCAACCGTAGGAGCCGGGCTGCGCGGCGAGCGCCGCTGCGACCGGCGCCCACGGAAAGCTCAAATGCGAGACGCCGGACGCTGCGCTCCGCACCGGGAAACGTTCTTCGGCGTAAGGTTCCGCGAAATTCACCGGGAAAAATTGATAGAGCGGAAGATCGAGTCCGTCGAGCCAGACCATCGGACCCGTACCTTCGTGGCCATGATCGTGGAAATGCCAAGACGGTGTGAGTACGAGATCACCGCGACGCATGCTCACCTTCTCGCCGCCCACCGCGGTGAACGCGCCCTCGCCTTCGACGACGAACCGCAGCGCGAAGGCAACGTGCCGATGCGCGCGTGCCGTCTCGCCCGGATTGATGAGTTGCAAGCCCGCGTAGAGCGTGTCGCTCGTGTGGGGCGGCTCGAGGGCCGGATTCACGAGCATGAAGACGCGGCGTTCGGCGTCCCGGGTGCTTACGAGCGTGCCCGATCGCTCTAAGAGCGGCCGCAGCGTCTCGTAGGACCAAACGTACGGCACGGCGCGGGGATTCGGCTTCGGAGGAACCATCGATTCCATGACGGTCCACAGTGGTTGGGCCTGCGATCTGCGCGCATCCGTAAAAAGCGCGCCGAGCGAATCGACGCTCGCATCGTTCATCGTGTGGTAGTCCTCGCTCGAAGTTCGCAACGGAACGCTGCCTTCACAGGAGCGTGAAGACCGATTTTGTTTCGAGATAATTCGCCAACGCGTCGAACCCGTTTTCTCTGCCCCAGCCGGATTGTTTGTATCCGCCGAATGGCATCTGCAGATGCAAGCCCGGATGCGTATTGATGCCGACCGTGCCGGCGCGCAACCGTTTCGCGAGCTTGTGCGCCCGTGCGCCGTCACGCGTCCAGATGCTCGCGGCCAAACCGAACGGCGTATCGTTGGCGAGGGCCGCGACGTCGTCCGAGTCGTCGAATCGTGCGACGGCGAGCACGGGGCCGAAGATCTCTTCGCGAACCATCCGCATCCAAGGCGCCGTGTTCGCGACGACGGTCGGTTCTACGAAATAGCCCGGCCGTTCGAGACGAGCGCCGCCGGTCACGACTTCCGCACCATCGCTCGTGCCGCTTTCGACGTAGGCCAACACCCGATCCGACTGTTTCTGCGAGATCAGCGGGCCGAGTTCGCTTTCGGGGGACATCCCATCGCCGAGTTTGAGGCGTTTGGCAACGGCGGCCACCCCTTCGACGACGCGATCGTAAATCGAGGCCGCAACGTACAGTCGCGAACCGGCAGCGCAGACCTGACCCGAGTTTCGAAAGATCGCCATCGCGACCATCGGAATCGTCGTCTCGAGATCCGCGTCTTCGAAAACGAAGACGGGCGATTTCCCGCCGAGTTCGAGCGTCACTTTCTTTAAATTTCCGGCTGCCGCCGCGACGATGAGTCGGCCGACCTCAGTCGATCCCGTGAAGGCGATTTTGTCCACATCGGGATGCGCCGCGAGCGCCGCCCCCGCCGTTTCTCCGTAGCCGGTCACGATGTTCACGACGCCATCCGGAACGCCGGCCTCGAGCACGAGTTCCCCGAGTCGCAGCGCCGTGAGCGGCGTCTCCTCCGCAGGTTTGAGAACACAGCTGCAACCGGCGGCGAGTGCCGGCGCGAGTTTCGTCGCGGCCATCACGAGCGGAACGTTCCAAGGCACGATCAGCCCGGCGACCCCGACCGGCTCGCGAAGCGTGTAACCGAGCATCTCGACCGGACCGCGCGAGAGGTCCGTTGCGATCCCCTCGATCTTTGTACACCAGCCTGCATAGTATCTGAACGCTTCCGCGGCAGCGCCCACGAGCATACGCGAGACGCCCAAAGCCATTCCATTATCACGCGTCTCGAGTTCGGCGAGTTCTTCGCGATGCGTCTCGATCGCTTCGGCGATGCGCCACAACGTACGCGCGCGCTCCGCCGGCGCAAGCCTCGACCATGCGCCCGACAAAAAGCTCCGGCGAGCCGCGACGACCGCATCATCGACGTCCTGCCGCTCGCCTTCGGCGACCGAAGCGATGACCTCACCCGACGCCGGATTCGTAACGGCAAAACGCTTCCCGGAAGCGGACTCGACCCAGGCGCCGCCGATGAGCAGCCGATGCGATCGAAGCGGCAATGCATCGGCGCGATGGAGCGAAGGTACGTCGTCGATCATGCGGTCAGTCTCCGAAAGCGATGATCTGGCGAATCGCGGCACCGTTATGGAGCCGATCGAAGCCGGTGTTGATCTCCGCGAGCGCTAATCGATGCGTCAAGAGTTTTTGCACGGGGAGCCGTCCCAAACGGTACAGATCCAAGTAGCGCGGAAAATCGCGGGCGGGCACGGCACTACCCATGAAACTTCCGACGATCCGACGCTCGTCGAAGACGAGCGGCATCGGCGCAAGCGGGAACGTGTCTTCGGGGCGCGGCAGGCCGCAGAGAACCGTCGTTCCGCCTCGGCGCACGATCCCGGTTGCGAGTTGCGCGCTCGTTCCGTGGCCGGCCGCTTCGATCGCGACGTCGATATTCGGCAAGATCGCACCGATCTCGCGTGCGTCGTCGGCACCTTGCGTGACGTAGCCGTGCGTGGCACCAACCGACGTTGCAAACGTCACCTTATCGGCGGCGCGGTCGACCGCGATGACGCGGGCGGCACCCGCCGCAAGCGCGCCGAGAACGGCGGCGAGGCCGACGCCTCCCAGCCCGACAACGGCAACGTTCATCCCCGGCCGGACGCCGCCGGCATTGATGACGGCTCCGACGCCCGTGACGACGGCACATCCGAATAGCGATGCAACGTCGAACGGAATATCGTCGTCGATCCTGGTCGCGCTCTGCCGCGCGACGACGGCGAATTCGGCGAAGCTCGAAACTCCGGTAAAATGCTGGACATCGGCGTCGTGATAGCGCAGCCGACGAGCACCCGAAAGCAACGTTCCGGCTCGACCGGCGGACGTCGAAACGTCGCAACGATTCGGGAATCCCTCGGCGCACGCGAGGCATCTCCCGCACGGGCAGACGGTCGAAAGAATGACGTGATCGCCCACGGCGAGATCCGTAACCCCGTTGCCGAGCTGTTCGACGATGCCCGACGCCTCATGTCCGAGAAGCACCGGCATCGGACGAATTCGCGCGCCCTCGATATTCGAGAGATCGCTGTGGCAGAGACCCGTCGCTTTGATCCGGACGAGAATTTCGCCCGGACCCGGCTCCGACAACTCCACGCGCTCGATCACGAGCGGCGCCGAGGCTTCGAGCGGATACGGGCGTCCCTGCTCGACGAGCAACGCCGCCTTCATCAACATGGCGGTATATTCGTGACGAACGGTTCTGCTACGGTAGATTTCTTCACATCGATTCTTACGCGAAAATCGATTTTTGATCCTTTTGGCTGCCGCCTCGTAGCGCGTCGCTCATGCGTCGAGTCGATCGAACCGGATACCGTGGCGTTCCGTCGCGACGGTGAAGAGGCGCTCGAGCTGTCGAGCGCGTTCCGCATCGCTCCAATCGAGTTCGAGCGCGACGTGCCCGGCGATCTCGGTCGCCGCCGCACGCGTCAGGCGGCCCGAGACCGCGATCGGCAAACGCCGTAGGACGACGTCCGTCAGATCGAAGACGCGTTCCAACCGAATGACGCCGCGAAGCTCGCGCACGCCGTATTCCGGCAGCGATGCGAGCCGCTCGTCGCGAATCTCCGGCGCCGCGCTCAGAATCGCTTCGCAGCGCGTACCGTATCGGTCGAGACATCGTCCGACCTCCGCCGTATCGAGGGCGAATCCGCGCGCGACACGCTCGATCCAGCCGTCGCGCTCGTCGTCGATCGACGGAAAGTCCGCGCCGCCGCCGATCGGCACGAACGTCGTGTCGATGCGACGCGAGCGTCCGAGCGCCGCGAGCACCTCGTCCGTGACTTCGGCTGCGAGCGCGCGAAACGTCGTCCACTTGCCGCCGATCAACGAGAGGACCGGAACGCCTCCGCTGCCGATCGTATCGCGGCCGATCGAATGATCGCGCGTGATCTCGCCGGGATCGTCGGCCGATGCCGCCGGGAGCGGCCGCATCCCCGCGTAGCGATAGACGATCTGCTCCCGCACGAGCGGGATCTCGGGGAACACCTCGTGGACCATGTCGAGCATGTAGTCCGCTTCACCGTCGTCGCAGATCACGCGATCGGGGTCCACCGCCTTGATGTCCGTCGATCCGATCAGCGCGTGACCGAAGAACGGATAGACGAGACAGATCCGGCCGTCCGACGAGCCGAAATAGACCATCCGGCCGTCGAGCTGTCGAACGAGCTCCGGACTGTCGACGACGAGATGCGAACCCTTCGTGCCGCCGATATAGGTGCGCTCGATGCCGACGGCCTCATTGACGCGATCGATCCACGGCCCAGCGGCATTGACGACGACGCGCGGCTCGATCGTCACGGCCTCGCCCGTGAGCCGATCCGTGAGCGTGACGCATCCGTCCGCGCCCGCGGTCACCGCCATGTAATTGAGCGCGCGCGCGTCGTCGTGCGCGGCTTCGCCGTCCGCGACGAGTTCGAAGCCGAGGCGTTCGGCTTGCGTGACGCGGGCGTCGTAATACGTCGATGTCGCGATCGCCGTCGTCGTCATCTTCGGGAAGCGCCGGCGCGTCGCGGAGCGCAGTTCGATCGTATGGCGGGGCATGACGCGATGCTTGCGGCCGAGCCAATCGTAGAGCGAGAGCCCGATCTCGACGATGAGCAGTCCGCGATCCGCGAGCTTCGCTTTACGGCCGAGGAAACGTTTGATCGACGGGACGATGCCGGTGAAGATCGCGTGGATCGGCACGACCGTCGCGAGCGGCTTGACGAGATGCGGAGCGTTACGGAGCAGAAGATTTCGCTCGCGCGTCGATTCCGCGACGAGCCGAAACTCGCCCGTCTCGAGATATTTGAGGCCGCCGTGGATGAGCCGCGACGGCGCGGCGCTCGCGCCGGCGCACCAGTCGCCCTTCTCGACGATGAGACAATCGACGCCTTGCAATGCGAGATCGCGGAACGCCCCCGCACCGTTGATCCCGCCGCCGACCACGAGCACCGAAACCTTCGCATCGTCGCGAAAACGCCGAAGCGTTTGCGCGCGCGCTTCGCGCGACGACACGTTCACGCGATCGCGTCGGCGAGCGCGACGTAGCGTTCGTAGCGCCGGGTGAGCGCCGCATGGCGATCGTCGCTCGGCTCGTACCGGCGAGCGGTGCGGCACGCCCGCGCGACCGCGTCTTCCAGCGACGCGTATCGTCCGATACCGACGCCCGCTAAAAGCGCGGCGCCGAGAGCGCCGATCTCGCTCGCCTCCGGAACGTCGATCGGAAGGCCGAGCGCATCGCAGAAGAGCTGCGCCGAACCGGGCCGCGTCGTCCCGCCGCCCGTGATCCCGGCTCGCGTGACCGGGAACGCCGAGCGAAGCGCGTCCGCGTGATAGCGATGGTTGAAGACGGCACCCTCGACGACGGCGCGCAGCATATCGGCCCGCTCGTGCCACGATCGTAGCCCGAGAAATGCCGCGCTCGCCGGATGCTCGTACGGCGAACCGTACAGGAACGGATGGAAGAGCGGAGCGTCGTCGGCGGCGTCGTGCGCGAGATCCGCTTCGACCGTTTCCCACAGCGGAGGACCGCCGTTCGCGGCCGCCTGCGATTCGGCTCCGTACGCCTGGCGCAAGAACCAATCCACGTTATTCGAGGAGGCGGGCGAGATCGACATGTTCATCCATTGTCCGGCGCGCAGACCCGCGCGAGCGGTCCAACGCGGGTCGGTGACGAGATCGTCCGAGAGGGTCTCGTTGATGCTGAACGTGCCCGCCGTGATCGACAGAACGCCGGGTCGCAGATTCCCGAGCCCGACGGCGCTCGCGGTGACGTCGTGCATACCGCCCGCGACCGGGGTTCCGCGGCGTAAGCCCGTCTGCGCCGCGGCCGACGCATCGACGGTACCGATCACGCCGCAGCTCGCGCGGATCTCGGGCAGCGCCGAGCCGACGGCTTCCAAGCCGAGCAGGGACAACACGTCGCTCGAATACGATTGCGTGCGCGCGTCGGTAAACGCCGTACTCGCATCGGTCGGGTCCGTCGCGATGGTCCCGGTGAGCCGGTAGCGTAGCCAGTCTTTGCAGAACAGGACGTGACCGATCGCGCGATAACGCTCCGGCTCGTAATCGCGTATCCATCGCAGGATCGTCGTCGCCGCGTAGGGGTACGGTCGCTGCGCGGTGATCGAGGCGACCCGATCGAGGATACCGGCGGCCGCCCACTGCAACGTCACGCCGCGGGCGCGGCTATCGACCGATTGGATGCCGGCCCCGAGCGGCCGACCCGCGGTATCGCACAGGTAGAGCCCGTCGCCGTGCGCCGTCACGCCGATCGCATCGATATCGGCGGCTCCGGCGCTGCTCCGGGACAGCGCATCCTCGATCGCGCCGCACGCGAGCTCCCACAGCCGTTCCATGTCGTGCTCGACCCGTGAGGGCGCGGGCTGCGATGGTTCGGTCCGCCGGCTTCCCGTCGAGACCGTTCGACCGTCGTCGTCGAAGACGACGGCCTTGACGGCCGTCCCTCCGCAGTCCAATCCTAAGAGCATCGATGCCGCCGGATCGGTTCGTTCAGTGCTTTTCTATTTGCCGAGCGTGAACGGCGCGGTGTACTTGCCGATGTTGCTCTTCGTGATGAGGAGGCAATCGAAGAGCTGCTTCTCGCTCGCCGCGCCGGTCTTGCCGGTCTTCAGGAACGAGTCCGCTTCGTCGACGGCCTTCTTCGAAAAGACGGCGACGGGCTGGAGCACCGTGTATTGGAGATCGCCCGCTTTGATCGCCGCGACCGCATCGGGCGACCCGTCGAAACCGCCGACCTTGACGCTCGAAAGCTTTCCCGAGGTCTTGAGCGCGGCGATCGCGCCGAGCGCCATCTCGTCGTTTCCGCTGATCACGCCGATGATGTTGGGATGCGCCTGCAGCATGCTCTGCATCTTGTCGTGACCCTGCGTCCGATTCCAATTCGCAACTTGCGAATCGGCTTTCTTGAGCCCACTAACTTGCGAGAGAACCGTCGCGTAGCCGTTCGACCGCGTCGCCGCATTATTGTCCGACGGCGAACCGACGAGTTCGACGTAATTGCCGCTTTGCCCGACGATTTTCACCCACTGCTGCGCGCCGAGGGCGGCGCCCTGAGCGTTATTCGAAACGAGCTGCGCCTTCGCGAAGCCCTCCTGATTGATCTCGGCGTTCACGAGGATGACGGGGATCTTTGCGGCGATCGCCTTTTTGACCGCTCCGACCGAACCGCTCGCATTCGCGGGATCGAGAATGATCGCGACCGACTTGTTCGTGATCGCCGTGTCGATCAACGTACTCTCGGTATTCGTATCGCCTTTGGACGCACCGACGTTGGCCGTATAGCCGAGCGAGCGCGCTTCCGCCGAAGCGACCTTACCCTCGGTCAGCCAATACGGATTCGACGGGTCGTTCACGATGATCGTGATCAGCCCGCCCTTCGACGCGGCCGAAACGGGGCCCGTCGAGCCGGCGAGGAGCGGAGTTGCGAACGCGATCGCCGCCAAGGTAAAGAGCTTAAATTTCGTGGTCATGTGTCTCCACTTCGCTTGAGAGATTAAGGAGCTGCCTTTTCAGGAACGGATGGATCGAGCCGGCCCGGCGTTACCGCGGTCTTGCTACGTCGCCGGTATTGCACCGAATTGAGCAGGACGGCCAAGACGATGACGGCGCCGGTAAAGACCGTCTGCCAATACGACGAGATGCCGATGATGACGAGTCCGTCGGAGAGAAATCCGATGACGAACGCGCCGAGCAGCGTACCTCGCACATTGCCGCGACCGCCGGTGAGCGCGGCGCCGCCGATGACCACGGCGGCGATCGCCGTGAGCTCGTAGCTCGTGCCCGCGGTCGGGCCCGCCGAGGTCAGCTCCGACGACAGGATCACTCCCGCGATCGCCGCACAGGCGCCCGAAAGCATATACACGGCGAGCTTGATCGTCTTCACGGGGACGCCGGAGAGTTCGGCGGCGCGCTCGTTTCCGCCCGATGCATAGAGCCGGCGGCCGAACGCCGTGCGACCGAGGGCGAGCGCCGCGGCGAGCGCGATCGCGATCATCACGAGCACGCCGATCGGCACGCCGAAGAGATAGTTGAATCCGAGCCAATCGAACCCGGTGTTGCCGAGCTCCGCTTTCCCGCCGAGGTCGTTGTAGGTCAAGCCGTTGGTCATCAGCAGCGCGATCCCGCGCACCATGTACATCACGCCGAGCGTCGCGACGAAGGCGGGCACGTTGAAGCGCGAGATGAGGACGCCGTTTACCGCGCCGATGAACGCGCCGAGGGCGACGCTCACGACGACGACGACCCACACGGGCGGATAGAGGATCACGCCGAGAGACGGGATCGCGACGCCCTGCATGAGCGCCCCGGCGACGACGCCCGCGAGGCCGAGCGTCGAACCGACCGAGAGATCGATGCCGCCGTTGAGGATGACGAGCAGCATGCCGATCGCGAGGATCGCGAAGAGCGCGACGTGCGAGGACATCGTCAGAAAGTTGCTGACGGCGAAATAATTCGGAGAGAGCAGCGAAAAGACGACGACGATCGCGATGAGCGCGAAGAACGCGCGCCCCTCGAGCAAGAGTCGGCCGACGTCGAAGCCGTCGCGCGCCAAGGGTATCGTCCTTCGCTTTGGTTCGGTCATGAAGCGATCACGACTTCGCCGGAGGCGGCCATGATTTCGTCCTTACTCACGTCGGGTCCGAATTCTGCCGAGATCTTCCCTCGGCGCATGACGACGATCCGGTGCGCGATGCTCAAGCACTCGCCGAGTTCGGAGGTCGAGAAGATGACGGCGAGCCCGCGGGCGGCCCGCTCGCTCAGCAACCGAAAAACTTCGGCTTTCGCCCCGACGTCGATCCCACGGCTCGGCTCGTCGAGCAGGATGACTTTGGGTTCCGTCATCAACATTTTACCGATCACGACTTTCTGCTGGTTCCCGCCGGAGAGCGAGCCGATCGACGCATCGCCCCCGGCCGTCTTGACGCGCACGTCGCGAATCGCATCGACGACGAGCGATCGTTCACGCGATCCGGAGAGCAGTGCGCCGCGGACCATGGCGCCGATGCTCGGCAGCGAGAGGTTCTCGCCGACCGACATCGTTTGAACGAGGCCGTCGCGTTGACGGTCTTCCGGAACGAGCACGAGGCCGTTCTCGATCCGTTCGGCGATGCTGAGCTTCGACACGTCCCGGCCCTCGAGCGAGATTTGGCCGCCGACCGGAGCCACGCGACCGGCGACGCACTCGAGCAGTTCCGTGCGCCCGGCGCCCATCAAACCGTAGATGCAGACGATCTCGCCGGCACGCACTTCGAGCGAGAGACGATCGACGGCGAGCTCGTCGGAGCCCGGCGCGTCGGCGACGCTGACGTTATCGATCGTGAGCGCGGGACCACCGAACGCATAGCCCTGCGGCGGCGAACCGAGATCGAAATTCTCACCGACCATATTGCGAACGATCCATTCGAGGTCGATGTTTTTCGCCTCGGCCGCGGCGGTGATCGAGCCGTCGCGAAGGACGACCGCGAAATCCGTGATCTGCAGCGCCTCTTCGAGATGATGCGAGATGTAGACGATCGCAACGCCGCGCTTCGTCAGATCGCGGATGATCTTGAAGAGCACCTCGACTTCCGTCGCGCTCAGCGCCGAGGTCGGCTCGTCCATGATGAGGATTCGCGAATCGACCGAGAGCGCGCGCGCGATCTCGACGATCTGCTGCTGGCCGAGCCGAAGGTTCTCGAGCGGCGTGAGGGGATCGATCGGCTCCTCGAGCTCGTCGAGCAGCGCTCGGGCTTGCAGCGCCTCCCGCTCGAAATCGACACCCAGCGGCGAGCGCAGTTCGCGACCCATGAAGATGTTGTCGCGAACGTTGAGATTGGGAGCGAGGCTCAGCTCCTGATGGATGATCGAGATGCCGCGATCGCGCGCGTCGGCGGCGGAGGCGAAGCTGACGCGCTCGCCGTCGAGTTCGATCGTTCCCGACGTCGGAGATTCGACGCCGGAGAGGATCTTCATCAGCGTCGACTTGCCCGCGCCGTTTTCACCGAAGAGCGTCGTGACGGTACCGCGCTGTATCGCGAAATTCACGCCCTTGAGCGCGCGCGTCCCGCCGTAGGTCTTCACGATATCGCTCGCCGCGAGGACGACGCCGCGGGCCGGTTCGGCGACCGTCACCGTACCTCGAATTTCACGGGCGTCACGGTCCAGAGTTTCGGATCGTTCAACTGAAATGCGCCGACGACCGAGATCGTCTTGCCCGTGAGTTTGCCGGCATCGATCTTCGCGAGGACTTGCTTCTTCATCTCGGAGTTGAGCGCGGCGCCGGCATTCTGATACTCGATCTGATTGGCGAACTGACCGAACGAGATCGTGCCGGCCGCATCCCGAAGATCGGTACCGAGGATCACCGGACCCGTTTGTACCGCGACGGCGACGCCTTTCGGGAGGCCGGGAACGGCGACCGCGTACGTGCCGAAATCGCCCTTCTCGACGACGCCGTCGAACGTTACGGCGAACTCGGGGCCCGCGCCCGTCGCGACGCCGTAGCGCTTCGCCGCGGCGGCCGGATCCTTCGCGAGCGCCGACGCGAGCACGGCGGCAACGACGGCCCGCCCGACGATCGCGCTTCGAACTTTCGGGAATTCCGTCGTTCCGTAGGTCGCCGCCGCGAACGACCCGGCCGGCGCGGCCGCGCCGCTACCGGTCCTGACCACCCTCGTGCTGAACGCCATCGCCGCGAGCAGGATCACGATCGCGGCGAAGCCGGCAATCACGCGCGCATTCGGTTTCGCACGCGGCTTCACAGCCGAAGCGGACGCCCCGCTCACGGATTCCCACGGAGACGGCGAGCGTTGCGGCGCTCGTCGTGCGCACGGTCGCCCGTCGGGTGTCGAAGACCGGAGTGTACGTGCCTCACAGCAGCTCCATGTAACCGGTTACGAAGATTTCTTACACGTTTCGCACCCGTACTTGTCGCAATCCTTCTTCGCCAGGCCGTCCGACGCGCGAAGCGTACGCATCGCCGGGATGGAGCGCGCGATGCTGTGGATCGGGACGAGCTGGAAGATGAACGTACCACGCTCGGGGGCGTCGGCGTACGCCGAGACGCTCGCGCGCTCGGTCGTCGTACGCGCCGGGGTCGTCCAGCCGTTCGTCATCCCGCCGTTTACCTCGGTCGCGGAGGTCGCGGCGGCCCTTGCGAATACACGCGTTCGCGTCGGCGTTCAAAACGTTCATTGGGCGGACGACGGTCCGTGGACGGGCGAGATATCCGGTTCCATGGCGAGCGCTTGCGGCGCCACGCTCGCCGAGATCGGCCACAGCGAACGCCGAACCTCGTTCGGCGAGACCGACGAGACCGTCGCGCATAAGGTGGCGGCGGCGCGGCGGCACGGGCTGACGCCCTTGATCTGCGTCGGCGATTCGGCGAGCGAATACGCGGCCGGCGAGACCGCCGAGGTGATCGCCCGGCAGGCGCGTGCTTCGCTCTCGCAGGTTCCGCCGGAGGCCGCTCGCGACGTCCTCATCGCCTACGAACCGGTGTGGTCGATCGGCGAAGGCGGGGTCGCGGCCGACCCTGCCTTCATCGAGCGACAGCACGCGCAGCTCAAGGTCGCGCTACGTCACGCGACCGGCTGCGACGTGCGCGTCCTCTACGGAGGGAGCGTCGGGTACGACAACTGCCTCGCACTCACCGCTCGCCCGAACGTCGACGGCCTCTTCATCGGGAGGGCGGCCTGGACCATCGAAGGCTACCTCGCCATCCTCGAACGCGTCGTCGCGTCGCTGCGCTGACGGGGCGCGAGCGCGCGTCCCCCTTAGCCGGCCTTCGGGCGCAGGATTACCTTGAGGACGTCGCCGCCGCTCTCGGCTTTCGCGAACGCGTCTTTGAAATCGGCGAGCGGAAATTGATCGGTCACGATCCCGCGCACGTCGATCGTCCGATCCGCGATGTAGCGGATCGCACGCGGATAGCAATACGGGCCGAGATGCGCGCCGAGGACGTCGAGCTCTTTGCGATCGCCGATGATCGACCAATCGAGGGTCGTCTCGTCGCGAAACACGCTGAACTCGACGAAGCGGCCGAGCTTTCGGATCATCTTCATGCCGATGTTGACCATCGGCGCGTATCCGGTCGCCTCGATAAAGACGTCGCATCCGTAGCCGTCGGTCATATCCATGATCGCCTGCTGCGCGTCGCTCGACTTCGTGTTGAGCGTGACGTCGGCGCCCATGCGCCGCGCCAGTTCGAGCCGCGAGTCGCGCGTATCGAGCACGACGATGCGCTTGGGGTTGAGCAGCCGTAACGCGCCGATCATGCCGAGGCCGAGCGTTCCCGCGCCCGCGACGACGACGACGTCGTCGGGTTTGACCTGCCCGCGCTCGACGGCGTGCAGCGAGCACGCGAGCGGCTCGACGAGGATCGCCTCTTCGATCGGTACCGCGTCCGGCACCTTATGCACGATCGCTTCCTTCGTGTAGATCATGTACTCGGCCATCGAGCCGTTGACGTTGTTCTGGAAGCCGTAGAGATCGTGCTTCTGACACATCCAGTAATCGCCGCTGTTGCAGAAGCGGCAATGCCAGCACGGCACGATCTGCTCGGAGATCACGCGATCGCCGACGGCGATGCCGTGCTTCTCGCCGGCGCCTTCGCCGAGGGCGACGACGCGACAGATGAACTCGTGGCCGGGCGTCATCGGAGCCTTGACGTATTTCGGCTGTTCGGCGTCTCCCCAGAACGACGGCGCGCCGTGAAAGGTCTTGAGATCGCCCGCGCAGATCCCGCTCGCCTCGACCTTGGTGAGCACCTCGAGCTTTCCGGGCGTGGGGACGTCGAGCGTCTCGAGCCGGTAATCGCCGGGAGCGTAGCAGACAACGGCCTGCATCGTCGCCGCGATTCGAGGGGCGGTCATTTCCTGGGTCATCGCCATCGTCGTTCCTTCTTCGTACGGAATGCTTCGGTGCGTTAGTGTTGAGCGAACATCGCGCAGTCGGCAGGGGCATCGACGAGTCGAGCGAGCTCGTCGTCGAGCTTCATCAGGGAAACCGATGCGCCGGCCATTTCGAGCGACGTGACGTATTCGCCGACGAACGCCTTATGGATGACGATCCCGAGCTCGTCCATCATCTGCGCGACACGGCGAAAGACGATGTACAACTCGGAGTACGGTGTGGCGCCGAGTCCGTTCACGAGGACCGCGACGCGCTCGCCGCGTGCGAGCGGCATGTCTTCGAGGATCTTCTCGACGAGCGTCGTCGCGACCGCGTCAGCCGGTTCGATCGGACCGCGCCGCATGCCGGGTTCGCCATGCACGCCGAGGCCGATCTCCATCTCGTCTTCGCCGAGGCTGAACGTCGCCGCGCCCGCCGCGGGCACGATGCACGCCGAGAGCGCGACGCCCATCGTGCGGCAATTCGCGTTCGCTTTCCGGCCGGCCGCCTCGACCTCGTCGAGAGTCGCCATCTCTTCGGCCCGCGCGCCGAGCACTTTGAAGACGAGGAAGTCGCCCGCGATGCCGCGCCGATCGTCTTCCTCGCCCTTGGGCGCGGAGGCGACGTCGTCGGTGACGAGGATGGTGCGAACCGCGATCCCGTCCTCGCCGAGCGTCTCCGCAGCCATGTCGAAATTCATGACGTCGCCGCTGTAGTTCCCGTACGAGAACACGATCCCGGCGCCGCCGTCGATCGCGCGCGAGGCGGCGACCGCCGGATCCGGCGGCGGCGAGGCGAACACGTTTCCGACCGCGACACCGTCGGCTCCGCCGCGCCCGAGATAGCCGATGAAGGCGGGCTTGTGGCCGGAACCGCCGCCGAAGAGAACGCCGACCTTCCCGCGTTTCGCATCGCCGACGCGCACGATCGCGCGACCCTTGGCGTCGGGAAGCCGCCGAACTTTATCGGCATGCGCGCGGACGAACCCGTCGAGCATTTCGTCGACGACGGCGTAGGGGTCATTGATGAGCTTCTTCACGAGCGATCCTTCACGCGATATTCGGCATCGATGCGATTCATTTTCTCGACTTTCGCCGTCGAGCCGCCGCCGGCGAAATCCGATGCGAGCCAGGCATCGACGATCGATTTTGCGAGCTCCGGACCGATCACGCGCGCGCCGAGCGCGACGATCTGCGCGTCATTGCTCTTGCGAGCGCGCTCGGCACTATACGTATCGTGCGCCTGAGCGGCGCGAATTCCGGGGACCTTGTTCGCGGTGATCGCCATGCCGATGCCGGTACCGCAGATGAGGATGCCGCGATCGGCCTCGCCGCGTGCGATCCCTTCGGCGACCGCGAGCGCGACGTCGGGATAGTCTTGCTCCCCGGCCCCCGCGCGATCGACGCCGTAATCGACGGGCACGATACCCGCGGCTCGCAGGTGAGCGACGACCACGTTCTTGAGTTCGATCCCGGCGTCGTCGCAGCCGATCGAGAGCCTCATCGAGGCGAGCGCTCGCGTTCGACCGCATCGAGCACGGATGCGATTATCAGCGCCGACGACGTCGCGCCCGCGTCCTGATGGCCGCGCGTACGCTCGCCGAGCTTCGCCGCGCGGCCCTTCGTCGCGATCATGTCCTTCGTGCTCGCCGCACCCTCCGACGCCGCCGCGCTCGCCGCTCGCAACGTCTCGATACCGCTCGCACCGCCCTCCGCCGCTCGCGTCGCGGCGGCGGCCGCCGGTGCGAATGCATCGAGCATCGTCTTATCGCCGGGCTTCGTCTTGCCGCGCAGAACGATCCCCTCGCAACATGCGTCGAACATCGCCGCGACGGTCGGGCCGTCGAGCGTCGTTTTGCCGGCCGCCGCCTTCCCCGCGCGGACGAGCGCCGTCCCATACAACGGACCCATCGCCGCGCCGACGCCGCTGATGAGCGATTTTCCCACCACGTCCAGGAACGCGCCGATGTCATCCGACTCGAGCGAAGACGTCGCCTCGAGCGCCCCGCGAGCGCCGAGCGTGAGACTCATTCCGTGATCGCCGTCGCCCCCGGTCGCATCGAGAGCCGAGAGTTCCGCCGCATGTTCCTCGACGGCCGCAGCAACCGACTGCAGAATGGAATGACATCTTCCCATGCAACCTCAACGATGTAAGCGGTTACGGCATTTTTCTCCCTGACATCGTTCATTATGTCGAAGTTTTCCTTCTCAAACGATTCGGGCGGGTCCGGCCGCGAACGCCGGTTTCCATGGTTCGCGACGCTTCGCGCGAATCGCCCGGTCGAGCGATCCGCCCAAGGAGTGCCGATGCAAAGCCGATCGCGCAGAGCGCGAGCGAACATCTCCGACGTCGCGCGGCTCGCGGGCGTCTCCGTGGCGAGCGTTTCGCGCGTCCTCAACGAGACCGAGATCGTCGGGGAAGCGACGCGCGCGAAGGTGCTCGAAGCGGTACGGAGCCTCGACTTCAGCATCGATCAACGAGCGCGCGGCCTCAGCCGCAGGCGGTCGGCGACGCTCGGCGTCGTCGTCGCCGACGTTTCGAATCCGTTCACGGGCCAGGTGCTCAAAGCGATCGACGCGGCGGCGCGCCGCGCCGGCTACGGCCTGCTGCTAGGCGATTCGGGCGAAGATGTCGAGCGAGAGCGAAGCACCTTAGCGGCGATGCTCGCGCAACGTATCGAGGGCGTCATCTATCTGCCCGTCACGATGAACGGCGATGCGGTGCGTCCGCTGATCTCGCAAGGCGTGCCGGTGGTCTGTCTCGATCGATACATCGAAGATATCGAGATCGACGCCGTCGTCGTCGACAACGCACTGGCGGGCGCGATGGCAGCCGACTTCTTCATCGAGGCCGAACACGTCCGGCTCGGCACGATTACCGCCGGCGTCACGACGGTCGGCCGCGACCGAACGAAGGGCTTCGTCGAAGCGGCTGCGCGTCGCGGTATCGACGTGGCGGCGGCGTCGATCGTCGAAGGCGACCTGACGCTCGAATGCGGCCGAGAGCGGACGCTCGAAATCTTGTCGCAGCCCGGCGGACCGACCGCCCTCTTCGTACAGAATCATCCGATGGCACTCGGCGCCCTCCTCGCCGTGCGCGAACTCGGGTTGCGCGTCCCGCAGGACCTCAGCGTCATCGCCTTCGACGATCCGGCGTGGGCGCAACTTCTCGAGCCGGCGCTGACGACGATCCGGCAGCCGACGGACGAGCTCGGGAACGCCGCGGCGGAGATGTTGCTCGAGCGCGTGACGCATCATCACATTCTCGGTGCGCGAATGCGCGTCGTACGGCCCGAGCTCGTCGTGCGAAAATCCGTCGGCCCCCCGATCGGCCGTGCGCGCGCGAGCGCCGTCGCGGCTAGAACGAGATCTGCCCCGCGTACCCCGTGAGCTCCACGTACCCGACGCCGACGATCTTCCCGCTCGTCGCGTCCTTGACGTCGATCGCGCCCTCCCAATATGAGACGCCGGTCGACGTGTCGGGCAATTCTTGATCGAGCAGCGTCGGCGTCAGCACGAGATGCAGCTTGCCCGCGGGGATCGTGACCCGCCAGCCGCTCGGATAGACGCCGTGCGTGTGCGGGCTCGTCCACGATCCGGTCGCCTCGATCGCGAACGCATCGAGCGGAAGGTAGCGTACGCCGCCGTTCGGCGCGACGAGGCTCCCGCTCGATTGCGGCGTGACGCTGCCGTCCTTTTGGCGCAGGCGATAGAGCATGACGTCACGATCGTCGTCGAGCTGTAACGAGAACCAGTCCCAGCCGGCTTGATTGCGCTGCAGTTCGCCCGACCCGAACTCGTGATCCATCCACGAGAGCCCGTCGATCGCGAATCGCTCGCCGTGAAACACGAGCGTGCCCGTGGTCTTCAAGCGCGTGTACGAATAGTAGTGCGACGCGCACGACGCGCATGCGGCCTTCTTCGACACGCCGCCGTGGCCGTGGATCGCGGGCGACTTCTGCGGCGTCTGCACGAAGTCGAGCGCGTTCTCGCCGTCGTCCGTCGCCTCGCTCGCGTGCATCACCATCCGTTCGCGGTCGGATGCGCTGCCGGGCTCACCGTGAAGCGTCCACGTCTGCGCGTTCACGGCGAGCGCCTTCGCCGAGGAATCGCCCATCCCGAGGGCTTCGCGCGCGAACACCTGATCGTGAAAGAACGTCTTGCCGCGCTCGTCCGTGATCGCGAAGTGCGCCGGGTAGAGCTCGTGGCCCCGCCATCTACTCTGCCCGGCGGCGGGCTTCGGGTCGCCCGGCCGCAGACCGATGCGAAAGAACGTCAGCTCGTAACCGAAGCGCCGGCCGTCCTTCGCCGTGACGTGCCCCGTGAAATACCACCACTCGGTTTGATAGTCGGGATGCGCGGCTTGATCGCGCGGCCACGCGTACCGGTACGGTGCCGTAGCGATCGCGAATCCGTCCTGACGAACCGCGACGCCGGCGGCGCGCGCCGCCGCGACGGCCGGGGCCGCATCCGAGAACGCGCCACTCGTCGAGAATGCGAACGCACTCGCGATCGTGGCGGCGAAGATCCGGAGAACGCGCGTGACGAGCGCCGCACGTACCTGCTGCGCATCTCGTTCGTCGCCGTTCATTCGGTGCGCACCGCTTCGGCCGTGCGGATTCGGGACGCGACGCGCGCGGGATAGATCCCCGCGATGAGCGCCGCGACGACGACGAGCACGATCGCTTCGCCGAGAAAATCCCACGGCATGTGCAATTCGATGAGCCATCCGAACGCTTGACGATTGATCACGAAGATCAACAGCAGCGCGAGGAACACCCCGGCGATGACACCCGTGATCCCGCCGAGGCCGCCGATGTACGCCGCCTCGTAGAATACGCTGCGCCGAATCTCGCGCGTCGTGAACCCGAGATAGCGCAGTAATCCGATCTCGCGCCGCCGCTCGAGGACGAGCGCGAAGAGCGTGCTCACGACGCCGAGCACGGCGATCGTGATCGAGATGATGTAGAGCGCGTACGTGATCGCGAACGTTCGATTGAAAATCGAGATCACGAGCTTGCGTAATTCGCGCGTCGTCTGCACGTCGATGCGCAACGGCAAGACCGATCGAATGACGGCCGTTCGCAGCTGCGTGAGATCGGCGCCCGGCTCCGCATAGATCGCGAGCGAGTTGACGCTATCGTCGTGGAAGAGATTTGCGAACGTCGTCTTGTCGACGAGGATGACGCCGCTGTCGGTCGAGTAATCGTTGTAGAGCGCGACGATGCGGAAATGCGCGATGCCGCTCGGGGTCGCGACGTCGACCGTCTCGCCGACGTGCGCGCCGAAGCGCGTCGCGAACGGGTCGCTGACGACGACGTTCTCGGTGTTCGGCATCGTGTGCGCGAGCGCGGCCGTATCGACGTGCCCGAGGAAGCGCAGCTTGTTGCGATCGGCGACCGTCTTGAAGTCGACCGCGGCGAGCGAGGTCAGCGTGCCGCGATACGGAATCGAAATCGCGCGAAACGTATCGACCGCGGCGACGCCCGGCACGCGGCGGATCGCCGCCGCGACCTTCGGCGAGAAGCGCGCGTCGTACGAGGCGTCCTGCAAGCCGAGCGGGCGCACGAAGAGATCGGCTTTGAGCGTATCGTCCGCCCACGCGACGACGGTCGTGCGGAAGCTTCCGATGAGGATCGCGACGCTGAC
>CAZZYZ010000018.1:24448-26170 GCA_964658425.1 Vulcanimicrobiota bacterium | reverse complement strand
TGTCGACGTTGTCGACGTCGCTCGAGACGCGATTCATGATCTCGCCCGTCTTCGTATTCGTGTAGAACGAGATCGGCAACCGGTGCAAGTGCGCGACGAGACTCGTGCGGATATCGCGCATGATCCCCTCGCCGACGAGCGAGTTCAAATAGCCCTGATAGACGCCGATCAGGCCCGCGAGCAGTGCCGCACCGACCATTCCACCGACGTCGAGCCAGAGCCCGTGCAGATCGTGGTGCGCGAGAGCGACGTCGATGAGGTTGCGCGTCAGGAGCGGCGGGACGAGCCCGAGCCCCGCACCCAAGAGGATGCAGAGGAGGACGGTCGCCTCTTGGCGCCAGTAGGGCAGAAAAAGACGACCCAGACGCTGCCAATTCACCGCGCGGGAGACGCGCGGTTTCTCGGGATTGAACATCGTCGAGTACATCATATGACTCGGAGGACCACCGTACATTACGTCCTACGACTTCGTCAGGGCGGCGGAAGTTACCGCGGCGTCGAGGGCGGCGTGCAGTTCGGAGGCGATCCGCGCGGCGACCGCGCGCCAATTCCATGTCGCCTCGATCTTCGCGCGCGCGTTCCGGCCTAAGATGCGGGCGAGATCGGCGTCGGTGAGGAGGACGACGAGTCGCTCCGCGATCGTTTCGGCGTCGAGCGGGACGACGTACCCGTCGCGGCCGTCGTCGATCGCGCTCGCGATGCCCGGGACATCGGAGACGACGGGGACGCAGCCGCGGCTCATCGCCTCGAGCACGAAGCCCGGCATCGGGTCCGCGCGCGCCGGCGCGACGACGGCATCGGCCGCATCGAAGAGCGCGAGGAGCGTCGTTCGATCGACGCTCCCGAGCGCCACGACGCCGAGTTCGGGCGGCAGCGGGTCGTTCCCAACGATCGTGAGCGTCGCGCCCGGAATGCCCGCGCGGACGATACGGAACGCGGCGAGCACGAGATCGCCGCCCTTGCGCAGCCAGTCCGAGCCGTTGAATACGATCCGCTGCGAGCCGTACGTACGTTCCGCGGGGCCGACGTCGTCGTACGAGCCGGCCGCTCCGACGGCGAGTGCGCGTTCGGGTGCGACGCCGTAGTCATCGACGAACGAGTCGCGCGTCGTCTGCGAGAACGCGAACGTTCGAATGGCCGCGCGATAGTTTTCGGCTTCGAGCGCGAGCCAGCGCGCGCGCTCCGCGCTCGACGCATACGGCGCCCATGCGGGCCAGGTGCGGATCGCGAGCGCCATCGTCGAGTCCGCGAGATACGCGAACGGCACGCCGTGTTCGAGGCCGCGCGCGCGCGGCGCCGACATCCCGAAGACGTGGAGAATGACGTCCGGCCGCGGTCGGAGCGCCGCGATGCGCCGCGCGATCGCTCGCGACTTCCGGGCGAACGTCGGCGGCCGCTTCTCGTAGCGTTCGGCGAGCGCGCGCAGCGCCGGCCGTAGCGGCGGCCGGACCTTGCCGCGCACGAGCGCGACCAGGCCGTAGGCGGCGCGCGCGAAGACGCCCGGGTCGATCACGGCGAGTTCGTCGACCTCGGCGAAATGCGCGCCGAGCGCGTCCCAAAGCTGCCGGTGTCGCGCGAGGAAGAAGGCGTCGCCGACGATGAGGAGGCGCATGTACGTACGAGCGTTCGCCGTCGTGCTTCGAATCGCTCGTTCGGTGTGGGCTGCGAGCCTCTGCGGGTCGTCTGCGAGCACGCAACAACGTGCACTCGGAACGCAAGAGC
>CAZZYZ010000018.1:0-24348 GCA_964658425.1 Vulcanimicrobiota bacterium | reverse complement strand
CGGAATCGTCGAACGCCGTCATGCTATTGCATCAGTGATCGTATCCGTTTGCTGCGTCCGACTTTTGCGTTGCTTCCACGTGGACCGTGTGATCGACGGCGCCTTGCACCTTGGTTCCCTTATTGAGTATTTGAATCGATTGCTGCTTCGGAGAAAATGGAAGGTGCGGCGTTTCGATTCCATTCGGGGCCGGCGGCGACTGATCCGAGCCGTTCAACTGAATCTTTTTTCCGTCGGCGCTGACGACATAATCGAGTGCGTAGACGACCGGTTTGAATTTCGTTGCGCCGAAGACGGAGATTTTCATACCACCGCCGGAAACGAAGTGCCCGAACGCTTTTGCGTCGGACGGGATAACGATATAGCCATCGACGATCACGGGAGATGCGACGTGAAAATCGAGCTCGTCACCCGAATTCATAGCGACGGTTCCGACTATTACGCTGTCGGACACGAGAGGAACGACCGTGTTCGCGGGAACGGTCACCAACTGCTTCGCAACCGCGGGTGCGCCACAGAAAGCGGTTAGGACGCCGGCGAATAGTAGACGCTTCATTACATTTTCTCCACGGGCGCTCGCGCCGACATTTCGGAAAAACCTTGACTAAAGAGACGCTGAAACCTGCCGTCGTCACGACGCGAATCCGGATCGAGCTTCGAATGTCGACTGCGGTGATGCTTTCGACGGTGGCGAAGTGCTGATGCGGGATCGCGTGCGACTCTCCGCGTTCGTCGCGCTCCTCTCGACGACGTCGTCGCTCCTCCCGGCATCGGCGGTTCCTTCGGGTGCGCTCGATCGCCTCGCGCGAGCGTGGAGTGCTTTGCGAGACTATAAGGCGGACATTTATTCGCACGAGCAGATCGGCGACCGCGCGAGCGAACACACGTTACGCTACGAATACCGCCGGCCCGATCGCGCGCGGCTCGATATTCTGAGCGGAACGCCTGCGAATGCGACGCTGATTTGGACTGGTAGCGATACGATCGTCGCCTATCGACGCGGCTTCGCATTCTTCAAGATGCGCGGCGACGCGAGGAGCGACGCCCTCACCTCGATCCGCGGCAACGGTATCCTGACCCCGAATACGGGCGACATCGTCGCGTGTTTTCAAGCGCATCGAAGCGCGGTCCGGGAGCGGCCCGGCCCGACGGTGTTTGGGACGGCCACCGATGAGATCGCACTGCCGTACGTCGGCGTGGCATGCCCGGACGATTCGCCGCTCGATCGTAAGACGATCACGCTCGACGTGCTCGATCTCGATCCGGCGAGCGGCCTCATCGTGCAACGCCGTCGCTACGCGGGCAGCGAGCTCGTCGAACGTTGGATCGTCACCGCACGAGCCGTCGACATAGATATCCCGGACGGCGAATTCCACTAGCGCGCGCTGCTTGCCGCGGCGGCCCGACGCGTGATAGAGTCTCGTGCAACGATGGCGCCCGACGAAATGGTCCTCCCGATCACGGAGCCGGAGACCGAATGGGTACGCGGCCGCGCACTTCAGAAAGTGAGCCCGCGGCGCGACCACGCTCGTAACGCACGACCGGCTTCGCACCACGACGTTCTCCGCCGGCGACGTTTACCATCATCCGGCGACATCGGCACTCACGATCGATGTTCGCGCGATGTTCGAAGAGGCGCTCGATCGCCGCTAACCCGGAGGTCGGGCGTTACGCGGTCGCCTTCTCTTGAATCTCCGCGAGTTCGGTGAAGAGTTCGCGCTCGCGCGGCGTGAGTTCGGTCGGCAAGAGACCGATGAGGCGGACGTACTGATTGCCGCTCGTTAAGCTCCGTACGATCGGCATACCTTTGCCGGTCAAGCGCAAGAGCTTCGCGTTCTGCGTGCCGGCGGGGATCGTCATCGTGACGTCGCCCGTCATCGTCGGAACGCGCACCGTCGCGCCGAGAACGAGCTGATAGATCGGTACGGTGAGATCGACGTAGAGATCGTCGCCCTTGCGTTCGAAGGTCGTATCGGGCAACACCGTCGCCACCAGAAAGAGATCGCCGCTCGGGCCGCCGTGCGTCCCGCGGCCGCCTTGCCCGGCGAGCCGAATGCGCTGACCGTTCTTGATTCCGCGCGGAATGGTCACGTCGAAACGCCGCGCGGAGAGCAGTTGCCCCGTCCCGTGGCATTGCGGGCAGATCTGATTGTTGAGCACGCCGTTGCCGTTGCAGAGATTGCAACGATCTTCGATCTGCAGGTTGACCGATTTCGCACCGCCGACGAAGACGTCGCGCAACGTCAGATCGATCGTCGTTTCGAGATCGCCGCCGCGTTGCTGTTGTTGCTGCTGATACTGCGGCCCGGCTCCGGGCGCCCCGCGCCGGCCGACGCCGGAGAAGAAGGCGTCGAAGAAATCCGAGAAGCCGCTATTCGCACCCGCCGCGCCGCCCGGCCCGCCCGCCTGCTGGCCGAAATCCATCCCGTCGAACGGACTGCCCGCCTGCTGCGACGAGCGATAGCGCCGTTGCGCTTCGGCCTGCTTCGAGGCGCTTTCCCAGTCGCTGCCGAGAACGTCGTATTTCTTGCGTTTCTCGGCATCTCCGAGAACCTCGTAGGCCTCGGAGATGCCCTTGAATTTTTCTTCCGCTTCTTTGGGTTTATCCGGGTTGGCGTCGGGATGCCACTTGCGCGCGAGTTTGCGGTACGCCGACTTGATGTCTTTCTCGGCGGCGTTTTTCGGCACGCCGAGAACTTCGTAGTAGTCCTTGTAATTCAACGTGGATCAAACCGCCGGATCACGATCGACGTGCTTCGCGACGATGACGAGTGCCGGCCGCAACAGATCTTCGCCGAGCGAATAGCCGCGCTGCGCTTCTTCGACGACGATGTCGTCGGCGTAGTCGGAGGTTTCGCGGGTCGAGATCGCCTCGGCGGTGCGCGGGTCGAAGGGCTGGCCGACGGTATCGACGGCGGTCACGCCCTCGGCCGCGAGAACGCCTTCGAAGCTGCGCAGCGTCGCCTGCAGCCCGCCGCGCAGCGCCGACGAATCGTCGAAGGCGAGCGCGCGCTGTAAGTTATCGAGCACGGGTAAAAACTTCGAGAGGGTCTGTTTGCGACCGCTCGCGATCCGATCGGCGGCCGTGCGCTCGAGACGTTTGCGAACGTTCTCGATCTCGGCACGTGCGTATTGCAATTCTTGATAGCGCTCGTCGCTGAGTTTGCGCAGGGAAGCGAGCTCGGCTTCGAGTTCGCTCGGGGCCGCTTCATCGTTGACGGCGGCCTGTGCTTCGGTATCCATCACATTCCTCGAAAGAGCGGCCGCCGAACGCTCGCATCACGCGAGCGCCCGGCGGCACAATCATGCGAAGCTACTTCGCTTCGGTGAATTCGGCGTCGATCGCGTCTTCGGGCGGGGCTGAGGCCTCACCGTGAGACGCGCCGTTGCTTTCGCCCGCCGCACCCGCGGTTTCGCCGTTCGGAGCACCGGCGGCGCCGGTCTTCTGATAGAGCGCTTCCGCGAGTTTGAACGACGCCGCCTGGAGCGTATCGGTCGCCGTTTTTATCTCTTCGGTCGTGCCGTTGTCGCTCTTCGAACGAAGGTCGGCGAGGGCGGATTCGACGTCGGATTTCGCGCTCTCGTCGAGCTTGTCGCCGATCTCTTTGAGCGACTTCTCCGTCGAGTAGATGAGGCTCGAGGCGTGATTGCGCACCTCGGCATCGTCCTTACGCTTGCGATCGTCGGCCGCCGAGGATTCGGCGTCGCGGACCATGCGATCGACTTCATCCTTGTTGAGATTCGTCGACGCAGTGATCGTGATCGTCTGCTCTTTGCCCGTGCCGAGATCTTTCGCCGAGACGTTCACGATGCCGTTGGCATCGATGTTGAACGCAACTTCGATTTGCGGGACGCCGCGCGGCGCGGCCGGGATGCCTTCGAGGCGGAATTGGCCGAGCGACTTATTGTCGCGCGCCATCTCGCGCTCGCCCTGGAAGATCGCGATGTCGACCGAGGTCTGGCCGTCTTCGGCCGTCGTGAAGACCTGCGATTTTTTCGTCGGGATCGTCGTGTTGCGATCGATCAGTTTCGTGAACACGCCGCCGAGCGTCTCGAGGCCGAGCGAGAGCGGCGTGACGTCGAGCAACACGACGTCGCGAACCTCGCCCGCGAGGACGCCCGCCTGGATCGCCGCGCCGATCGCGACGACTTCGTCGGGATTGACGGACTGATTGAGCTGTTCTTTGCCGGTTAACTTCTTAACGAGTTCCTGGCACAGCGGCATGCGCGTCGAACCGCCGACCATGACGATCTCGTCGATCTGGTTGACGTCGATCTTCGCGTCGGCGAGCGCCGACTTGAAGGGCTTGATCATCCGATCGGTCAGCTCGCTCGTGAGCCGTTCGAAATCGGCACGCGTGAGCGTGATGTCGAGATGCTTCGGGCCGCTCTGGTCGGCCGTGATGAACGGCAAATTGATGTTCGCCGAGGTCAGCGTCGAGAGTTCGATCTTCGCCTTTTCCGCGGCTTCGGTCAGGCGCTGGAGCGCCTGCTTGTCGCCGGAGAGATCGATGCCCTGATCCTTGCGGAACTCGCCGACGAGCCACTGCACGACCGCGTCGTCGTAATCGTCGCCGCCGAGATGCGTGTCGCCGTTGGTCGATTTCACTTCGAAGACGCCGTCGCCGACTTCGAGGATCGAGACGTCGAACGTGCCGCCGCCGAGATCCCAGACGAGGATCGTCTCGGAACCCTTCTTATCGAGCCCGTACGCGAGCGCGGCCGCGGTCGGCTCGTTGATGATGCGCAGAACTTCGAGGCCCGCGATGCGTCCCGCGTCCTTCGTCGCCTGACGCTGCGCGTCGTTAAAGTAGGCCGGAACCGTGATGACGGCTTTCGTCACGCGATCGCCGAGGTAGGTCGACGCGTCGTTGACGAGCTTTTGCAGAATCATCGCCGAGATCTCTTGCGGCGTGTAATCCTTGCCGTCGATCTTGACGGTGTGATCCGTCCCCATGTGCCGCTTGATCGATTTGATCGTGCGGTCCGGGTTCGTGACGGCCTGGCGCTTCGCGAGCTGGCCGACGAGCCGTTCGCCCGTCTTCGTGAAGGCGACGACCGAGGGGGTCGTCCGGCTGCCTTCGGAATTCGCGATGACGGTGGGCGTCTGGCCCTCCATCACGGCGACGCACGAATTGGTCGTGCCGAGGTCGATTCCGACCACTTTTGCCATGTCGTAAACTCTCTTTCCGAACGTCGCGGACCAACTGCACGCGAGCGATACGCTCGCGATCCCGGTCACCCGGGCTTCGCCTTGCCACTTACCGATGTTCAAGGATGCGCCGTCTTAAATCGCGGCGCGTTTCCACATGGTGAGATACGGCGAGGCCCCCGAAAAGTTGCGCATATCGAGGGCCTCGCTGTTCGATTCCGGTCCGGGAGCGATCGGGTTGCCCGAGCCGCTTCCGTTGCGAGCGGCTAGGGCTGCTGCTGCTGCTGGCCCATCCCGGGGAACTGCTGCTGTGCTTGCTGTTGTTGCTGTTGGGGGAACAGCGCGCCGACGTTGGCCGGCCGTTCGCGAACCTTGACGGTGACGAGCTTCTTGACGCCGCCGCTCCAGATCTCGAGCGAGACGTCCGCGCCCGGCTTCGTCGCCTGGATCGCCTTGACGACCTCTTGGCTCGTCGCGACGTCCTTGCCGTCGACCTTGAGGATGACGTCGCCGGGCTCGAGGCCGGCCTGATCGGCCGGACCGTTCGCGATCACGCTCGCGATCGCGACGCCCTTGCCCTTGTAGTTGAGCTGGACGCTGAGATCGGGGGTGACGGTCGCGAGGCTCGCGCCGATGAAGCCCGAGTTCGTGCCCTGATGGACGCCCGGCGCCTTCTCGAGCAGCGCGAGCTGCTCTTTGACGGTGTTCGCCGGGATCGCGAAGCCGATGCCCTGAGCCGCCTGCGGGTTCGCGGTCGACTGGTTGACGCCGATGAGGCGGCCGTCCGTATCGATTAGGGGGCCGCCCGAGTTGCCGGGGTTGATCGGCGCCGAGGTCTGCAAGAGCCCTTTGAAGTCGATCGAGCCGCTGCCGCCTTCCTCACCGATCGTCTCGTCGCGATTGAAGCCCGAGACGACGCCGACCGAGACCGATTCCTTGAGTTCGAACGGCTCGCCGATCGCGATCGCCCACTGGCCCGCTTGGAGCTTCGAGGAGTCCGCGATCTCGACGGGCGGCGGCATGTCCTTCACGCCGTCGACCCGGACCATCGCGAGATCGGCACCGATGTTGACGGCGAAGACCTTCCCGACCGCGTGCTCGCCGTTTTTGAAGACGACCTCGATGCCGCTGACGTTCGCGCCGTTCGGCGGCTGGACGACGTGGGCGTTCGTGACGATGATCCCGCCGCCGCCGCCGCGCGAGTAGACCCAGCCCGAGCCTGACGCGCGACCTTTGTAGCGCTGGATGTGCTGCTGGCCCTGGCCGCCGCCGAAGAACTGCTGGAAGGGGTCGGCCGGGATGACCTGCTGGCCGTTCACGCTGATGTTGAGCGCGACGACCGAGGGCGCCACGCGCTGCACGGCGCTCACGATTCGCGCTTGGTCCGACGTGCCGTTGGAGAGCGCCGCGGCGCTCACGACGGGCGGCGTGTTGCCCGGGCCGGCGACCGTCGTGAAATGGCTGCTCGCGTACACCATCATCGAGAAACTGCCGATGACGGCACCGGCGAGCCCGACGATCGCCGTCGGAAGAATACGGTTATTCATGTTCGATCCAATTCCAAGCGGGGGTTACTCAGCGAGGTCCTACCGAGGCGACCCTGGGAAAGTCGCGTCCACCTAACGGCTTTCCCCGAATCTTCATCTTCGACTGCTGTTCTACGCGGACGGCTCGGAGGTCCCGGCGCCGCCGCCCGAGACGACGCGCCCATCTCGTACGCGGATGGTGCGGCGGGCGTGGCGGGCGGTTTCGGGGTCGTGGGTCACCATGATGATCGTGCGGCCGCCGGCATTGAGCTGGCCGAAGAGCGCCATGATCTCCTCGCTCGTCTGCGAATCGAGATTCCCCGTCGGCTCGTCCGCCAGCAGCACCGCCGGATTGTTGACGAGCGCGCGGGCGATCGCGACGCGCTGCTGCTGGCCCCCCGAAAGTTCGTTCGGTTTGTGATGCGTGCGGTCGCCGAGCCCGACGTCCGCGAGGACGCGCGCCGCCGAGAGGTCGCGCGCCTTCGCGGGGACGCCGGCGTAAAATAACGGGAGCGCGACGTTGCGCAGCGCGTCCGTGCGCGAGAGCAAGTTGAAGCCCTGGAAGACGAAGCCGAGTTTGCGCAGCCGGATCGCGGCGAGCGCGTTGTCGTCGAGGGCTCCGACGTCGTTGCCGTCGAGTAGATAGCGGCCCGTCGTCGGGCGGTCGAGGCAGCCGATGAGGTTCATCAGCGTCGACTTCCCCGAGCCCGAGGGACCCATGATCGCGACGTATTCGCCGCGCGCGATCGTGAAGCTCACGCCGCGCAGCGCCTGCACCTCGAGCGCGCCCGTGCTGTACGTTTTCGTAACGTCGTCGAGCGCGATGACGATCTCGTTCGACGCGCCGTCACTCATAGCGCAGCGCCTCGATCGGGTCGAGCCGCGCGGCGCGGTAGGCCGGATACGTGCCGAAGACGAGCGTGACGAGCGTCGCGAAGCCGACCGCGGTCGCGACCGATTGCACCCACGGCAGCGCGGGGACGACGCCCGAGATCGCGACGAGCGCGAAGCGATCGACCGCGTAGCCGAGCGCGAGGCCGATCGCGAGCCCGATCCCGCAGCCGACGAGCGAGAGCAGCAGCGCCTCGATGAAGAACTGCGCGAGGACCTGGCCGCGCGTCGCGCCGATCGCCTTGCGCAATCCGATCTCGCGCGTCCGCTCCGAGACGGAGACGAGCATGATGTTCATGATCCCGATCCCCGCGACGACGAGCGAGACCGCCCCGATCAGCGCGACCACGAGCGTCAACGCGGCGAAGATCCCATCGACGCTCGACGAGAACGAGCGCCGGTCGAACGTGTTGTACTCCGCGTGGCCGCGCGTCTTCGAGAGATACGCCTTGACGGCGTTCTCCGTGTCCGCGATCCCGTTGCCGTCGCGCACGATGAAGCGCGCCGCAAAGAGCGGTTTGCCGCGCACGTATTCGCGTTCGTAGGTCGTGTACGGGATGCGCACGTCGCCGCCGAAGTTCGTCGGCACGATCCCCTGCGTCGGCGGCCCTTCGACGCCGATCACCTCGAAGCGGCGATCGCCCGCGCGCAGGCTCGCGCCGAGCGCGTCGTGCGGGTCGCCGCCGTGCGTGAAGAGTTTCGCGTACGCCGCGTGCGAGAGGACGGTCACGTGCGCGGCCGACGCGACGTCCGACGCTTGTAGATCGCGCCCCGCGGCGAGCGGGACCGCGGCGAAGCTGACCTCGGCATCGCCGCTGATGGAGAGCCGCGCGACCGCGTGCTCGATCGCGACCGTCCGCACCGCGCCGCCCGCCGGCATCGCCGTCACGATGTTCGGGATCGTCAGGACGGCCTGATCGATATCGTCGACGGTGAACGCCGCCTGTTTCGCATCGCTCTGCTGCTGTTTCGGGAAGACGATGAAGCTGCGGTCGTCGAGGCTGCCGAGCACGCCCGTGACGGCGCCCGCCATCCCCTTGCCGAGGATCTGAATCGCGATGACCGCGGCGACGCCGATCACGAGCCCGAGGATCGTCAGCAGCGAGCGCGTGCGATTGCCACCGAGCACGGCGACGGCTTCACCGAAGAGCGGCCCGACGAGCGAAAGCTTCATGACCGTAACGCTTCGATCGGATCGAGCGAGCCCGCGCGCAGCGCCGGATACGTGCCGAAGACGACGCCGACGAACGTCGAGAACCCGACCGCGGCCGCGACGATGAGCAGCCACGGGATCGGAGCCGGGCCGAGCAACCCCGCGACCGCACCGTAGGCGAGCAGCACCGCGGCGACGCCGAACAGCATCCCGAGGCCGCCGCCCGCGAACGACAGGATCACGGCCTCCATCAGAAATTGCAGCACGATGTCGTCGCGGCTCCCGCCGATCGCCTTGCGGATCCCGATCTCGCGCGTCCGTTCGGAGACGGACACGAGCATGATGTTCATGATCCCGATCCCCGCGACGAGCAGCGCGACGCCGCCGATCGCGGTCAGCCCCGCGCCGACGATCCCGATCGTTTTCGTGAACGCGGCTTCGAACGCGAGCGCATCCTGCACGACGTAGGTTGCATTCGGTCCGTGCAGGTGCTGCAGCGCCGTCGTCACGGCGGTTTTGACGTCCTCGAGCGTGCTGCCCGGCCGCGCGTAGACCTGGAGGTTGTCGACGGGCCCGGGCGCGAGCTCGTGAAACGCGGAGGAGGGAATCTCGAGATAATCGCTGCCCCCCGCGTTACTGAAGATGCTCGAGTGCAGATCGTCGTAGATGCCGACGACGCGGAAGCGCGCGCCGTTGACGCGCATCAGCGCGCCGAGGCCGTTCCCCGAGCCGAAGTAGCGCGCGGCGAGCGTCGCACCGAGCACGCACACGCGCGCCGCGCTCGCGACGTCGCCCGCATCGATACGGCGCCCGGCGCTCAGCGTGAGGGCGTCGTTGACGTACCCGTTCGCGCTCGCGACGTTGCCGATCGCATCGATGCCGTTACCGACGATGTGGTAATTGCGCGAGTAGACCGGAAAGACGTGCGCGAGCGTTCCGGTGCCGTCGCTCGCGACCGTCGCGACGTCGCGATAGGCGATCGCGGCGCTCGTCGGATCGAGCTGCTGCGGATCGACGAGCACGAAATAGCCCGGGTCGCCGAACGAGGTCAGGGTCGAATCGATCCCGCCCGAGGCCGCGTGCCCGATCCCGAGCACCGCGATCACGGAACTCGTCCCGATAATCATGCCGAGCATCGTGAGGATCGAACGCCCGCGATTGCGCCACAGCGCATCGATTGCTTCGCGGGCGTAGGCGACGATGCGCTGCGCGCTCGGGCGGCCGATCTCCGTACGCCTACGAGCCGGCCGCGGCGGGCGTGCTCGATGGTGCGGGCGTCACGGGCGCGTTCGCGACGACGGCCGCGTTCTTCTCGGCGACGATGACGTCGCCCGGATGCAGGCCGCTCTTCACGACGATGCTCGAATCGTTCTGCGCGCCGGTCGCCACGTCGATGCGCGTCGCACGGCCGTCGCGCACGGCGAAGACGTACGTGCCCGTGTCGTCCTGATGGACGGCTTCCGTCGGTACCGCGAGGACGCGCGGTACGTCGCGCGTGACGATGTCGACGTCGACGCTCATTCCGTCGCGTAAGAACGGCAGCTGCTCGTCGAGCGCGATCGTCGTGATGATCTGGCGCGACGTATTGGTCGGGTCGTCGGATTTCTGCGCGATCGGCGAGATCGCGACGACGTGCCCGGGGAGCGTGCGCTTGCCGAAATCCTCGCCGCCGACGATCGCGTGCTGCCCGACGCGAACGTTCGCGATATCCTGTTCGTCGACGCGCGTGCGCACGACGAATCGATCGTTCGCGGCCATCGTAAAGAGCGCTTGCCCCGCGACGATCGCGTCGCCCGGCTGCAGCGGCCGCAGCGAATCGGTCGCCTGCGACGCGACGCTCTCGACGATGCCGTCGAAAGGTGCGACGACGCGAAGATGGGCGACCTGATCTTGCGCGTATGCGACGTCGTTCTCCGATTTCGCGGTGTCCGCGCGTGCCGAGGTGAGATCGCCCGCCTTGGATTGCGATGCGTTCGCGTTCGCGGCGGCGAGGGCGGCCTCGGCTTGTCGCAAGCCGTCTTGCGCGGAGCGGACGCGATCCCGCAAGACCTGCGTGTTGCGCGAGAGCGTGCCGCCGAGGATCGAGCGTTCGCTCTTCGCCTGATCGAACGTCGATTTCGCGACGTCGTACCGCGCCTTCGACTGCATCAGCGTGTCGTTGGAGATCGCCTTATTCGAGAAGAGATACTCGTTCGCATCGTAGGTGCGGCGCGCTTCGGCGAGATCGGTCCGCGATTTTTCGAGTGCGGTATCGGCGCCGAGGGTCTGTTCCTGCGCGGTTTGGCCCCCGTAGCCGAGCCCGGATTGCGAGCCCGCGACGAGATCTTGCCGCGCCTGCGAGAGCTGCGAGCGTGCGGCGACGATCGCCGCTTCGGCCTGCACGATCGCGGACCGATTCTGTTCGGGAAGAACGGCGTTCTGCTCCGAGATCGTCTGCGTGTGGCCGCGCGCCGAAGCTACGGCGTCGATCGCCGTCTGGAGGTTCGAGGTGAGTTGCGGGTTCGCGAGCGTCGCGAGCAGCGTCCCCGCGCTCACGTGCTCGCCCGCGCGAACCTCGATCGAGGCGACGTTGCCCGCGACGCCCGCGGGGATCGTCGCGACGCGCGGTAATTGCAGTACGCCCGTCTCCGGCAGCTTCGTGAGCAGCGCGCCCTCGCGCACCGTGAACTCGCGCACGGCGACGGGCGCGGGCGAACGTTTCGCGGCAAACGCGCCGACGGCGATGATGACGGCGAGCGCGACGATCGCGACGATGATGTTACGGCGGCGCATCTCGCTCTACAAGCCTCGCAGGTCGGCGGCGGATTCGGTATCGGGGGGCGCGAGCGAGACGCGCAAGCGAACGAGCGCCGTGACGTACGTCGCTCGAGCGGAGACGAGATCGTTCTGCGAGGCGAGCGCGGTCTGCTCCGTCTGCGTCGCGTCGGTGAATGAGATCAGCCCGTTCTTGTATTGTAATTGCGCGATGCGCGCCGACTCCGTCCCGAGCGCCTCGCTCGCCTTCGCGAGCTGCAGCTGGGCATCGGCCGCCTCGAGATTGCGCTGCGCGGTCGCGACGTCGCTGCGCACGAAATCGTAGGCGTTGTAGAGCGATGCGACCGACGATTCGATCTGCGCCTTCGCGGCGTGATGGGCGGCCGCGCGTTGGCCCCAATCGTAGAGCGGCGCTTGGAACGTCGACGAGATGCTGAACTGCCAGAAGCCGGGACGGTTTCGATCGACGGGCGGGATCGTGACGGGCGGCGCGATGATGGCGTTCGGGTAGAGCTGCTGCTGCGTTTGATAGCTTGCGAGATTCGCCGCATTCTGCGCGTCGATCTGTTGCTGTTCTTGCACGAGCGACGTCGGCGAGACCTGACTGCCGAACGCGCCGCCGAGCGTCACGACGGGGCGCAGATCGTTATCGACCGACGCATCCGCGAGTCGCGCGCTTTGCAGCGTGGCTTTCGCTTCGAGGACCTCGGGCCGATTGAGTTTCGCGATCCGATCGAGCAGCTCGATCGCTATCGTCGGCGTCTTCGGTTCGGGGATGGCTTCCGGGACCGCGAAGAACGTGCCGTACGGCGCACCGAGTTGCACCGCGAGCGAGTCGCGCGCGTTGCGCTCGTTGACGCGCGCTTGGATGAGGCCCGATTGCGCGCGCGCGACGGCGACTTGCGCGCGCAGCACGTCGACACCCGCGACGCGTCCGACGTGTTCGCTCGCCCGCGCATCGGAGAGCAGCGCCCGCTCGTACGTGAGATCGTTCTCGTCGACGACGACCGTCTCGTGGAGTGCGGCGAGCGCGTAGAAGTTATTCGTCACGGTGATCGCGAGCTGTTCTTCGAGACGCTGGAGCTCGTATTTTGCGGATTCGACCTGACGCTTCGCTTCTTGCGTGACGAGTTGCTGGCCGCCGTTGTAGATGTTGTACGAGGCCTCGAGCTGCGCGGTGTTCTGCGAAAAATTGCTCGCGGGCGAGAGCCCGAATTGCGCGAGACTGCCGTTCGTATTCGCGTTCTTCTGAATTTGATTTTGTAATTGGGCGGTGAGCGTCGGGAATTCGGCGGCGCGATCTTTGGTGTACGTGAGATCGAGATTCGTGACGGTCGCCTCTTGCGCGAGCAGCGACGGCGCGTGGCGTAATGCGTAGGCGACCGTGCCGTAGCCGTCGAGCGCGATGATGGGGCGATCGTCCGCCGGCCCGACGAAGCCGTTGTAGAAATGGACGCGGCCGCGTGCGGTCGGCGTCGGGAGACCCGCCGGCGTCGCGTTCGGAAGGACGCGCACGAGCGGCGTCGCCGAGGGCTGCGGCGCGACCGGCGACGGCGAGGGCGACGGCGACGAAAGCGCGAGTACGAGCACGGCGAGGAAGGCCGTCATCGCGCGCTCGCGACGACCACGAGCGTCTCGGTGAGGATGAGGATCGCGGCCGCCCCCATGGCGACCGGACGCCGCACGTTCGCGACGATCTCGAGGCCGATCGTCGCGAGGAAGAACGTCCAGATCTGAAACGGATTGACCGTCGAGAGGAGCGCGGCGAGTTTGGCCTGGCCCGCCGGAACGAGCCACGCGAGGCTCGGCAACGCCATGAGCAGGTCGTGCGTGGAAGAGAATGCGAGCGGACCGCGCACCGCGACGATCGCACCGACGACGGCCGCTTGAAAGCCGAGCCGCGCGATCCCGATGTTCGCCACGAGTGCGAAGAGCTTGCCGAACGTCGCTTCGCCGTGACCGATCGCCCGCGCGACCGTGAAGACGAGCGCGCCGTATAGGACGGCGACGAAGACGCCGAGCGGCGCCATGAATGGGATCGCGCGCTGCGCGAGCGTCATCGTCGCGAGCACCGATTCGCGCTTCTCGGGCGTCAGCGCGGCGAGGTTCGGATCGTGGTTGGGATTCTGCACGATGAGGAGTTGCGCGACGTGGATGCCGGCCCGGCTCTGCAAGAACGCGCCGAGAACCGCGAGCACGCACGTCGCCGCGAGCGCCCAGCCCCAGTGCGCGCGCTCGCGAAGCTCGGCGAACCCGGTGCGCGGTGCGACGATGATATCCCCGAGGACGGCGAGACCGCCGCGCGGTCGCGCTCCCGTACCGACTTCCATGTCAGCTCCTCTGTCGCGATCTGCGTGCGAATCGGCCTAGCGTCGCGCTCTTACGGATAGACCGTGTAGAGCACGAAGATGACCGCGAGTCCGAATGAGAGTACGAGTGCGGTCGTTAGTCGGACCTGCGCGAAGGCGACGAAACCGTACGCGAGCAGCAACGCCGACCACACGTCGAACAGTCCGAAACTCGCGAGGAACGCGGCTTCCTGATTCCGGCCGGGCGCCGCGAAAACGGCGAGGTTGTCCGGGACGGCGGTTACGAACGCTTGCAGCGTTTGGAACGAGTCGGGCGGACGGCCCGCGACCCCGGCGGCGGCGACGAGCGATCCGATCGCCGAGGGTAGCGAACAGTTCGCGGCGAGCGCGAAGCCGGTCCGGAACGGGATCCGTCTCTGCTTGAAGCGCGCGACGATCGAGAACGTGATCGCGCTCATCCCCCAGAAGACGAGCGGTTCGATCGCGTATGCGAAGGCGTTGGTCTCGATGCTGCGGGTCGTGACGTCGGCCAGCTGCGCGGGCGTCGGATGCGCGCCGATCTTGGGATCGAGCAGCGCCGTGAGGCGGGTGACGGCCGGCTGGGTCGCGAGCATGTAGATCCCGCTCGCGAGCAGCCCGAGTGCGTACGCGATGATCCACGACGGTGAGACGAGCAGCGCCGCGAACGCGCGTCCGGGCGCGATGAAGACGTCACGGACGACGCCGAGTCGCTGCTCGAGCGTGATCGGTTCCGGCGCGGTCGCAGGATGGGTCGGGGGGAGGGAACGCACTCGCCGCCCTTCGCGCCGTGCGCTCGCAAAGCCTCAGCGCGGCGGCGCGGGTTCCCGCAGGTGCGGGACGAGGACGTCGACGGGGAGCCGCCCTTCGACGACGGCGGCGGCGCGCTCGAGGCGTTCCTCTCGGAGTTCGAAGAGCCGCAGCCGCAAGTAGCTCGCGAAGCGTCGCCGGGCGCGCAACGAGTAGAGATCGCTTGCCGCGGGATACCGTCGAACGGCGTGCGGCGGGTGAGAAGATGCAGGTGGGGGCGTCGTAACGAAGACGGCTGGGAGCATGTTCTGGCCTCCTGTAGAGGCATATCACGCCGTAGGGCACGTACGGCAACCTTGAAAGACGTCGTTTTTGAATCAATCGAATGGCCGCATGTCGGCCCCGGCCCCTCTCGTCCTGGCGAAGCCGCCGGACGAGCCGTGGCTGCGGATCATCCCGCTCGGCGGCTGTGGTGAGATCGGCCGCAACATGACGATCCTCGAGACCCGCGAGGATCTCGTCGTCGTCGACTCGGGCCTGATGTTCCCCGACGACTCGATGCCGGGCGTCGATATCATCATCAACGATTTCACCTATCTGCGCGAGCGCCGCGATAAATTTCGCGCTGTCCTCATCACGCACGGCCACGAAGACCACATCGGCGGGATCCCGTTCCTGCTCAAAGAGTTCGACGTCCCCGTCGTCGGGACGCCGCTCTCGCTCGCGCTCTTGCGCGCGAAATCGCGCGATCACAAGTTCAGCGATAAGAAGTTCGTCTCGGTCAATCCCGGCGACGTCGTGCGCTACGGCGGTATCGAGACCGAGTTCGTGCACATCAATCACAGCCTCGCGGGCGCGTGTTCGCTCGCGATCACGACCGAACTCGGCGTGATTTTTCACACGGGCGATTTCAAGTTCGATCAGACGCCGATCGACGGCCGCCCCGCGGATTTCGCGGCGATCGCCGGGATCGGCGATGAGGGCGTGCTCTGCCTGCTCTCCGATTCGACGAACGCCGAACGCCCGGGCCACACGCCTTCGGAGCGCGTCGTCGGCGAAGCGTTCGAGAACATCTTTTCGCGCGCGAAGGGCCGCATCATCGTGACGTCGTTCGCGTCGAACGTGCCGCGCGTGCAACAGGTCATCGATCAAGCGGTGAAGTTCGGCCGCCGGATCGCATTCCTCGGCCGCTCGCTGCAAAACGTCGTCAAGTATTCCACGGAACTCGGGTACCTGCGCTTACCGGCCGAACGCGTGATCCCGCTCGAACAGGTCGATCAGTATCCGCCGAGCGAGGTCGTCATCGTCACGACGGGTTCGCAGGGCGAGCCGATGTCGGCGCTCTCGCGGCTTGCGGTGCGCGATCATCCGCGGATGAAGATCGTCGCGGGCGATACGGTCGTCATCAGCGCGACGCCGATCCCCGGCAACGAGAAGAGCGTCGCGAAGACGATCAACAATCTCTACCGTCTCGGCGCGACGGTCATCCACGGCACGCAGCGCGGCACCGCGCACGTCTCGGGCCACGGTTCGCAAGAAGAGCTGCTGCTGATGCTCAACCTGCTGCGCCCGAAGAACTTCATGCCCGTCCACGGCGAGTACCGGATGCTCGTCACCCACGCCGGGCTCGCGCAGAAGACGGGCGTCCCGGCCGCGAATTGTCACGTCATCGAGAACGGCGACGTGCTGCAATTCACGGCGGCCGGTCCCTCGATCGTCGGCAAGACGTACGGCGGCAACGTCATGGTCGACGGCAGCGGCGTCGGCGATATCGGCGACGCGGTCTTGCGCGATCGGCGCCATCTCTCGGCCGACGGCATCATGATGGTCGTCGTGACCGTCGACGCCGAAGAAGCGCGCGTCGTCGCCGGCCCCGATCTCATCTCGCGCGGCGTGTTCTACATCCCCGACTCCGGGCCGCTCATCAGCGACCTCGAGAAGCGCGTGAGCGACGCGCTCGGCAACATCTCCGCCGAAGGCAAACGCGATCAACAGACGATGAAGGAACACATCCGGCAGATCGTCGCGAAGGCCGTCTACGAAAAGACGCGCCGGAAACCGATCGTGATCCCCGTCGTGATGGAAGTCTAACGAGCCGCGCGCGCGGCGTTGCCGAGCGCCGTGACGAGTCGATGTGGAGCGATCCCCGCAGCCTGCGAGAGCGCGTCGAGATCGGTGTTGCGATGGATCAGGGCAACGTCGTCGCCGGGCAGCGCCGTGGGAGAATGAACGGTCGTGAACTGCATCCCCACGGCGAGAATTCCGAAGCGCTCGTCGCGTACGACGGGGAATCCATCGCCGTATCCGCAGCGCAGCACCGCGAGATAGCCGTCGTTCGGAGCGCGATGCAGGCCGTAGCCGGTACGTTGACCACGCGCCGGTTCGCGGTCGACGATCGGTGCGCGCACGCGGAGGGCGCTGACGACGCCGACGTCCGCGCCGAATCTCGCGCCGAACAGTCCGACGCCGATGCGGACGTGCGAGCAATCCCCGTGCATCCCCGCGGCGCTGGGTGCGGTGCTCGCGATATCGCTCGCGACGATTGCGATGTCGGCATCGAGCATCGCCGTTCGCGCGCGACGAAATTCGTCTATCTGTTCGGCGGCGAGCGACGCATCGGTGATGTGGCTCGAGATCTCGACTCGAAGATCGGTTCGCTCGAGTGCCGATACGATCGCACGCACCTCGTCCGGGAAGATACCGGACCAGCCGGTAGCGTTCCGTAAAGCGACGCGGATGCGAGCGGGCTTCCCATGCGCGCGCATCCACGCAGCGGCGGCAGCGATGCCCGCTTGCGTCGAGATCGTCGGGATTCCGCCGTTCGCGAGGAGCGACGGAAGTTCGCTCGGCGAGACGTCTCCGAGCGTCGCCACGGGCTTCGTCGTCAGAGAACGAATCGTGGAGAATTCGTCGGCGTCGCTGACGTAATATCCCTCGACCGTCGCATCGAGGGCATCGACGAGCGTATCGACGCCCCAGCCGTACCCGTTCGCCTTGACGACGGCTCGCACGGGAAGGCGCGCCGACCGATCCCACGCAACGGCGTTGGCGCGAAGGTCGCGCGGATCGACGGAAAGGCTCGGCCGCATCGTCGTGTGTTTTTCGAGAGATCCGACGACTCCGCGCGCGGCGTCCCAAATGCCGCACGCGTGTCGGGCATTTATGAATTTGGTCCGCAGGCGCTCGGCCATAGGCGGACAAGCACATCGTAACGTTCTCGAGGAAGTGGGATTCGTGAAGAGTCGTAAGGGCTTTCTGCATCGCGCGGCAGCGGTCGGCATCTCGGTCGCTTTCTCGGCGAGCGCGAAGCCGGCGAGTGCGTGCGACGCGGCATCCGCCGACGCCGCGCCCAGTGCGACGCCGGTATCGAAAAGCGCGACGAAGGCGCCGTCGGAGGCCGCGCGCGCGCAGGCGGCCGGGATGCGTCGTTTCGATCCGAAGCTCTCCGATGCGGACCTCGACACGATCGCGCGCGGGATCGACGCTGCGGCCGCCGGTTCCGCGCTCGGCGGCGGAAAGCATCCGTTACGCAACGGCGAGGAGCCCGTCACGACCTTCGCCGTGAAGTCGTGACGGCATAAAGGCGTGACGAACGAGGACATCGCGTTCGCCGATATCGCGACGCTCGGAAAACTGCTTCAGCAACGAACCATCTCGTCGCTCGAACTCACGAATCTCTTCCTCGATCGCCTCGAGCGATTCGGGCCGCACTACAACGCCGTCGTCACGATCGTCCACGAGCGCGCGCGTGCCGAAGCGAAGCGGGCCGATCGCGAGCGCGCGGCGGGGAACGTGCGCGGACCGTTGCACGGTATTCCGTACGGCGTCAAGGATCTGCTCGCCGCGAAGGGCGCGCCGACGACCTGGGGTGCGCAGCCCTTCCGCGACCAGCGTTTCGAGTACGACGCGACGGTCGTCACGCGACTCGGCGCCGCGGGCGGCGTCCTGCTCGCGAAACTCGCGATGGTCGAACTCGCGGGCGGCTTCGGCTACGACGGTGCGGACGCATCGTTCACGGGCCCCGGGCGCACGCCGTGGAATCGCGATTACTGGAGCGGCGGATCGTCGAGCGGTTCGGGCGCCGCGACCGCCGCCGGTCTCGTTCCGTTCGCGATCGGCTCGGAGACGTCGGGATCGATCGTCTTTCCAGCGACGAATTGCGGCGTCACGGGGCTGCGGCCGACCTACGGCCGCGTGAGCCGCCACGGCGCGATGGCGTTGTGCTGGACGCTCGATAAGCTCGGCCCGCTCGCGCGCACGGCCCGCGATGCGGATACGGTTCTGCGCGCGATCGCGGGCGCCGATCCGAACGATCCGACGGCCGTCGATCGACCGTTCCCGGCGGCGCGTCGCAGGCCGCGCATCGGCGTGCTCGCGCACGCGACGCGCAAGACGATGCCGGCGGTGAAAGCGAACTTTCTGCGGTCGCTCGCCGTGCTCGAAGAGTATTGCGACCTCGTCCCCGATGTCGCGCTTCCCGATCTGCCGTGGGGCCCGGCCGTGGGCACGATCGTCAATGCCGAGGGGGCGGCCGCATTTCGCGGGCTCATCGAGAGCGGGAAATCGCGCGAACTGCGATCGGTCGCCGATCGCACGGGCGGGTACGTCGCCTACACGACGCCGGCCGTCGATTACATCGATGCGATGCGGCAACGCACGCGCATGATCGCGGCGCTCGAAATCGCGTTCGGCGGTTACGACGCGATCGTCTCGCCCTCGCTCCCGACGGTCGCATTCCCCGTCGATCTGCCGTTCGACAAGGCGTACCCGAAATATCCGGGCGACGTCGAACTGATCACGCCCGGTAACCTCACCGGGGCGCCCGCCATCTGCGTTCCGAGCGGCTTCGGCGACCACGGGCTGCCGACGGGGATCGCGTTTCTCGGGCGGCCGTTCTGCGAAGCGAAACTCGTGGCGATCGCGAGCGGCTATCAGCGTCGCACGCGCTATCATCTCGATCGTCCCTCGCTCGTGACTGCAACGTAAATCTCCGCCTCAACCCGATCCGGCTCCACACTCCGCAAAGCTCGAAAGGATCGCTCGATGTCGCGCCTACGTATGCTCTCCCTCGCCCTTGGGCTCGTCGCTTCCGGCGTGACTGCGGCCGCTGCGGCCGATCAAGGAACGTTTCGCGATCAGCTGTGCCCCGATGCGACGGGCCCGGGTCAAAAACTCAACGCGCTCAATACGCAGGCGTCGCCGTCCGGCGCGGATCTCACGCTCGCGAATCAGAATTTGCTCGCCGCCTATAAGTCCTGTGCGGACGATTTCGACCGGCAGTCACACGAGCGCAGCCAGGGAAGTGCGTACGATGGCGCCGATTCGATCATCGTCGGGCGGACCTACGCTCGCGTTCAGGAAGCGCGATCGCTAAAGCGTTCGGGCGATCTTTTCGCACAGTTGCACGACGTCGCATCCGCCAAGGCGGCGTACGATCGCGGGCTCTCGATTCTCGACGAGCTCGGCGGGATCGCATCGGGTGCATCCGGCCCGCAAAACGGCGGCACGGAGCCGAGGCTGCTCGGCGAAGCGCGAACGCTGCGCGGCGATATTCAAACGGCGCAAACGGGACTCACGGCTGCTTCGCCGGCACCAACCGTGACCGGATCGCCGTAGTCGACACGACACGACGAAGAAAAAGCAGAAGGCCCGGAGCGATCCGAGCCTTCTGCTTTTGGATTGTCGCGGTTTTCGAGTATGCAATGGCGTTAAAACGCTATGCATCGTGCAAACCCGCGTGTTTCTAGATCGTTCCGAGGAACGGTGGTGAGAACGAGATGTCGGCTTGGCCCGCGGCTCCGAGCAGCGTCGGCGTCTGCTGCAAATTCGCGGGCGGCCCCGCTTCGAAGAGCGGGTAATCCGCGGCGATGCATTCGACTTGGATGCTGTCGCCGGTCGGAAGCGACGGGCTCGTCGCGCCCGGCAAAGCGGGGCCGAGGTTGTCGGCGAGGGTTTCCGTGACCGTGCCGCCGGTCGTCGCTTCGAACGTATAGTAGACCGGCGCGACCGCGAGGTTCGACGACGCGGCGGAGAGATCGACGATCTCGACGATCGTCTCGGTCGCACCGGCCGGTGCGACGCAGCTTGCCGTACCGCCGCCAACCCCGTCGGCGACGAACGTCGGCGCCGCCGCGAAGGCCGGCAGACCCGTTGCGTTTGCGAGGGTCGCTGCCGGCGCCGTGAGCGTCGTGCCTTTGGTGTTGCCGGACGCGATCGAGACGGAGAGATTGTACGCACCGACGACGGGCGTCAGCGCGAACGTCGTCGATCCGAGCGGATAGCCGATGAAGCCGGTCGGGAACGTACCGTCGCGAACGTTCTTGTAGGCGGGCGGCCCGCCGCGGTAGGGCGTTGCCGCCGTCCCGATGAGCTGATTTCCCGTGAGATCCGGCGTCCCGTAAAACGGCTGCGCGTACGCGCCGTAACTCGCGGCTCCCGACGTTGTGCTGTTCTCGGGCGCGAAGCCGTACGCAAAAACGCCGCCCGTCTGATTGAAGGTCGTCGCGACCGGAGTGTTGCCCGGTAGCGTCTGCGGGGTCGCGGAGATGTGCCCGGTGCCGGCATCGGTGCCGGCGCTCGCAGCGGCCGGCACCGTGAAGGGCCCGGTGATCGTCGGCGTGTTGACGAGCGCCGCGGAGAGGCCGTCCGGCTGCCGCGCGGTCGCGACGACGTTGAGGCCCTTCGTCCCATCGGTGAAGGTCGCGACGCCGACGGCGAGCTGAACCTTGCTGGCGTTGAGGTTGGCCGAGGTGAAGGGCGGCTCGAGGGCGCCGTTCCCGGAGGTGCACCCGGCCGCGAGGCCGAGCGCACCGATGGCGGTGAGCGATACGATGTTACGCAAGGGGCGTCTCCTAGATTGCCAACTGGTAGTAGAGGCGGATCAATTGCGGCGTCGCGTTCGGGACGATGCGGTACGGATCGTTGCCGTACTGGAACGGCAGATACTGCTGCGAGCCGAGTTCGGGGAAGTTGACGGGCGTCGTGCTGTAGCCGGTCTTCGGGCCGGAAACACCGGTCGCGACCGGCTGATAGCGCGAGTTGTACGCCGGTACGCCGCTGTAAATTTGGTTGAACAAGTTCGTGATCTGCACGCCGAACGTGGACTTCGTCCCCGGTGGGCTGTATTCGACGCTGATATCGGTCCGGAATCTCGGGTTGGTGAGGAATCCGGCCGCGCTCGACGATTCGTAGGTTCCGCGCGTCGCCGCGATGTTCGGCTTGAAGACGGATCCGGGATTCTGCGGATCGACGAATTGCGATGAGTAGTTTTGCCCGTACGGAGCCGTCTCGGGCGAACTATTCGTGAGTGGAATGTTCACGGCCTTACCATTGACGAATGCGGGCGTCACGTCTCCGACACCCGCGGGATAACCGCGCGTGTACGTGACGATCGGATTGATCCGGAAGCCGCCTTTCGTACGGTAGTTCAGGAATACGACGCCCGAGAGCGGGGAGACGAAACCGACGCGATATTGATTCCCGAGGAGGATCGACTGCGTGAGGATCGAGGGGAAGAAGTCCTCCGTGATGAGCGGGCTCGGGAGAACGTTGCTGAACTCGTTGATGTACGTCGCGTTGATGCCCGCCGAGAGGCCGTTCGCGACTTCGCGCGTGAGTTGGAATTCGACGCCGGTCGTGTGATTGGTGCCGAGATTCGTCGAGACGGCCGGGTTGAGGACGACGCTGCCCGTATTGGGATCGAGGACCGGCTGGCCGTTCGCCGCGATGCGGGGCTGCGCGACGAGCGCGAGCACGTCGTAGCCGCGGCGGTAGAACGGGGTCACCTTGACGGCGACGCCGCTCGAGAATTGGTGCGAGTACGAGAAGTCGAAGTTGCTGAACGTCGTCGGACGGACCGGCTGGATCGGTACGCCTTCGATCGCATTCTGATTCAGCCACCGAAGCTGATCGGCGTAATTTTGGCACGGGAGGTTCCCCGTGACGCCGCAGGTCATCGCCTGATACGGATTGCCGGCGCCCGTGAAGGCGCCAGCGGCGGGCGGCGCATAGAGCGTGCCGGCATTGAGGTTCGCAACCGCATCGTACGACGGAATATTCGCGTATCGACCGTAGACGTTGGCATTCGTCACATCGATGAACGCGAGCGGCGCAAATTGCGCGGAGCGCGCGAACGAAGCGCGGATCGCATCGTTCGGCGTTAACTGAAACGATGCCGCGATGCGCGGCTCGAACACGAGCGGCTTCTTGACTTGGTTCGAGAGCGTCGTGACCGGCAACGTTTCGCCTGCGGCATCCGTGCGCGTGCCCGTCGCGAGATATTGGCAGGTATCGGTCTGCGTCGCGAGGCTCGTCGGGTTGCAGCCGGCGAGGCTCGGCAGGCGGTAATTCGCCGATTCGACGCGGACACCGTAATCGAGAACGAGGTTCTTCGTCGGCTGGTACTTATCGGTCGCGTAGATCGATGCTTGGCTCTCGTTCGTCACGGTCTGCTCTTCATTGTTGGGAACGGGACCCGGATTCTTCAGGTAGTTGTAGAGGTAGCCGCAATAGCTCGTGCCGTTTGCGTCGGCACCGAGCGGACAATTGCCGAGCCCGTCGCCGGCCGCACCGGCCGGTAACGCCGGATTGATGAAGTCTCCGAGTGCGTATCCGGGGCCGAAGCCGCTGACCGAATACAGCCCGTCCTGCGGGTCGGACTGGTCGTAGACCGGATGAAGGAAATCGTATTCGACGCCGATCTTCGCGGTGTGCTGCGCGTTGATGTTCGACGTGAAGTCGATGGTGCCGCCGGTGCGATGGCCGCCTTGCAGCGCGGAGAACGAACCGAATCCGATATTGCCGCCGCTGTATGGGAAGTCGAACGTCGAGACGGAGTCGAGCGTGTACTCCTGCGCCTGCAGGAACGAACGATCGCCGATGTTCGCCGTGTAGCCGAACTTCAAGATGTTTTGCGGCTGATAGTAATTCGTCGCGCCGCGCGTTCCGAGCGGACCCGTCAGCGACGTTTGAAACGGCAGCAAGCCGTAGATCGACGGGGATTGAAGCTGCGCCTGATTGAGGCTCGTGTAATTTTCGAGATTGGCGAGATAGTACGGATCGCCCGCGGGATACGTCAGCGACGTCGTGCCGAGCGTACCGAGGAAATTCGTCTGCTGACTATCGTAGAACGCTTGAAACGACTGGCTCTGATTCTTGCCGAATTTCAGAATGAAGTTGTCGCTGAATTCACGCGACGTGTTGTAGGCGGTATCTTCGAACGTTCCGAGGCTCAGACTTTGAACGTCGACGCCTCGCGAACCAACCTGCGTCCCGCTGTTGTAGCCGGTAAATTGGAAGTAGTTCGAGACCGCGCCGTTCTTCGTCGCCGTACCGAACTCGAGGGATAGCTGATGATCGTACGGTTGAAGCACCGACTCGAAATCGACGCTTGCGAACGACGGATACGATCCGCGCTTCGTGATGAGGTTGAGCGTGCCGGTACCGGCGCCGCCGACCGACGAGTCGCCGGCTCCCGGTGTCAACTGCAGCTGATTGAGTCCGGCGTTGAGCGAGAGACTGTTCGTAAACTGCGACGTAAACGCGTCGATCGCCGGGATGCCGTTGATGAGGAACCCTTCGTCGTTCTCACGGCCGCCACGGATCACGGGGTAGCCGGAGCGATCGAGGCTCGCGCCCGGGAGGCGCGTGATCAGATTCGTCTCGCTGAGCGCGTCGGTCTTACCGAGCAGCTCCTGCGCCTGCTTTGCGGTGACCGTGTAGGAGTCTTGCGTCTGCTTCGGCTGGAACGCGCTGCCTTCGCTGCGCGAGGTGACCTTGCCGATCGTCTTGAGGGTG
>CAZZYZ010000017.1:12553-26247 GCA_964658425.1 Vulcanimicrobiota bacterium | reverse complement strand
GAAGGCGGGCATCTGGATCGCGGGCGCCGCTTCTGGGCCGGGCGCCGTCGGGTACGCGAAGGCCGATCTCGCGGGCGACGTCGCGATCGTGATCGGCGCCGAGGGCGACGGGATGTCGCTCGTCGTGCGCAAGGAGTGCGATTTCCTCGTCGAGATCCCGATGTTCGGCTCGCTCGATTCGCTCAACGCGTCGGTCGCGGCCGGCATCCTGCTCTTCGAAGCGCGGCGCCAGCGCGGACTCGCCCCGCCGCCGCAATGAGCGGCGCGCGCCTTCGATCGCTCCTCGCAGTCGTATGCGCGATCGCGCTCGCGGGCCCGGGCTGCACCGGGACGACGGGCGGTAACACGATAAAGCTCGGCGTCGATTTGCCGCTCTCGGGGATCGACGGCGCGAGCGCGATCCCGGCACGCAACGCGATCCTGCTCGCGATCGAGGAAGCGAACGCGCGCGGTCTTCCGCGCGGCGCGAGGATCGTGCTCGACGACCTCGACGACGCGATCCAAGGCAAGCACGACCCGGCGCAGGGCGCCCAAAACGTGCGCGTGTTCGCGGCCGATCCCGCGGTGATCGCCGTCGTCGGACCGATGAATTCCAACGTTGCCGAGGCAGAGATCCCGCTCGCGAACGCGGCGCACCTCGCCTTGCTCTCGATGGCGGCGACCGCCGTCGGCCTGACGCAGGGCAGCGAAGCGAAGCGATTGCTCGACGCGCCGACGTTTTTCCGCGTCTGCGCGACGGACGACCGGCAGGGCGAGGCACTCGCGCACTTCGCGCTCGGCATGCATCGCGCGCGCACGTTCATCATCGACGACAACGAATCGTACGGGCGCGGGCTCGCGGACGTTTTCGCGAGCGCGTACGCGCGAACCGGGGGGACGCTCGTCGGCCGGGAGCACCTGACGTCGTTCGGGATCGATTACGAGCCGCTGCTCACGAAGGTGCGCAGCGCCCGGCCGGATGCCGTGTTCTTCGGCGGGATCGTCAGCACGGGCGGCGCCGTCCTGCGCAAGCAGATGGGAGATACGGGCCTCGGCGCGCTGCCGTATTTCGGCGGCGACGGCCTCGCGAGCCCGGAATATCAGCCGCTCGCCGGGCGCTTCGCAGACGGGACGTACTTCACGTTAGTCGCGCCCGACGTCTTCACGTTGCCGGCGGCGCGGACGTTCGTCGCCGCCTATCGCGCGCGCTTCCATGCCGATCCCGGCAACTACAGCGCGGGCGCGTACGCCGCGGCGGAGGTCGCGCTCGCGGCGATCGCGAGCGAACTCCGGCACGATCCCGGTGCGATGCCGTCGCGCGAGGGCGTTGTGCGGGGGATCGCTGGGACGGCGAACCTTGCGTCGCCCGTCGGTCCGATCGCGTTCGACCCGTCGGGGGATCTGCGAGCGCCGATCGTCAGCCTGTATCGCTTCGAGAACGGCACCGCGCAATTCGTCGAACAGGCCGAGATCCCGAAGCCGTCGATGCGGGTGAAAATGTGATGAGAGTGAGGCCGGGTTCGGCGGCGTTCCGCGGCCCTTCGGTATCATGGTCGTCGGCGGCGCACGAAGTCATCGCCCGCGCGAAGGGGGTCGAAGCCTGATCCGTCGGTTGGAATCGCTCGTCGCGGCTTCGTTTTTCGTCGTCGCCGCCGTTGCCGGTGCCGTCGGCGCGCCGGCCGGCTCGGAGTCGCGGGCCGCCGCCGCGCTCGGGCCCGGAACGTGGTCGCAGTTCCGGCTCGACGGCTCGAATAACGCGGTCGTTTCGGGGGATCTATCGACCTCGTGGAGCGTCGAGACCGGCGCACCGATCTCGGCGAGCCCGACGCTCTCGCGCGGCATGTTGTTCATCGGGAACAACGCGGGGGCGCTCGTGGCGCTCGACGTTCGCTCGGGGCGGCGGCGGTGGCTGCGGCGGTTGCGCAGCTCCGTGATGGCGCAGCCGATCGTGACGGACGAGCTCGTGATCGTCGGCGAAGGCAATCAGAACTCCGATATGAGCACGGGCGTCCTGCACGTCGGCGACGGCGAGAATGCGATCGTCGCGTTCGAGCGGACGACGGGGAAGCGCCGCTGGATCGTCCACCTCAGCGGGACGGCGATGCCGACTCCCGCGATCGTGGGCGGGATGCTCGTCGTACACGATGGGACGGGCGATCTCGTCGGCATCGACGCGAAGACGGGGCTCGTGCGATACGTCCGCAACGCCGGGACCGTCCCGTCGATGACGTCGATGCTGCCGATCGGCGGCCCGCTCGCGGTGACCGCGGGCGAGACGGACCCCCTCGTCGTCGCGATCGATACGCGCGACGGCGAACTCGCCTGGAAGCACGCCGTCGCGAACGCCTCGGGGCTCGGCGATTGCCCGCTCGTGCTGACCGGGGGCCGGCTCGTCGGGAATTACCTGTATCCGACGCCGCCCGAGCGCGAGGTCCAGGTCGATCGGATCAACGAGGAGCGCGCCTTCGCCCTCGACGCCGCGAGCGGCCGGGCGCTGTGGGACGTCCACGTCGCGAGCGGGATCGTGCCCGATCGCAATCAGGCCGCGATCCCGATCGCGAGCGCCGGCCGCGTCTTCTTCGGAAGCTCGCTCGTGCCGTGGATGCACGCCTTCGATGCGGCGACGGGACGGCTCGTCTGGCGCACGCAGGTCGCCGGGCCGGTCAAAGGTGCGCCCGTACTGGTCCGCGGCGTGCTGTACTTCGGAGACCTCTCGGGCCGAATCTGGGCGCTCGATGCCCGCACGGGGAACCCGCTCGGCACCCTTGCGCTACGGACGCCGTTCAACGTCGGGTCGTCGATCGTGGTCGGCCGAACGCTCGTGATCGGGAGCGCGACGGGCCGAATCGTCGCGATTCCGCTCGATCGCGTCCGCGAAGCCGGCAATCTGCCCATCTTTCGCACGGGTGCTGCGGAGCACCGGCCGGCCGCGTCGGAGGTTCGACGGCGAGCGCCCACACGGGCCCGCTCGCGAGGCCGGGAACGAAAGTAAGCGCCGTCTCCTTGACGCTCTTGCAGGACCCTCCTATACTTGGTTGGATGCGGACGGCTCGACGGGCCGCGGCTCGCGATTTCGACCGCATGGAAACACGGGGGATTCTGTAGATGGCGCTTGCGCAGAGCGCGCCCAATGGGCTCGATTACCACGAACGGCCCGATGAGGACCTGGTATCGGCCGCGAAGGGCGGCGACAATCTTGCCATGGAGTTCTTGCTCAACAAGTACAAGAATTTCGTTCGCATCAAGGCCAAGAGCTACTTCTTGATCGGTGCCGATCGCGAAGATATCATCCAAGAAGGAATGATCGGACTCTACAAAGCGGTTCGCGACTTCAAAGCCGACAAGCTTTCGAGCTTCCGTGCGTTCGCAGAGTTGTGCATCACGCGCCAGATCATCACGGCGATCAAGACGGCGACGCGTCAAAAGCATATCCCGCTCAATCAGTACATCTCGCTCAACAAGCCGATCTACGATGAGGATAGCGAGCGGACGCTGCTCGATGTCATGGCATCGCAGAAGACCTCCGATCCCGAAGAGCTCGTGATCAATCAGGAAGTCTCCGAGGACATCAAGGAGCGCATCCAAGAGAATCTTTCCGATCTCGAGTCGCAGGTCTTGCTGTCGTATCTCGAAGGCAAGAGCTACCAGGAGATGGCGCGCGACCTCAGCCGCCACGTGAAATCGATCGACAACGCGCTCCAACGCGTCAAGCGAAAGATCGAGAAGAACCTCGCGGAGATCGATCTTCCGTAGCGGCCCCGGACCAGCGTAAACGATTCGAGCGCCTCAGCGGCGCTCGAATCGCGTGCCGACGTAGCTCAGTTGGTAGAGCGTCTGTTTTGTAAACAGAGGGTCATCGGTTCGAGTCCGATCGTCGGCTAAATGCGAGTTCGCTCAACGTAACGGTTCCGTTCTTCTTCGAGGGAATCGATGGATGCAGCCGATTTTATCCTCTATCGGCCGGTCGGGCCGAAAGAGCTCAAGCTCGTCGCAGATAGCGGATGGACGCGATTCCCGCCGCGATTGCCGGAGCAACCGATTTTTTATCCGGTCGAAAACGAAGCGTACGCTCGTCAGATCGCGCGCGATTGGAACGTTAAGAGCGACGGATCGGGATACGTGTTGCGCTTCTGCGTATCGGCATCGTTCATGGCGGAGTATCCGTTGCAGCAAGTCGGCGGCGTCGTTCACCGCGAGTATTGGATTCCGGCGGAGAAGGTTCAAGATATGAACGATCACATCGTCGGGCCGATCGAAGTCATCGCTTCGTACGGCGCATCGGACAACGCGTTTTCATCTCGTCACTGAAGCGCCGGATGCGTCTCGCGAACGCTATCGAACGAGTTCTTACGCAGAGGAGCTCTCCCGGTCCGAGCGTAATCCTGGTCGGTCGCGCATGGGTAGGTGGCCGAGTGGTTAAAGGCGGCAGACTGTAAATCTGCTCTGCTTCGCAGTACGCTGGTTCGAATCCAGCCCTGCCCACCAAGCGATTCGAAGCGCCGGTCCGCACGACAGTGTGGGATCGGCGTTTCTTCGTATCGCGTCCATCGCGGGGCGAGGACGGCCAGCCGAGGGGAATGTGCGGGTGCGCGGGAAATGCCGATTTGCGACGCGGGCGTTGCATAATGGTAATGCCCTTGCCTTCCAAGCAAGAGTCGCGGGTTCGATTCCCGCCGCCCGCTCGCCGAAACTGTAGGAATCGCGCCCTTGTAGCTCAGCGGTAGAGCACGTCATTGGTAATGACGAGGCCACGGGTTCAATCCCCGTCGAGGGCTCCACTCTTCGTTTTGCGAGTCGGATTTCTCCGCTCGCTGCGTCGGCGGCCCTGCGCGGCGACCATGCGCTGCGCCTCCGGCGCGACGCACGGTTGCCGAAGGCGCTTCGTTGCGGGCGCCGTAGTCGTCGGGATGGCCGCGCCGATCGTTCGCTGGCTCGTGGCGCTCGGGTTCGAGCGCTACGCCGATGCATTCGTCGCCGCCGACATCGATCTCGACGTGCTCGCGGAACTCTCGGACGGCGATCTCGCGGCGCTCGGCGTGACACTCGGCGACCGAAAGCGCATCCTGCGCGCGATCGCGGCTCCCGCACCCGCGATCGCCCCGCCTCGGTCGCCCGTCGGCGAACGTCGGCAGCTTACGATTCTCTTCTGCGATCTCGTCGGCTCGACGGCTCTCGCGGCGGAGCTCGATCCCGAGGATCTGCGCGACGTGGTGAAGGCCTATCACGAACGCTGCTCCGAGATCGTCACCGCGTACGAAGGCGAAGTCGCACAATTTCTCGGCGACGGCGTGATGGTACAGTTCGGCTACCCTCGCGCCCGTGAAAACGACGTCGAACGAGCGGTCTTTTGCGGTCTCGCGATGGTCGGTGCGGTCGGCGAACTCGTCGTCCGAAGCGGCGTGAAGCTGAGCTCGCGCGTCGGGATCGCGACGGGGACCGAAGTCGTCGGCGATCTCGCCGGCGCCGCCCGCGATCGTGCGTCCGTCGTCGGCACGACGCCGAGTCTTGCATCTCGGCTACAGGGGCTCGCGGAGCCGGGTACCGTCGTCGTCGGGCCGACGACGCGGCGACTGCTCGGCGATCAATTCGCGCTCGTACCGCTCGGCGAGTTCCTCGTCCGCGGCGTCGACGGGCCGGTGCCGGTCTGGCGGGTCGATGGCGAGGCGCATGCGGCGAGCCGGTTCGTCGCCCATCACGCCGCGCTGATGACGACGTTCGTGGGGCGCGAACACGAGATGCGGTTGCTCGCGGATCGCTTTGAGATCGCCTCCGCCGGCAGGGGACAAGGCGTGCTGCTCGTCGCCGATGCCGGCGTCGGAAAGTCGCGAGTCGTCGAGGAGTTCTTGTCGCGCGGATTTGACTGCGACGCGATTCGCGTGCGGCTGCAATGTTCGCCGCATCATACGGCGAGCGCGCTCTACCCGGCCGTCGAAGCGCTCTCGCAAGCGATCGGGCTCGACCCGGGTGACGCGGCACCGCTGCGGCGCTCGAAACTCACGGAGTTCTGCGCGCGCTCCTCGAGCGGCGATGCCGCGCTCGGCGATACGCTCGCGTCGCTGGTCTTCCCGCCGGGCGCCGACGACGCTCGTGCGATCGCGAGCCTGACCGCCGACCAGCGACGGGCGCTCCTCTTTCGTACGCTCGTGAACGAATGCATCGTTCTCGCGAAGCGTCGGCCGCTCGTGCTCTTCGTCGAAGATCTGCACTGGATCGATCCGACGACGCTCGCACTGCTCACGCGTCTCGTCGATGCGATCGAGGACGTACCGATTTTCGTGATCGCGACGGCCCGGCCGGAGTTCGTTTCGCCGTGGTCGCACAGCGGGCTGGTTACGACGTTGTCGCTCAACCGATTGGCCGGACCCGCCGTCGCCACGATGATTCGCAATCTCTGCGGCGAGCGAACGTTGCCGGCGGACGTGCTCGCGCAGATCGTCGAACGGACCGACGGGGTCGCGCTATTCGTCGAGGAGTTAACCAAAAGCGTGCTCGAGTCTTCGGGTGGCGAGTCGTCGGCTGTCCCGGTCACGCTTCGGGACGCGCTCACGGCGAGGCTCGACGCGCTCGCACCGATTCGCGATATCGCGCAGGCGGGGGCCGTCATCGGGCGGGAGTGCCCGGAGGAGTTGCTCGCGCGCGTCGTCGGTCGCGAGGAATCGATGGTCGGTGATGCTTTGGGGCAACTCGTCGCGAGCGGCCTCGGCCTACGGTACGACGGCACCGCGGGTGCCACGTTTCGCTTCAAACACGTGCTCGTGCGCGACGTCGCCTACGACGGACTGCTGCGGCCGCGCAGGCGTGACTTGCACCTGCGTACGGCGCGCACGCTCGTCGAGCACTTCGTTTCGACCGTGGAGCTCGAACCCGAAACGGTCGCGCACCACTTCGAAGAGGGTGGTGCGGCGCGCGAGGCGATCGAGTTTCGCGTTCGCGCGGCGGTGCGCGCGACCGATCGCTCCGCCTACCGTGAAGCGATCTCCCATCTGCGGCGTGCGCTTGCGCTCGTTCCGCTGACGGCTCCCGATGGCGGCGTGCTCGAGCTCGACTTGCGCAATCGCATCGGCATCGTCACGTGCACGCTCGAGGGCGGCCGCTCCGATACCGTTCGCGAGATGTACGAGCGCGGCTGGGTACTCGCCCAAGATCTCCCCGAGAGCCGCGCGACGTTCACGGCGCTGTGGGGACTCTGTTTCTGCGATTACATGTCGGGCCGTGTCGTCGTCGCCCGCGAACGATCGGTGCGCATGCTGGCGATGGCGGAGCGGCTCGGAGATGAAGATCTGATTCTCGAAGCGCTGCATGCCGGGTGGGGCGCGGGCGCGAGCATCGGGGATTTCATCCTGACCCTCGAGGCGACCGAGCGCGGCGTCGCGATCTACGATCCGCAGCAGCATCACCGGCACGTGACGAGCCTCGGAATCGGTCACGATTCGGGTATATGCGGCCACGGCCATCGGAGCAGCGCGCTCGCCTTCTCGGGCCGTATCGCGGAAGCCCGACGGTCGATCGAAGCGACCGAGGCGCTGATCCGGCGTCTCGATCATCCGTTCTCGCAGTGCATCGGCCTCAATCACATCGGGCTATCGCTCGATCTTCTCGGCGATTACGACGCGGTCGCTTCGGTAGCGAACGAATCGCTCGAGCTCGCAAAACGGCACGCCTTTTCGATGCCGCTCGCGATCTCGTCGTTATTGATCGGGGCGGCCCACATCGGCCGCGGCGAACGCGACGCGGGGCTCGCATTGCTGCGCTCCGTGCTCGACGAACCGACGAATGGCGCGCCGATGATGTACCGCCACTATTTCGCCTCGCATCTCGCCCTCGCCGAACTCGCGAGCGGCGACGCGCTCGGCGCCGCCGTGCGGCTCGACGCGGTCGAGCGGTCGATGCTCGAGGTCGGCGGCGACGTCACGGGGTACGATCTGCATCGCGTGCGAGCGTGGATCGCGGACGCGTTCGCGCATCACGAAGATGCGAGCGCGTACATCGATCGCGCCATCGACGACGCGCGAGCGAGAGGCGCGCGATTGCTGGAGTTACGGTACGCGGTCGACCGCGTCGAATTCGCGTTGCGCGGTTCGCGTGGCGACGCCGCGCGCATCGCGCGCGCAGAGCTCGAGATGCGGGCGGTCCTGCAGACGTTCGACGACCGCGACGATGCGCTCGACCTCCGGCGCGCTCGCGCGCTCGCCGCGCGAGCGAACGTCGTTTAGGGCATCGGCGCCTCGAGCGCCGGCGCGTTGCGGCTTCCGGGCGCTACCGGAGCCTTGCGCGCATCCTTCATGCCGGACCGGTCGCTCGTACGCAAGCCTTCGCCGCCGGTCCGGCGAATTAGCGACTCGTGCGCGCCCGTAGCTCAAAGGATAGAGCGGGGGACTCCTAAGCCTTAGATGGACGTTCGAATCGTCTCGGGCGCACCATGTTTTCGCCGTCGGGGCACCCTAACGCTCGGGTCGAGGCGTGTTGCCGCGAAGCATTGACGACGTGGGAGTAATCGTTTACAGTGGCCGGGTCATTGGAAGCGCTTTCCGTTTGATTTTTGCCGATATGGGCAGAAATTTCACGCCGGTGCTTGGTCGCCGGCCCGTCGTCCGCACTCGCGGGCGTCGCGATGCTGTTCGGATGAGGGTGAAATGGATCGTTCACGACTGGATGCGGCGCCGCGCGAACTCGGTGGGCCAAGCCGCAGATCGGCCCTCATCGGCGGCGGCGGCGCCGGACTCGCGGCGCTTCTGGCCGCGTGCGATCGCGGGGCGGGCGCGGCCGGCGGCGGTGCGGCGGCGGCGAATTATAAATTCGCGTTCGTCAATCACGTGACGACGAATCCGTTTTTCACGGCGACGCAGTACGGCGCGGCCGATGCGTGCTCGCTGCTCGGATGTTCGTATCTCTGGACCGGCTCGCAGAACAGCAACGTCAGCGAGATGGTCCGCGCGGTGCAGTCCGCGATCAACAACAAAGTTCAAGGGATCGCGGTCTGCATCGTCGATGCGCACGCGTTCGACGAACCGATCGCGCAGGCGATCGCGGCCGGCATCCCCGTCGTCGCGTATAACGCGGACGCGCCGCCGGGCAGCAAGGACGCGCGCATGGCGTACGTCGGTCAAGATCTCTTCGTCTCGGGGCAGAAGATGGGTCAGAAGATCGTCGATGCGGTGCCGCAAGGCGGCCACGTCGCGCTCTTCATCGCGACGCCCGGTTCGCTCAACATCCAGCCGCGCATCGACGGCGCGATCGATACGATCAAGAAATCCGGCAAAGGGATCACGTACGAGCAGGTCGCCTCGGGCGCGCTCGTCGCGCAAGAGCATTCGACCGTCGAGTCCTACTATCTCGGCCACCGCAACGTCAACGGCATGTTCGCCGTCGACGGCGGGACGACCGAAGGCATCGGGATCGCCTCGAAAAAATACGGTTTCGCGCAGAAGAAGATCGCGACGGGCGGCTACGATCTGCTGCCGGGTTCGCTGACCGCGATCCAGAGCGGCGATCTCGGATTCGCGATCGATCAACAGCCGTACCTTCAGGGATACTATCCCGTGCTCGAGATGTATCTCTATCAGAAATCGAAGACGCTCATGTCGCCGGCCGACATCGATACGGGACTGAAGTTCGTCACGAAGGACAACGTCGGAGCGTATCTCGCGACGAGCAGCCGATTCGAAGGGAAGTCCTGAGCGCTCCGGTGACGGCCGCACCCGCCGAACCGGCGCCCAAAGGCCCCGGGAAGGCGTCGTTCTCCTCGATCGTGCGCATCGCGTCGCGCTATCCGGAGACCGGGATCGCGCTCGTCGCAATCATCATCGCGGTCGTCTTCGAGATCCTCAACGGCGCATTTTTAACGACCGAAGTTCCGGTGCTTCTCGCGAGTACGGCGCAGTACGGTTTCCTCGCGGTCGGCGAAGCGCTGCTGATGATCACGGGCGAGATCGATCTTTCGGCCGCGAAGATCTATTCGACGACGCCGTTCATCGCGTACTGGATCACGACCGCGGGCGTTCCGTTCCCGATCGCGATCGTATTGGCACTCGTCGCGGCGGGCGTCATCGGGTGGGTCAACGGCCTCATCACGGTGCGGCTCGGCGTGCCGTCGCTGATCGCGACGCTCGGGATGCTCTTTCTGCTCAACGGCGCGACGCTGACGCTCAGCCACAGTCAGCCCGTGGCGACGCCGCCGAGTTTCCTCAACGTCGCGCTCGGCTCGGGGCAACAGGCCGTCGGCGGGCTCGGACCCTACGCGCCGTTCGGCTGGCTCCTCGCCGTCGTCTTCGCGTTCACCGTCGTGCTTCGGCGGACGCGCTTCGGATTGCATACGATCGCCGTCGGCAGCAATCTCCTCGGCGCACGCGAGATCGGTATCCGCACGCAGAAAACGAAGATCCTCAACTTCGTCATCATGGCGGTCCTCGCTGGCTTCGCCGGGATCGTCGAATCGTGCGCGAGCGGCTCGATCGATCCGTCGGCCGGCGATAATACGCTGACGCTCTATGCGATCGCGGCCGCAGTCATCGGCGGCACGTCGCTCTTCGGCGGCTCGGGCACCGTCCTCGGTGCGCTGCTCGGCGCGTTCGTCGTCGCCTCGCTCAACGATGGCCTCCCGCTCGTCGGCGCGCAAGCCGGCTTCTCGGACGTTCCGCTCGGTCTCGCGATCGTCGGTGCGATGGTGCTGAACATCAAACTCAAAGCGATCGCGCTGCGGAATCGCCGCACGTGAGTTCCACGACGGTTCCGCCGCTCGCGCAGAGCGCACCCGAGCTCATTCGTGCGGAACGCGTAACGAAGAGTTACGGGCCGACGACCGTTTTGCGCGGCCTCGATCTCTCGCTCGCGCGCGGCGAAGTGCTCGGCCTCGTCGGCGATAACGGCGCGGGCAAGTCGACGTTCATCAAGGTGCTCTCGGGCTTCCATCAACCGACGACGGGCCACTTGAGCTGGGAAGGCAAGCCGATCGTGATCGGCTCGCCGACGCAGGCACGCGCGCTCGGGATCGAGACCGTCTATCAGGATCTCGCGCTCGTCGACGATCTCTCCGTCGCGCAGAACATGTTTCTGGGCCGCGAGCCGATCAAGCGGATCCTCGGCATCCCGCTCACGGACGAGAAGACGATGCGCGAACAGTCGACCGTCTTTCTCGAGCAGGTCGGCATCCGGCTGCGCTCCGTGAACACGCTCGTGCGCGATCTCTCGGGCGGCCAGCGGCAATCGATCGCCGTCGCGCGTGCGATGCGTTCGAATCCGAAGCTGCTCATCATGGACGAACCGCTCGCCGCGCTCGGCGTTCGCGAGGGATCGCTCGTTCTCGATCTCGTGCAAGAATTACGACGCAGGCGCGACGTCGCGATCATCCTGATCGTGCACAATTACTCGCAGGTCTTCGAAGTGTGCGACCGGATCAATTTCCTTTTCGCGGGCGAGATCGTGCTCGACGTCTCGACGTCGGAGATTACCGAAGAAGAGCTTATCCGCACCGTGAAATCCGGACTCGGCGCGAAGCCGACCGAACGCAACGTCATCGCATGAAAGTGTGCATCCTATGAATCGCTTGAATCGCCGGCTCCGCGTCGCACTCGGCAGTCTCGCGCTCGCCGCGCTCCCGCTCGCCGCAGGTGCGGCGACGATCGAAAAATCGTCGTTCGGAACGCTCGCGACGGGTGAACCCGTCGCAATGTTCTCGCTCGATAGCGGTCACGGCATGCGCGTCGAGATTCTCAATTACGGTGGGATCATTCACGAGATCGACGTACCCGATCGCGCGGGTAAGACCGCGAACGTGGTTCTCGGGTATGCCGACATCAAAGGCTACGAGGCCGAAGCCGGCACCTATTTCGGCGCGATCATCGGCCGCTACGGCAATCGCATCGCGAAAGGCCGCTTCACGCTCGACGGCAAGACGTATTCGCTCGCGATCAACAACCCGCCGAATTCGCTGCACGGCGGGCTCAAAGGGTTCGACAAGGTCATCTGGGCCGCGAAGGGCTCGGCGACGTCGAACGGTCCCGCGGTCCTAAAGTTGACGCACGTGAGTCCGAACGGCGATCAAGGCTTCCCGGGAACGCTGAGCATGACGGTGACGTATACGCTCGGTGCGGATAACGCTCTCCACATCGCCTATCACGCGACGACCGACGCCGATACGATCCTCAACCTCACGAACCACACGTACTTCAACCTCGCCGGCGAATCTTCGGGTGACGTGATGGGTCAAGAGCTGACGATCGATGCGAGTAACTACACGCCCGTCGACGTGAATTCGATTCCGAATGCGGGCGTCGTTTCGGTCGCGGGCACGCCGTTCGATTTTCGCAAGGCCAAGCCGATCGGGCGCGATCTACGGCAGAACAACGAGCAGTTGCTCATCACGCACGGATACGATCACAATTGGGTGCTCGATCGCAAGATGGGCGCACCCGTGAGCCTCGCGGTGCACGGCTTCGATCCGGTCAGCGGCCGCTTCGTCGACGTCCTCACGGATCAGCCGGGCGTTCAGGTCTACACCGGCAACTATCTCGTCGGCGCCGAGGTCGGCACGGGCGGCACGATCTATCGCCAGACCGACGGCTGGACGGCGGAGACCCAGCGCTATCCCGACTCGCCGAATCAGCCGACATTCCCGACGACGGAACTCAAGGCGGGGCAATCCTTCGACTCCGAGACCATCTTCACGTTCGGAACGAGCAAGTGAGCGCAGCGATGGAATATACGACGATCGGCGATACGGGCTTGAAGCCGTCGCGCGTCGGCCTCGGTACCTGGTCGATCGGCGGCTGGATGTGGGGCGGCACGGACGAGGCGGAAGCGATCGCCACGATCCATGCCGCGCAGGATATGGGGATCAATCTCTTCGATACGGCGGCCGTCTACGGCTACGGGAATTCCGAAGAGATCGTCGGCAAGTCACTCGCCGGGGCGCGTCGTGCGACCGCGATCGTCGCGACGAAAGCAACGCTGAACTGGGATGCCGACGGCAACGTGTTCCGCGACGGGCGCAAGGCGCGGATCGAGAAAGAGATCGACGATTCGCTACGCCGGCTGCAGACGGACTACATCGATATCTATCAGATCCACTGGCCGGATCCGCTCGTTCCGATCGAGGAGACGGCTGGTGCGATGAAGGCGCTACTCGATGCGGGCAAAATTCGCGCGATCGGCGTGAGTAACTACAGTCCCGAACAAATGGAACGCTTCGTGAAAGTCGCGCCGCTCCACACGTCTCAGCCGCCGTTCAATCTCTTCGAACGGGCGGCGGAGACCGACGTCCTCGCCTATGGCGCGAAGCACGGCATCGTCGGCCTGACGTACGGGGCGCTGTGCCGCGGCCTTTTGAGCGGGACGATGTCCCGCGATCGGAAATTCACGGGCGACGATCTGCGCTTGAACGATCCGAAGTTTCAAGAGCCGCGCTTTTCCCAGTACCTCACGGCGGTCGAGCGGCTCGACGCGCTCGCGAAGGAGCGCTACGGGAAGCGCGTCATCGATCTCGCCGTGCGCTGGATCGTCGAACAGCCCGGCGTCGGCGTCGCGCTCTGGGGCGCGCGCAAACCCGAACAGCTCAAAGACATTCCGGGAAGCATGGGCTTCGCGATCGACCGTCAGACGCTCGCGGAGATCGATACGATCGTGACCGAATCCGTCAAGGAACCGGTCGGCCCGGAGTTCATGGCTCCGCCGGAGCGGACCGCCGCGTAATCGTTTCTACGGCATCGTCGATACGACGG
>CAZZYZ010000017.1:7524-12543 GCA_964658425.1 Vulcanimicrobiota bacterium | reverse complement strand
CCGTCGTCTTACGGCTACCCCTTGATGAAGCGTCGGACGATCGTATCGATCGCGGCCCTGCCCGTCGCGAGTGACGTCGCGCGCACGATGCGCTGCTCCACTTGCGTGCGGACGTTCGATTGACTCGTCTGTGACTCGTCGAAACGTTGACGGAAAACGGGGCGAGTTTCGTCGATTGGCCGCCCTCCGAGGTACTCGTAAATCCGACGCCTCGGGCGAAACCCCGGTTGAAGGTCGCGCCGCCGGTCACCGCATCGATATCGATATCGTCGATTTGCGTATATTGGCTCGTGCGTTCGTTCTTCGAGGGCATGTCGTCGACGAAACAGGACGAGCTGCATTGAAAAAAAAAGCCCCGCATCGCTGCGAGGCTGTGACGGTCGTTTCGAGCGACTAGTTCGAGCGGGACGCTCCGACCTTCCATGCTTCTTCGGATGCGCGTTCCGCTTCCGCCGCTGCCGTCGGATCGATCGCGGCGCCCTCCAGCTTCAACTCTTGCAGCACGACGGAGGGGAGCGCTTGGCTCGCCTTCATGATGAGCGTAGCCACGTCGGAGAGGTGACGCTTCGCGATCGCAGCGGTTTCCCGATCGGAAAGTCCGAGTGCGGCCGCTTCGAGCATCGTGTACCCCGCCGAAGCGAGGCAGAGTGCGCTGTAATCGTCACGCAGATTTTTCGAAACGCCGGTCTTGCGAACCTGACCGATCGCTCCCGCGACGACGCCGGCGGCCGAGGCGACGCCGCTCTTGAAATCTTTCCCGCCGTGTCCGCCGAGCGCTTCGAGTCGCGCTTCCAGGGCCGCGATGCGCGATTCGGTCGTGCGGACCGCTTCGTTGATGACGCGCCCGGCCTGCGGGTAGTCGCTGAGTCCGGTATCCGTCGCCTGCGTCTTCAGCGGTTGAAGAAGATGATTCTCGACTGCGAGCATGTCGCTCACATAGGTGTTGATCGTCGGTGTGCCGCCAGCCATGCTGAACTCCTTACGTTGCGTTTGACCATCACGGTCGTACCCGCGAGCGCGAGCGTCAAGCGCAAACCTCCCCACTCGTTTTTTCTTACGAGGACGAGCGAGCGGAACGCGCGAGATCTCGCGCGATGATGCGGGCGGTTACCTTGGCGGACATCATGACCGCGGGCGTTCCACCGCCGGGCTGCGTGTTCGCTCCGACCAGATAGAGCGCATCGATATCTTCGCTCTTATTGTGGGGACGAAAGAAGGCGCTCTGTGCGAAGATCGGTTCGAGGCCGAACGCATTTCCAAGCCGGCTGTTGAGCGTCTTCGCGAAATAGTCGGGCGTAATGAAGCTCGAGGTCGTCAAGCGTTCGCGCAGGTTTGCGATCCGCGAGCGATCGTCGAGGTAGGCGATCACGCGCTCGGTGAGTCGCGGGCCCTCGATGCCCCAATCGATCCCGCTCCCGTTATGCGGAACCGGGACGAGCGTGTAGGCCGCGTGATGTCCCTCGGGAGCCATCCTCGGATCCGTGATCGACGGCACGTGCAGGTATTGCGAGAAATCCGGCGCGAGGATCTTGCGATCGAAGATATCGCGCAGCAGACCCGTATAGCGCGGTCCGAGCAAGATATTATGGTGCCGAAGTTCTCCGTCGAGCTCCGGGTCGCGGCGAAAACCGAAGTAGATCACGAGGACCGACATCGACTGCTTCGCGAGCGTGAGGCGCAGATCGGGCTGCCAGCGGCGATAGCGTTTGTCGATCATGCCGTAGGTCGCCGCGTAATCGCCGTTCGAGACGACGATATCGCAGCGCAACGTTTCGCCGCTCGTCAGCCGGACGCCGCGCGCGCGGGGGCGTTTGACCGCACGCTCGACGTCGATGCGCTCGACCTCGCTCGCGTAGCGGATCCGTCCGCCGAGCTCTTCGAACTTCTTCACGAACCCGCGCACGAGCGCGCCCGTCCCGCCGAGGGCGTAATGGACGCCCCACGTCTTCTCGACGAAGTGGATCATCGCGTAGATCGCGGGGACGTGCATCGGATTGCCGCCGACGAGGAGCGATTCGAAGCTCAGGACCGCGCGCAATTTCTCGTTCTTCACGAACCGCGAGACGAACGAATAGAGCGGCGCGATCGCACCGAGTCGCACGAGGTCGGGAACGATCGCGAGCATCGTCCGCAGCCGGCCGAAGTACGTGTAGCCGAGCTGGAGAAATCCACGCTCGAAGATCGCTTCGGCGGCCGTGTGGAAACGCTCGTAGCCCGGCAAGTCGTTCGGCTCGATCGCGGCGATCTGCGCGCGCGTCGATGCCGGATCGCCGTCGTAATCGAAGTGCGTGTCGTCGTCGAAGACGATCCGATAGAACGGCGAGAGCGGCACGATCGTCACGTAGCGCGACGTCTGCGGGCCGCCGCTGATGCCGCTGCGGATGCGGTGCCCGGCGAGTACGTCCGGCGGGAAGTCGGGCGCATCGAGATTCGGCGCGCCCGCCTCCAATGCGAAGAGCTCTTCGATAAAATGCGGGACCGTGAGGACGGTCGGACCCATGTCGAAGCGGTAGCCGTCCTGCTCGCGGACGTAGGCGCGGCCGCCGGGGCCGTCGAGCTTCTCGAGGATCGTCGTCGCGATCCCCATGCTCTGCAGGCGAATGCCGAGCGCGAGGCCGCCGATCCCCGAGCCGATGACGATCGCCGTCGGACGTTCTGCCGTGTACATCGCCCGTTAGAAACGGACTGCCGAGCCCGAGTTCCTTCGCGCGACGCGCCCTCGGTTATACTCGTAGGCGATGTCTTCCGAACAAACGAGCGATGCGGCCGAGCGCGGCGCCGTCGTACGCGACGAGAAACTCGAGCGGGCGAAGCTCAAACGCGAGGTCGGGCGCTTCGGCTGGAAGCTGATCGGCCACGAGACGGTCGAGATCCGGGTCGTCCGCGAGTTCCGATTCGGATCGCGGACGGTCGTCGTACGAGGGCGGGTCCCGGTGCCGATCCCGGCCGAGCTGACCGCGGAGGCGGGTGAGGCCGCCGTCGCGCCGGTCGTCGACCCGACCGTCGGGAAGTTCCGCCACACGATCGAGCGCGCCGCCGTCAAGATCCTGAGCGAACCCGACGACGTCACGCAACGCCACGTCTTCGAAGCGACCTCGTTTTTTACGGCGCTCGAAGACGCGCGCCGCGGCGTCGTGCGGATCTATCAGGAACTCGAGAACGCGCGCCTCGATCGCCGCGTCGAAGCCGATCTCGATCTGCAATTCTACATCGAAGGCTTCACGCGCGAGGCGCGCAGCTTCGAATATTTCGTCGGCCCGACGAACTCGGGGAAGACGTATGCCGCGATCGAACTCTTACGCGAAGCGGGGAGCGGCGTCTATCTGGCACCGCTGCGCCTCCTCGCGCTCGAAGTGCACGAACGGCTGACGGATCTCGGCGTCGCGACGTCGCTCGTCACGGGCGAGGAGCGGGTTCTGCGCCCCGGAGCGCGGCACGTCAGCTCGACGGTGGAGATGGTCGATCTCGGCCGCGAGGTCGATGTCGCCGTCGTCGACGAGGCGCAGATGCTGCACGACGAACAGCGCGGCTGGGCGTGGACGCTCGCGATCGCGGGCGTGCGGGCGAAGAAGGTCGTGCTGTGCGGCTCGCAAGACGGCTTGGACGCGGCGACGATCCTCGCGAAGCGGCTCGGCGTCGAGCTCGCCGTCCGACGCTTCGAGCGCAAGAATCCGCTCGAGGTCGCGGATCCGATCCCGCTCACGGAGCTGCGCGCGGGCGATGCGGTCGTCGCGTTTTCGCGCAATGCGGTCGTGGAATTGCAAGGCCAGATCGGGCGGACCGGGCTCTCGACCGCCGCGATCTACGGCTCGCTCTCGCCTGCGGTGAGGCGCCGCGAAGCCGAACGTTTTCGCGGCGGTGAAGCGGCGGTGCTCGTGGCGACGGACGCGATCGGCCTCGGGCTCAACCTTCCGATCAAGCGGCTCGTCTTCGCCTCGATGGAGAAGTTCGACGGCGTTTCGACGCGGACGCTCGAACCGCCCGAGATCCGTCAGATCGCGGGACGCGCCGGGCGTTACGGCATCCACGAGAAGGGTCAGGTCGCGGCGACCGACGCGCGCGCCACGCGCATCTTGCGCGAACGCCTCAATTCGTTCGAACCGCCCGAACACGAGCCGCCGCTCTGGATCTCGCCGACCGACGAGCATCTCCGCCGGCTCGCCGCGATCATCGGGACGTCGCGCGTGAGCCGGTTGCTGCTCTTCTTTCAAACGCGCGTTTTGCGCGGCACGGACGAGAGCGTGCGCATCGCGAACCTCGCGGGGACGATCGAGGTCGCGACCGCACTCGAGATGTCGGACCGGTTTCTCGAGCTGCCGCTCGGCGTGCGTTGCACGTATAGTCGTGCGCCGGTCACGACGCGCGGCAATGCGCTGCTCGTCCTGACCCGTTGGGGCGAGCGCCACGCGAGCGACGGCATCGTCGACGGCAGCGAACTCACGACGGGCCTCGTCGCGCGCGACCGGCTGCTGCTCTTCGAAGATCGCTCGCGGCTCGCGACGCTCTACCTCTGGCTCGCGCAACGCTTTCCGGACGTCTACGTCAACGGTGCCGCGGTGACGCGCGTGCGCGAACGGACCGACGAAGACATCCACACCGCGCTGCTGCAATCGGGCGCGCGCGCGAGCAAAACGCCCGCAGCGCCGCGGCCCTTCCGGCGCAAGGGTCCGCCGAAATTCGACAAACGTCGACTCAAACGCTGAGGGATGCGGAAGGGATGAAGATGCAATTGCAACGGTGGCGCTCGGTCCGGTCGCCCGCCTCGGTGAAGCACGCGAACGCTGCGGTCGTGTGGTTGCGGCTCGTCACGAGTCTCGCATGGCTCGAAAGCGCGTTGTACGGCAAGGATGCGAAACTCGCGCCCTCGTTCTTCGACGGCAGCGGGCTCGCGGAGCGCGTCACCACGACGTTCGTTCACACGGCCGTCTCGCCCGCGATCGCGGACCTGCTCCGCACCGTCGTCGCACCGAACGCGCATCTCTTCGCCGTGATGCTCGGGATCGGCGATCTCGCGATCGG